>JAFPWV010000228.1 GCA_017412675.1 Clostridia bacterium
CACCTACACCCCCCTGCGCGGCGACGTGCAGCTGCTCGACGTGGACTTCTCCTATATCGAGGGCAAGCAGGTGCTCTACGACGTTTCCGTCTACGCGACTCCCGGGCAGAAGGTCGCCTTTGTCGGCGCCACCGGCGCGGGCAAGACGACGATAACCAACCTCATCAACCGTTTCTACGACATCGAGGACGGCAAGATCCGCTACGACGGCATCAACATAAACAAGATCAAGAAGGCCGACCTGCGCCGCTCGCTCGGCATCGTTCTGCAGGACGTCAATCTCTTCACCGGCACGGTCATGGACAACATCCGCTACGGGCGTCTCGACGCCACCGACGACGAGTGCATCGAGGCGGCGAAGCTCGCGGGCGCGGACGACTTCATCACCCGTCTGCCGGAGGGCTACGCGACCGTGCTCATGAACAACGGCGCGAACCTCTCGCAGGGCCAGCGCCAGCTGATCGCGATCGCGCGGGCTGCCGTGGCCGATCCGCCGGTGCTCATCATGGACGAGGCGACCTCCTCGATCGACACCCGCACGGAGGCCATCGTCTCCCGCGGCATGGACAGCCTCATGGAGGGCCGGACGGTGTTCGTCATCGCGCACCGCCTCTCGACCGTCATGAATTCAGACGTCATCATGGTGCTCGATCACGGCCGCATCATCGAGCGCGGCTCGCACGACAAGCTCATCGCCGAACGCGGCACCTACTACCAGCTATATACCGGCGCGTTCGAGCTGGAATAAGGAGGTCGACTATGAAATTCGTATCGTGGAACGTCAACGGATTCCGGTCCGTATTGACCAAAGGCTTCGCCGAGTTCTTCGACGCGGTCGATGCGGACGTCTTCTCGATCCAGGAGACGAAGATGCAGCCCGGCCAGGCGCAGTTCGAGCGGGAAGGGTACCGCGTCTATTATTCGAGCGCGGAAAAGAAGGGTTATTCCGGGACCGCAGTCTTCACGCGCCGGGAGCCGGAGGCCGTTTTCTACGGCATCGATGGCAAGTACAGCGACGAAGGCCGCCTCATCACGCTCGATTTCGGGAACCTGTATCTGGTGAACTCCTACACGCCGAACGTGCAGCGCGAGCTCACCCGCCTCGACTACCGCATGGTCTTCGAGGACGACCTGAGGGCATACCTCTCCGCGCTGGACCGGGAGAAGCCCGTCGTGCTCTGCGGGGACCTCAACGTCGCGCACGAGGAGATCGACCTCAAGAACGCGAAATCGAACATCGGAAACGCGGGCTTCACCGACGAGGAGCGCGGCAAGATGACCGAACTGCTCGCCGCCGGGTTCACCGACTCCTTCCGGTTCCGCTATCCCGACCGCACCGACGCCTACACCTGGTGGTCCTACATGTTCAAGGCGCGGGAGCACAACACCGGATGGCGCATCGACTACTTCATCGTCTCCGACCGCCTGCGCGATGCCATCGGGGAGGCGCGGATCTACCCCGAGGTGCTCGGCAGCGACCATTGTCCCGTCGGACTGACGCTTGCGGAGTGAATTCAGCCGGACAAATTGAAAATTCTTTTCGGAAAAGGGGAAAAGTTTTCTCCTTTTCCTCTTTTTTGCTTGTATTTTTCCTTCTATTATGGTATCATATATATTGGCGATGTATCGCCGTACCTTTTTCACGATATCCGCCGATGCTCCGATACAGAAATCCTCCGAAAGGAACCGACATGCCGAAGACGAAGAATCCGAAATCTTCCGGGAAAACCGAAACCAAGAAAAAAACCGCTGGCGCGAAGACGAAGAAGAGCACCCCGAAGGAGACCGCCGCGAAGCGGTCCGACGAGAGCTCCTTCCTCTCCCAGCTCACTCCCTATATCCTTGCCGCCGTCGCCGTCCTCACCGCCGTCTGCGTGATCGTGGACGAGGGCGTGGTCGGTCGCGGCATCCGAGACGTGCTCGCCGGGCTGTTCGGCACCGCGGTGTACGCCCTGCCCCTATTGCTCCTCGTGCGGTGCCTCTTCTGGAACCGCGACCGCGAGGAGGGCAGGGGAGGCATCCGCACCCTCTGCACGGCGGTCCTCGCGATCCTTTTGTCCATGCTCTCCCACATCCTCGGCGGCGGCTACGCGACCCTTGACGCGCGCGTCCACTACCATGCCGGGGCGGACCTCTGGGGCGGCGGAGTCGTCGGCGGCGTGCTCGGCGAGCTGCTGCTCCGCGGCTTCGGACGGGTATTCAGCCTGATCGTCCTCTTCGCCGCGGTCGTCCTCCTCGCGCTCTACATCGTCGGCGTGACCCCGCGCGGCGTCGCCGTCTTCCTCGCATACCACCTCGACCGCATCCTCGAAAACCGGCGCGCGAAAAAGGCCGCGGAAGCCGAACGCCGGCAGAACTACGGCCCGACGAAGAATCAGGTCCGCGAGCAGGAATACCTCGCCTATCTGCGCGAAAAACGCCGCCGCGAACAGGAAGCGAAGGCAGCGGCGCAGGCGGCCGGAGAGACTCCCGCGCAGATCCCCCTGGATCTTCCCGCGCCGACGTCGAAGGCCTCCCGCACGAGCGCGAAGGTGTATCATGTGAAGAAGCGCCGCCTCACCCAGCTCGACATCCCGGTGAGCGGTCCGTCGGAGAACCCGGGTCAGAACGACGCGATCAACGTCTCGAAGAAAAAGCACCCGAAAGAGACCGAGCCGAAGGACAACACCGTCTACGACCGGGACACCGGATGGGCGGCCGACGCCTTCCGAGATCCCGACACGGCGGATGACGCCCAGAAGGAGCTTGCCTCCCCCGAGATCGACGCGGGCGTCGTGGACGAGAAGATCTTCGACGAGGTCATGCGCCGAACCCGCGAACGCGTGGAGAAGAGCCGGAAGCAGAGCGGCGTGACGACGGTCTCCCCGTCCTCCGAAATGCCCGCGGCAGAGGTTCGGCCGGTCGGAGAGGGCGAGGATGGGGACGAATTCGATTTTCTCCCGGATGAAGCGGCCTCCGCCCCGACCGGGACCCCGAAGACCCGTCCGGCAGCGAAGCCTCTGCGCGGCGACGAGACCGATACCGCCAGCCTCGTGTCCTCCGTTGCGGCGGATTCCGACGGCGGCGTCGCCGATCTCTTCGTGAATCCCGAGGACGCGGAGCTTCTCGACCGTCTGTCCGAACAGTACAAGAATCCGCTCGACGTGAAGCGCGAGACCGTTTCCGCGCCGCTTCCCGAGACGCAGAAGTCCGTGAAGCCCGCCGCGCCGGAATACAAATTCCCGCCGATCGATCTGCTCACCGAGGATCCCGGCGGCGGAGGCGAGGATATCAAGGACGAGCTGCAGGAAAACGCCCTGCGCCTCGTCGAGACCCTCCAGAGCTTCCGCGTCAACACCAAGATCGAGAACATCTCCCGCGGCCCGACCATCACCCGGTACGAGCTTCTGCCGGAGAAGGGCACCCGCGTGCGCTCGATCACCAACCTCGTCGACGACATCGCGCTCAACCTCGCGACGACCGGCGTGCGCATCGAAGCCCCGATCCCCGGCAAATCCGCCGTCGGCATCGAGGTCCCGAACAAGAAGCGCACGACCGTGCACCTGCGGACCC
>JAFPWV010000229.1 GCA_017412675.1 Clostridia bacterium
GAAACGTCAAGGTACACACGTTGAGGGGGTGGAGTCCAGAGGCGGGGAACGCGCCTTTGGGAGCGGTGATTGACAAGAGGGCGGCTCCGGAGCCCTCTTGTCCGCCAGCCGCGCAGGCGAAAAAAACGATCGGCTTCGCCGATGCCAAATCCGCAAGCGTCAGCGCGCCAGCGAAAGAAAAGGCGTACCTTCTTCAGGTACGCACTAATCAATATTGGTGAACGAACTTGCCGCAGGCGCGCTTGTCCGTATGCCACAGAGACACTTCGGCCGCAGGCGAGTTCGTCATGTGTCCCCGCGGACCCCGCGGCACCGCCCGGCTGCGGGGGCTCCCCGCTTAAATATTAAACATCCCCCTCAGGGTCTCCGCCAGATCCGTCTTCTCCCACGGCGCGCCGTCGGGTCCGAGATCCTCCCGCCCCATGTGCCCGTATGCCGCGAGAGGCCCGTAGATCGGACGCCGCAGATCGAACCGGTCGATGATCGCCGCCGGACGGAGGTCCACCTCGTTCGTCACCACCTGTGCGAGGCTCTCGTCGTCGATGATGCCCGTCCCGAACGTGTCAACGAGCAGGGACACCGGACGCGCCACGCCGATCGCGTACGCAATCTGCACCTCCGCGCGCTCCGCCAGACCGGACGCCACGATGTTCTTCGCAATGTGACGCGCCGCGTAGGACGCCGACCGGTCGACCTTCGTCGGGTCCTTGCCGGAGAACGCGCCGCCGCCGTGCCTCGAATAGCCGCCGTAGGTGTCGACGATGATCTTGCGCCCCGTGAGGCCGCTGTCGCCCATGGGCCCGCCGATCACGAAGCGCCCCGTCGGATTGACGTAGATCTTCGTCGCGTCGTCGAGCATCTCCTCCGGGATCGTCGGCCGGATCACGTTGGCGATGATGTCCTGCCGGATCGTTTCGAGATTCGCGTACGGGTCGTGCTGCGAGGAGACGACGACCGTGTCGATCCGCACCGGCTTCGCGCCGTCGTATTCCACCGTCACCTGCGTCTTGCCGTCCGGGCGGAGATACGAAAGCGTCCCGTCCTTGCGCACCGCCGTCAGACGCTTCGCCATCTTGTGCGCGAGCGAGATCGGCATCGGCATCAGCTCCGGCGTCTCCCGGCACGCGAAACCGAACATCAGGCCCTGATCCCCGGCACCCGTCCCGAACGCGTCCGTGATCTCGCCCGACTTCGCCTCCGCCGAGCGGTCCACGCCCAGCGCGATGTCCGGACTCTGATCGTGGATCGAGTTGATGACCGCGCACGTCGAACCGTCAAACCCGAATTTCGCCCGGTTGTACCCGATGTCGAGCACCGTGCGGCGCACCACGTCCTGTATGTCGACGTATGCCTCCGTCGTGATCTCGCCCATCACCATCACCAGACCCGTCGTGCAGCACGTCTCACATGCTACCCGGCTCATCGGGTCCTGCCTTAACATCTCGTCGAGAATCCGGTCCGAAATCTGGTCGCAGATCTTGTCCGGATGCCCTTCCGTTACCGATTCTGATGTGAATAATCTTTTCATAGTCTATGTCCTTTCTGAAAGGGATACGCGGCTTCTTTGAAAAGAAGCCTGGCAAGAAACTTTTCTGACTTGTACTTCTGCTGTGCTCACCAAGTTAGCCAACCAACAATATTCTGGCGGAACGGAAGTGCCTGCTTCGCCATGTCGGCAGGTCTGCACGTTTCGATAGGGGGACGGTTAAGACCCTTTCCCAAAGTTTTTTGAGGAGGGGGCCCGGGGGAGGAAACTTTTTTCCAAAAAAGTTCCTCCCCCGGTTAAAACCCCCCCTCAATCAGACAGAAAGAGGGGGGTGAACATACTCATCTGTCTGGAATTGGCACCTTATATCGGGGGGATACAGGTTGCCGGGCGTCACGGAGCCAGTCTCTCGGCCACTCTTGATAAGCGATGTATTCAGTTTACGGGAATATTATAGCACGCCGGCGCGCAGTTTGCAATGGACAATTCACAGAAAAAGTCCGGGGATTCCGGCCGTGCGCTTGTCGGAATCAACCGAAGGACCGGTTTAACCGACGGTGACCGAGCCGTGCAGGACGAGGAAGAAGAACACGAGCGCGGCGGCTGCGACGATGAGGGCGACGGTGACGGTGATGCCGAGGCCGCGGGTCTTCTGCGAGGGCTGCGGTGCGGCGGAACCGACGGTCTGCGAGGCGAATCCGGCTCTGCGCAGGGCGGCGGCGATGGGCTTATAGAGGATGAAGACGAGCGCGGCGTTGAAGACGACCTTCGTCAGGTTGAAGGGGAGCAGCAGCGTCGGGATCAGTCTGGCGACGTCGGCGGACGAGGCGCCCATATAGAACGGGGTGATGATGAGGTTGGCGAGCATCATGACGCCGGTCATGGCAGCGATGGCGGCGAGGGTCCCGGCGATGGCGCCCTTCATCGTGCGGCGGCGGGTATAGATGAACGATGCGACGCACACGAACGAGGCGCTGGCGAGCACGTTCATGACGAAGCCGTAGAGCCCGGTCGTGCTCACGGTGAGCATTTCGATGAGGGCGACGACGAGGACCATGGCGAAGCCCCAGGCAGGTCCGAAGAGCATCGCGCCGACGGTCATGACGGCATCCTTGAGATCGAACGTCAGAAACGACGCGCGGAAGTGGAAGACGACGCAGGCGACGTAGGCCAGCGCGCAGAAGACGGCGACCGCGGCCACCGTGCGGATCCTGCTGTCGGATTTGTAGGTGGTTCTGGACATGGGGGTTCCTCCCTGTGAAAAAATCAGATTCAAGGGAGAAAAGAAAATCCCGATCCTGCGCGCGCGCAAAAATCGGGAAGCTCTGTTTCTCTCATCCGGACTGTAGGAATCCGGCCATCATGAAGCCGGACCCGGACCGTCGGTACGGGAATCACACCCGTTCGGCCTCCCATGGGAGGTTCGCGGACTTCGGCTGCCGCCGTCACCGCCGGTAAGGAATTTCACCTGTTCCCGAAATGGTTTTGAAGAGGGGGTTCGGGGGAGGGACCCTTTCAAAAAGCCCCTCCCCCGCTCAAATGCGATTTGATTCGATTATTCAGCGATGTCGATGACGACGCCGGAACCAACGGTACGGCCGCCTTCACGGATAGCGAAGCGAAGACCCTTTTCGATCGCGATGGGGGTGATCAGCTCGACGCCCATGTCGACGTTATCGCCGGGACGGCACATTTCAACGCCTTCCGGCAGCTTGATGGTGCCGGTCACGTCGGTGGTTCTGAAATAGAACTGCGGTCTGTAGCCGGAGAAGAAGGGCTTCTGACGGCCGCCTTCTTTTTCAGTCAGAACGTACACCTGGCCGGTGAACTTGGTGTGGGGATGAATGGAGCCGGGCTTGCAGATGACCTGGCCTCTTTCGATACCCTTCTTGTCGATACCGCGGAGAAGCAGACCGACGTTGTCGCCCGCCTCAGCGGAGTCGAGGAGCTTACGGAACATTTCGATACCGGTGATAACGGTGGTCTTCTTCTCTTCGGAGAGACCGACGATCTCAACGGTGTCAGCCATCTTGACAGTACCGCGCTCAACTCTGCCCGTAGCCACGGTGCCGCGGCCGGTGATGGAGAACACGTCTTCAACAGGCATCAGGAACGGCTGGTCGGCCTTACGGTCGGGAGTGGGGATATAGCTGTCGACAGCGTCCATCAGCTCGAAGATGGAAGCATAGACGGGATCGTTCAGATCGGTGGAAGTGGACTCGAGAGCCTCACGAGCGGAGCCGCGGATGATCGGAATATCGTCGCCCGGGAAGTCGTACTCGGAGAGGAGCTCACGGATTTCCATCTCGACGAGCTCGAGGAGCTCTTCGTCGTCGACGAGGTCCGTCTTGTTCATATAGACAACGATGGCGGGAACGCCGACCTGACGGGCGAGCAGGATGTGCTCACGGGTCTGCTGCATCGGGCCGTCGGAGGCAGCCACGACCAGGATCGCGCCGTCCATCTGAGCAGCGCCGGTGATC
>JAFPWV010000230.1 GCA_017412675.1 Clostridia bacterium
CCGCCCACCCATCCCTGTACGCGCGAGGACCACGCGAAGGTCATCCGCATGACGGTCGACGCGATCCGTTCGGTCGACCCGGAGAGAGAAATCGTGATCGACGGGTTCAACGGCGGCGGATCCGCGCTCCCCGAGCTGGCCGATCTCGGCAAACAGGGCGTCGTGCATTCCGGGCGCGGGTACGAACCGTTCCAGATGACGCATTACAAGGCCGAATGGGTGCGAGGAGGCGCGGATTGGGCTGCTCCCTCATATCCCGGCGAGGTGGCTCCCGGGCAGGTGCGCGACCGGGAATGGATCAAGAACTACTACAAGCTCTGGCGCGAAGTCGAGGCGCAGGGGGTGAAGGTCCACATCGGGGAATTCGGCTGCTACAACAAGCTCCCGAACGATCTCGCGCTCCGCTGGTTCACCGATGTGCTCTCCGTCTTCCGCGAATTCGGATGGGGCTATTCCCTCTGGAATTTCAAGGGCTCCTTCGGCATCGTCGAACATGGACGCCCCGGCACGGTCTACGAGGACTACAAGGGCTTCCGTCTCGACCGGGCGCTGCTCGAGCTGTTGAAGCTGCCGTTTGCGAAATAAACGCGCGTTCCCGTTGAACAAAAAGGACTGCCGATCGTTTCAGCAGTCCTTTTCCGTTCAGATCACATACATATCGCCCGTGTCGGTCCGCATCAGATCGGCGACGGTGATGGAGGAGAAATAGTCGCGCGTGAGCTCGTAGAATTTCTCCCACATCGGGAGGGTCCGGCACTCCGCTTTTCGCTCGCAGACCTTCGATCGGTCGGCGAGGCAGGCCACCGGCGCGAGGTCCTCCTCGGTAAGGGTCAGAATGTCGAAGACGCGGTATTCGTCGGGATCCTTCGTCAGGCGATAGCCGCCGCCCTTTCCCTGCACGCCCTCGATGAGATCGTTTTTCGTCAGGACCGGGAGGATCCGCTCGAGGTATTTGAGCGAAATGTCCTGCCGTGCGGCGACGTCCTTCATGGGGATATACGCGCCGTTCGCGTGCTCCGCCAGATCGATGAGGACCCGGAGCGCGTACCGGCCTCGTGTGGAGATCAGCATGTTCATCCTCCGTTGTCAGACAGCCCGATAACGCCGGGGGTCTCCGGCGTGCTCGGGAAATGGTTGTTGGATTCCTCTGTGCCGTTCAGTCGGCGAAGAGCGGGGTGGAGAGATAGCGGTCGCCGGTATCGGGGAGGAGCGCGACGATGGTCTTGCCCGCGTTCTCGGGACGCTTCGCCAGCTCGATGGCTGCGTGAGCCGCCGCGCCGGAGGAGATGCCCACGAGCACGCCTTCGCTCCTGCCGATGCGCTTCCCTGCCGCGAACGCGTCTTCGTTCGTGACCGGGATGATCTCGTCGTAGATCTTCGTGTTGAGGACTTCCGGGACAAAGCCCGCGCCGATGCCCTGGATCTTGTGCGGACCGGCGACACCCGTGGAGAGGACGGCGGAGGAGGCGGGTTCGACGGCGACGACCTTCACGTTCGGATTTTGGGACTTCAGGTATTCGCCGATGCCCGTGATCGTGCCGCCCGTACCGACGCCCGCGACGAAGATGTCGACCTTGCCGTCGGTGTCCTCCCAGATCTCGGGACCGGTCGTCTCGCGGTGGATCCTCGGGTTGGCCGGATTGACGAACTGGCCGGGGATGAAGGCATTCGGGATCTCGCGGGCAAGCTCGTCGGCCTTTGCGATCGCGCCTTTCATGCCCTTCGCGCCCTCGGTGAGAACGAGCTCCGCGCCGTAAGCCTTCATGATCTGCCGGCGCTCGACGGACATGGTTTCGGGCATGACGATGATGATGCGGTAGCCCTTGGCAGCCGCGACGGACGCGAGACCGATGCCGGTATTGCCGCTCGTCGGTTCGATGATGACGGAGCCGGGTTTTAGCTTGCCGGTCGCTTCAGCGTCGTCGATCATGGCCTTGGCGATGCGGTCCTTCACGGATCCGGCGGGATTGAAGTATTCGAGCTTGGCGAGGACCTTTGCCGGGAGGTTCTCTTCTTTTTCGATGTGCGTCAGCTCGAGGAGGGGCGTCTTTCCGATCAACTGATCGGCAGAGGTATATACGTTCGACATGATGGTTCTCCTTGTTCGGATCTTTAATACTACCTGTTCGGTAGGTTGGTGTGATTATAGCACACCACGATCCGTTTGTCAAGGGGTTTGCGAAAAATATTTTCCGATTTTTTCGGTAGGTTTTCGGAGGACCGCATCGGGGCATGAAAAAGGGACCGCGCTGGCAGTCCCTTTCTTGCTGGGTATTACCGGATCTTCACGGTCGCCATGGCAAACGGCGCGAGGGGTACAGTGACCTTGCGGCCGTCGATACCGCAGGTTCCGATCTCGTGGCGCTCCGTGATGTCGACGATCGCCGCCTGCTCCGGCGCTTTCACGAGGTCGGAGAGGATGAGTGCGGCGCTTGTGCCTTCTCCGCCGTAGTCCGCGATGCGCACGATCAGGCCGCCGTCCTCACCGTTCTTCACGCCGGAGACCATCACGCCCTGCCCTGCCTCGAGCGAGAGAAAGGCGCCTTCGGTCGGGAGCGTGCCTCCGTGCTTCGTCGCGGCGTTGAAGGCGATCGGGTGGACGTAGAGCGTCGCGAGCTTCTTCTGCTCTTCCTCCGCACAGACGCCGACGCCGAGGTTGAAGTGGTGGATGCCGCGCTCCGGGTACGGATCGGGATCGACGGAGGACCGGATGAGCGTCACCGCGCCGGAATTCTCATGGCCGCGGAAGCCGTACTTCGTGTCCGTGACGATGAACGCCGCACCCCCGTCCTTCTCGAGCCGCATGAAGCTGTTGCCCGGAACGTCGTGGGCGATGTCGCCGCGGGTGATTTTGCCCATCGGGATGTCGTAGGTATAGTCCTTCACGGCGTAGGCGACGGGCAGATGGAAACCCAGCTGCGGGGTGTTGTCGCCCGGAACGCCGATCTCGTGCCAGTCGACGTCCGCGTGGAAGTTCAGAATCTTCGACTCGCCGAGCAGCTCGACCGTGACGGTCAGCTTCGAGGAGGCGAATTTGACTTCATAGCGGAGACGGCGGCGCAGACCGGTCACGCCGTAATCGAGGAGGCGGATGTCGCGGCCCGGCTGATTCAGGACGTCGACGCTCATGTATTCGCCGACCCGCCATGCGGTCATGCCGTGGCGCGGGTTCTCGCGGATGAAGCGGAAGACGGCGGACGGCTTCTCCGGAGTGACGATGTGCTCGCCGGTCGCTTTGTCGGTGAGCTCGGTCATGGCGAAGGACATCGGATCGAAGACCGCCCTGATCTGCCCGTTTTCGAGCACGAACGGGCTGTCGGTGATGTAGTCGCACCATGCGCCGGAATCCGTGGATGCGGGAACGCCCTCGGCGTCTTTGAGCTTCAGCACGATCGTGGTCCAGCCGAACGCCGGGATCTTTGCATGGACGAGGAATTTCGTAAAGCTGTGTCCCCAGTAGCCGTGTCCGGCCGCGAGGACTTCGGAAGCGACGGGATTGCCCGCGGTATCGGTGAAGTGCGCGAGGGAGAGGTCGTAGTTGTAATCCCAGACGGTCACCTCGGTCACCTCGTCGCGGTCGTAGCGCGTGGGATTGAAGAGGTGCAGCGCGCGGACGGAGCCTCTGCCGCGTTCGGTCTGCGGGAAACGGTAGCCCGCGCCGTGCTCGACGGCAAATCCGACGCCGCCGCCCTCGGAACGGGTGAAGTTGTTGTCGTCGAACGGGATCGCGGAGGTGTCGATCGAGTCGGCGATATTTCTCAGCGAGGCGTTGGCGGAAATGTCGATGCCTGCCAGCGCGTCCTGGAAGTGGCCGAGCGCGTATTCGCGGGTCTCGGTGATGCCGGAGCCCGGGAGGATGTCGTGGAAGTGGTTGAAGAGGATCTGCCGCCAGGACTTCTCGAAGATCGACGTGCGGGTGGGCGCGCCGGTCAGGGCAGTCGCCGCGGCGGAATAGGTCTCGGCTTCGTAGACGCGGTCCTCGGCGATGCGGTTGGCCATCTTGATGCGCGTCTGGGTCGTGTAGCAGCCGGTGAAGACGTAGTTGAGCTCGTGGTCGATGAGGGGCAGCTTGTCGCGGATCTTCTCGCAGGCGGCGAAGAACTTCGCGTAGGTGCCGAATTCGATCGTCGGATAGAGCGGGAAGGTCGCGTCGTCAAGGATGCGCTCGACGTCGTTGCGGGTCGGTCCGCCGCCGTGGTCGCCGACGCCGTAGACCTTCAGATAGGTGTCCGTGCCGATGTTCGCGCAGTAAAGCGGCATGTTCTCGAAGGTGCGGATGTCGATGTCGCTGTTGTATGCCTTCGTGTCGTGGATGACGAGCAGCTCCTTGCCGGATTTCGCGCGCCAGCGGTAAAGCTCCGGCTGATCGTCGTTCGCGCGCATGTGGTAGTAATAATCGATGCCGCCGTTCTGGCAGATCTCGGGGACGTTGATGTTGTGGCCGAAGGTGTCCGGCTCGAAATCGATGCGGATGGAATCGGGGTCGATGTCGAGCAGGTTCCCGAGATAGCGCTTGGTGTAGAGGATATGGCGGGAGAGCGATTCGCCGTTCGGCATGTTCTTGTCGGTCTCGGTCCACGTCGACGCGGAAACCTCCCAGCGTCCCTCATGGACGTATTTCCTGATCTCGTCGAGCATCTCTGGCGCGAAGTCCTCGACGATCTTGTAGGTCGACGCCTGTGACTGCGCGAAGGTGAAGGACGGGTACTCCTTCATGAGATCGAGCATGGTGCGGAAGGTGTCGACCGTGACGGAGGCCGTCTCGTGATAGCCCCACATCCAGTTCATGTCGATGTGCGCATGGGCGATGCAGTAGATCTTCAGGGATTTCGCCGCCGGGGAGAGATCGGCGAGGGAGTTCTCCACCGCCTCTGCCGTCGAGCGGGAGATGGTGTGCTCGTCGGCAAGGGCAGCAAGCAGATCGTCGCACGCCGCTTCGAGCCGTGCGTCATAGATGTGCCCTCGCGTCTGAGACAGGCACGCCATGTAGCAGAGCTCGGCGTAGATGCGGTGCGCCCAGTAATTCGTCGCGCACACGCCGCGGATCCGTCTGAGTTTATCGCTGAAAGTCATGGGAATTCTCCTTTTCGTTGGGATCGTCCGATTTCAAATCCGGGCTTTGGCGCCCGTTTCTCTGTTCATTATAACGAATCATCGACCCGAAGTCAAGATATTTTTCGGAATTTACGACAATTTCAGATGCGCAGGGATTGATTTCCGCCCAGCGTTGTGATACAATGATTTCGATCAAAAATCACCTTTTGGGAGGCATGACATGAAAATTCTGTTTCTGGGCGATTCCATCACCGACGTGGGACGCAACACGCACAACGGGAGCCTGATCTCGATCGGTCAGGGCTATCCCCTCCTCGTGGACGGGTGCCTGTCCGTGAAGTACCCGGGCGAATACGAGTTCGAGAATCTCGGCATCAGCGGCAACCGCATCGTCGACGTGTACGCGCGCATCAAGGCGGACTGCTGGAACCATGAGCCGGATCTCATCTCGATCCTCATCGGCGTCAACGACGTGTGGCATGAGTTCGGCGGACGAAACGGCGTCGATGCGGACCGCTTCTATAACGTTTACAAGATGCTCGTCACCGACACGAAGAAGGCCCTGCCCGCGAGCCGGAAGATGATCCTCATGGAGCCGTTCGTGCTCAAGGCAAGCGCGACGGAAGGCGCCTGGGACCTGTTCCGCGGCGAGACCGAGAAGCGCGCTGAGGCTGTCCGCCGGATCGCGGAGGAGACCGATCAGATCCTTCTGCCCCTCCAGGCGATGTTCGACGAAGCGGCGGAGAAGATGCCCGCGTCCTACTGGCTCGGAGACGGCGTCCATCCCACCCCGGCGGGCCATCAGCTCATCGCGGACGCGTGGGTCAAGTGCTTCGAGAAGAACTTCCGATGATGTATTCGTCCCACATCCGGCTTCCGTTTTCCCTGGGCGAGGGATATCCCGATCCCGTCTGGGTTCCCGTGATCCGCTCGCGGAGAAAGACCGTTTCCCTCTTCCTGAAGCCGGACGGCACGTTCCTCGTCCGCGGGCCTCTCCGGATCCCGGACAAAGAGGTGACCGCGTTCCTCGCGCAGAAAGAAAGCTGGCTCCGGTCCCATCTGGCGAAGCAGCGGGATGCGGCAGACGCCGATGAAGCGGGGCGGCTCACCGAGGAGGAGATCGACGCGCTCATCCGTGAAGCGCGCACCGACATCCCCGCGCGGGTGAAGCGGTTCGGACCTGTAGTCGGCGTGAGCTGGGGCAGGATCACGATCCGGAAGCAGAGGACGCGCTGGGGAAGCTGTTCGGCGGAAGGAAACCTCAGCTTCAACGGTCTCTTGATGCTCGCGCCTCCCGAGGCGAGGGATTACGTCGTGATCCACGAGCTCTGCCACCGGCTGGAAATGAATCACTCCGCGCGGTTCTGGGCGCATGTCGAGCGCGTCTGTCCAGATTATAAAGTTCAGAAAAAGTGGTTCCGCGAGCACGGTCCCGCCCTCATGAAGCGGATGTTCGGGTGAGCGGCCGATACGAAACAACCGAAAGGAGTCCATCATGTTACCCGTCAAAAACGCGCATATCCTCGTATCTCCCGAGGCGATCGGCGATCCCGATTCCACCGCACTCTACGCCGCGAAGGAGCTGCGGTACTATCTCGACCGGATGACGTCAACGAGCCTGCCGCTCTCCTCCGAAGGCGAGGAAGAAAACGCGATCCTCGTCGGTTCGGCGTCCGGGCTCGACGTGTCCGGCTGCTCGGACGACGGCTTTCTCATCGAATCGTCGGGCAATACCGTGAAGCTCGCGGGAGGGTGCCGGGGCGTGCTCTACGGCGCGTATGAGCTCCTCGAAAGGCTCGGCGTCCGGTTCTTCACGCCGACCTGCGAGAAGGTCCCGACCGCGCCCGACGCCGTGATCCCCGATCTCTCCCTCCGGTCCGAACCGACGTTCGAGTACCGCACGCACAACTATGCGACGATCCGGCAGTATCCCCGCTTTTCGGCGAAGCTGCGTCTGAACGGCACGCTCGGCGCTCCGATCCCGAAGCGGCTCGGCGGCTCGATGAGCTACGGGCTGTTCGTGCATTCGTTCGAGCACCTGATCCCCACCTCGGAATTCAGCGAGACGCATCCCGAGTACTTCGCCCTTGTCAATGGGAAGCGCGTCACCACGAGCGGCGGACGGACCCAGCTCTGCCTAACCAATCCCGACGTGATCCGGCTCCTGACCGAGCGGACGCGTGCCTTCCTCCGCGCTCATCCGGGCAACCGTCTGATGTCGCTCTCCCAGAACGACTGGGGCGGCAACTGCCAATGCGAAAACTGCCGGAAGATCGACGAGGAAGAGGGCTCCCCGTCCGGTACGCTGCTGCGCGCGGTCAACGCCGTGGCAGAAGCGCTCGAAGATGAATTCCCGGACGTGATCTTCGACACGCTGGCTTATGTGTACAGCCGACCCGCGCCGCACATCACCCGCAACCGGCACAATGTCTGCGTCCGTCTCTGCTCGATCGAATGCTGCTTCTGCCATCCCTTCGACGGATGCGACGACGAGCGGCGTTCGGTCACGCGCCCGGACGGAACGAAGTCGAGCTTCATCACCGACCTCCGCGACTGGGGGAAGATCTGCGACCGGATGTACATCTGGGACTACACGACCTGCTTCGCCCACTACCCGACGCCGCATCCCAACTGGCGGATCCTCCAGCGCAACGCACAGCTCATGGCGGAGAACAACGTCAAGGGCGTCTTCGAGCAGGCGTGCGGTGCGTCCCAGGGCGGCGTCGACTTCAACGACATGCGGGCCTATCTGATCTCGAAGCTTCTCTGGGATCCGTACTGCGATCTCGACGCGCACCGCCGCGAATTCATGGAGTACTATTACGGCGCGGCGGCTCCGTACCTCGATCAGTACCTGAATCTCGTCTGCGACACGGCGGAGAAGTACGATCACGTCGGCTTCAACGACAATCCGCTCCACCGCTTCCTCGAAGAGGACATGCTCGAGAAGTACTTCGCCCTCTTCGATCAGGCTGCGGCTGCGGTCATTGGCGATCCGGCGCGGCTGATGCGCGTGGACAAGGCGCGGCTGTCGATCCGCTGGGTGGCGCTCAAGCGCAAAACCATGCTGCGCGGCGAATACGATCCCGAAGAGATCAATCAGTTCTTCGCCGACTGGAAGATGCACGGGCTGTCCCGTATCGACGAGTGGTGCAACGTGGAGACCACGCATCGCGCGCTCCTCGAGGGGAAATGGCGCGGCGTCGAGTATTTCGACCATTGGACCGGCGAGGAGACGGAATTGCTGTAAGCCGGAAGACCTCTGCCGAAGTAAGATTTCCAAAACAAAAACTGCCCTGCGGGTCCTCCGTGGGACAGTTTTTTGTATTCGTCAGGCTCTTCGCGCTTTTGCGACGAGCGTCGCGACCCGGCACGCCCTTGCGTACGCCTCGGCGAGGTATTCCTCCGGCGTCAGGCGCGCGTACTTGTCGTTTTCGTGGCGGTCCGGCTTCGAGTGGGTGGTGAGCTCGAACGTCAGCGGGCCGTCGAAATCCGCAAGCCGCCGCGCGATATCCGCCCAGTCTCCGACGCCGTCGAACGGGAGCAGGTGCAGATCGTCGTGCCAGGTGATCCGGCCCGCATAATCCCGGACGCCGAGGTTGTCGTTGATGTGTGTCGCCAGGAGCCGTCCGGGATACTTCCCCGGCATGTCCTCGGTGTTGTTGTAGCACATCTCGTGCCCGGTGTCCCAGCAGAAGCCGGCGGCGTCGGGATAGGCCCCAGCCATCTGCATCACGGCGTCGAGGTATTCCATGCCCTCGGTGTTCTCGAAGGCGACCTTCATGCCGAGCTCCTTTGCCCGCCGGACGAGCTTTTCATAGTTTCCGAGGCCGAAGTCGTTCGGCGCGAGACCGTGATCCTCGAAGCCGATGTAGACGTGCGTAACCATGACCGGGACCTCGACCGCCGCGCAGCCCTCGAGGCAGGCGATCTGCTCGTCAAGCGCAATCTGCGCGGCCTCCGGGCTTCCGTGCCAGAGATCGCGGCACCGGCCGAACGGCGCGTGGACGGACTGGAAGAACATTCCGGTTTCCCCGGCGATGCGCCGGCATTCCTTCAGATAGTCGAGATTGCCCCAGCCGCAGAAGAAGCCCTCGAAGCCAGTTTTGGCGATCAGGCGGATCTCCTCTTCGGTGCCGAGCCTTGTGTCGCCGTAGGGGCTCATCAGCGCGAGGCAGAGTTTCTGATTTTTCATGGCGTCCCCTCCCATGTTGTGATTCCGGGTCCAGTATAGCAGAAAACGAGGGAGAATGCAAGGGGAAATTTCAGCGGGAAGATCGAAATGCCCGCCATGCAGGATCATCCGCAAAGAACGCGTCGAAATCGCGGTACAGGATTTCAGGATCGACCTCGCTCATGTACTCCTCCGCGATCCCGCCGTCCGTCGCCGCGCCGAAGAAGAGCGGATTCCGGGCCGCGGCGTGAAAATCGGGCGATGCGGCGACCGCGGGGATCTGACGCGCGACGGCATCGAATCGTTTCAGCGCGTCAAGGCAAGCCGCCCGGTCTCCCGCCGCCTTTGCGATCCGTGCGAGCCGCTCCGCTGCGAAGAGCTTGTCCGTGGCGGCATAATCCGCGCATCCCGTGTCGAAAACGGATAAAAGCTTCATCCTCGCCTCGCCGCACGCCCTTGCGCGGTCCAGTTCTCCGGCTTTGAAGGCGTCGTTCGTCATCTCATCGAGGAGAAACTGCGCGGCGTACCAGCTTTCATAAAGGTTGTCCGCGGCGAAAACGGCGAATGCGTCCCGGTCCCCGCCTGCGTACAGCGCGTTCGAGAGGTCCAATACCCGGAGAAGGTGCCGCTCCGGTCCGATCTGCTCCGCCGCTTCCTTCGCGCGTTCATATTCCCCGGTTTCGGTCCGGATCCGGCAGAGCATGTGCATGGCTTCGTCGAGCTCCCGGGGATCGACGCTGGTTTGCGCGGCTTCATTGCAGAGGCTTACGGCGCGATCGATTGCCAAAGTCCGCTCTTCTCCGTCCTCCGAGATCCGATACAGCATGAGGAGAGAGAACGCGAGCGCTGTTTTGAGCGACGCGCTGTTCGGGTAACGCGCGAGGCCGTCCGTGAGGAGCTCGATCTCTCGCCGGGTGGATCCGCAGCTATCAACTTCCTTTAAGATCGCCTTCACTTCTTCGTCGTAGCTGTGCGATTGATACCCGAAGAGCCGGTCGATCGAGACACCGAAGAGGCGCGCGAGGATCGGAAACTGCGAAACGTCCGGGGCAGTCTGTCCGTTTTCCCATTTCGAGACGGTCTGATCGCTGACGCCGAGCTTTTCGGCGAGCTCCGCCTGCGTCCAGCGCTTCTCCCGTCGGAGTGTGAATATGTTCTTTCCGATGTCCATGATGAATCATCCTTTCCGGCATGTCCGATGCCGTCTTCATGATAACATAACGCGATGCAGAAACAAAGGGATCGGATGGAGAGTTTTCCGCTTCCCTTTCCAACCGCCGGGCGGAAATGAGAAAAGCCCCCGGAGGAGCTTTTCTTGGCGTTATTTCAAAAGCGTGTAATAGAGGATCACGACGATGCCGAGGACGATGCGGTACCAGCCGAAGCCCTCGAAGCTGTGCGTGCGGAGGAATCCGATCAGAGCGCGGACGACGAGCATCGACACGGCGAAGGCGGTCACGAGGGCCACCGCGAGGATCGCGATCTCGCCGCCCGTGAAGAGCAGTTCCCCTTTCAGGGCGAATTTCAGGGCTTTGAGCGCGCTCGCGCCGAACATCACCGGGATCGCGACGAAGAATGAAAACTCCGCCGCAGCCTTGCGGGAGACGCCGACGAGCATCCCGCCGAGGATCGTCGAGCCGGAACGGGAGGTCCCGGGGACGAGGGACAAAAGTTGGAAAAGGCCGATCTTGAATGCGGTCGCGTTCGGGATGTCCTCCGCTTCGCGGATTTCTTTCAGCGGACGGCGCTTCGCGTGCAGCCGCTCGATCACGATGAAGAGGATACCGTAGACAATGAGCGCCGCGGCGCGGATGTAGATGCTCCCGAGGTGCTCCTCGCGCCAGTCGTCGATCAGGAAGCCGATGACGGCTGCCGGGAGCGCGGCGAGGAGGATCTTCAGCCAGAGGCTCCAGGTGCGGCGCCGGACGTGCTGTTCCCGCGATGCCCACGGCCAGAGGCGTCCCCAGTAGAGGAGGATGACGGCGAGGATCGCGCCGAGCTGGATGACGACCTCGAAGAACGCGAAGAAGGACGGGCTGTAATTCGTCTTCATGAGGTCCGCGGCAAGCTCGATGTGGGTGGAGGAGGAGATCGGGAGCCATTCGGTGATGCCCTCCACCAGGCCGATCACGAAGGATTTGATGAGATCGATGAGCATGATTCCTCCTTATTCCCCGGCGCGGAGGATGTCGCCTGCCTTCACCGGGCACGGGACCCGGAGGCGGAAGAACATCGACGGATGGGGAGTGGATTCGATAGGATTGCCCTGACGGTCGAAGAGCGGATCGGCACGGAAGGCGCGTCCGGTCCGGCCGGGGCTGAGCAGCTCGACGGAATCGCCGACGAAGAGCTTGTTGCGCTGGGTGAAGACGGCGTCCCAGGTGCCGTCCTCCGCGGGCACGCCGTCGGTCACCGCGGTCGCAAGGTAGGCTTTGTCCTTCTTGTAGCCGTGCTCATGGACGGTGTTCGCGTCCTCGGAAGGCTTCGTAAAGAAGAATCCCGTGCCGTATTCGCGGTGGCTGACGCTCTCGAGCTCGCGCGCCCAGAGGGGATCGAAGCGGTAGGAATCCGGATCCCTGCGGTAGGCGTCGAGGGCGAGGCGGTAAGTATTGGTGACGACGGCGGTATAGTACGCGCTCTTGACGCGGCCTTCGATCTTGTAGCTCGAGATCCCGGCTTCTTCGAGCTCCGGGATGTGTTCGATCATGTTCATGTCCTTCGAGCTCATGAAGAAGGTCTCGCCGTTTGCGTCCTCTTCGAGCCGGACCGCCGTGGTGATTTCCTCGCGCAGTTCCTCGTGGAGGTCGATCGTGCGGGGCATTTCGGCCTCGCGGTAGTGCCAGCGGCAGGACTGGGCGCACTGGCCGTGGTTGCCGTCGCGTCCGGTGAAATAATTCGAGAGGAGGCAGCGTCCGCTGTATGCGATGCACATGGCGCCGTGGACGAAGGTCTCGAGCTCGAGGGTATCGGGGATGTTCTCGCGGATCTCGCGGATCTCGGACAGGGTCAGTTCCCGCGCGAGGACGATCCGCTTCGCACCGAGCTCATGCCATGCGCGGCACGCTGCGGCGGAGACGGCGGAGGCCTGGGTGGAGATGTGGATCTCGAGGCCCGGGATCTCGTGCCGGATCGCCATGACGACGCCGATGTCCGAGACGATCACGGCGTCGACCCGGGCGGCGCGGAGGAAGCGGAGATACGCCATGAGCTCCGGGTATTCCGGTGTGTGCGGCAGGACGTTGACCGTCACATAGACCTTGACGCCTTTGCCGTGGCAGTACCGGACGGCCGCGATCAGCTCATCCCGGTCGAAGTTCGCCGAGGCGGCGCGCATCCCGAAGTGCTTTCCCGCCAGATAGACCGCGTCGGCTCCGTAGAGGACGGCGGCTTTCAGTTTGTCCCAGCTCCCGGCGGGTGCGAGAAGCTCGGCTATCTTCTGCGCCTTCATGCTTCAAAATCGAGGCAGGCGCGGGATGCGACGACGCTGCGGACGTATCCCGCGGCTTCGAGGTGGAGGGGATTGACGGCGTAGGCTGCGAGCGCGTCCCGATCCGTGAAGACGGAATCGAGCATCATGTCGGCGGTCGACGTCGGGAGCCGGTCCGTGATGACGCGGAGGGAGACGAGTCCCTCGAGTTTCCCGTTCAGGGATTCGAGACGGCGTTTCGCTTCCGCGCGGGCCGCTGCCTTCTCCTCTTCGGTGAATTCGCTCTTCAGGGTCCAGAGAATCACATGTTTTACCATAATCTGCCTCTTATACGTTCATGATGACCGGGAGGATCATCGGTTTGCGCTTGGTTTTCTGATAGAGATATTTCGAGAGCGCGTCCTTGACGTTGGTCTTCATCTGCGTCCATTCCGTGATGCCGGAATCGAGCGTGTCGCAGAGGACGCCGCGGACGAGCTCGCGCACGTCGTCCATGAGTTCCTCGCTCTCGCGGACATAGACGAAGCCGCGGGAGATGAGGTCGGGCCCGGAGACGATGGTCGCTTCGTCGAGATCGACGGTCGCCACGACGACGATCAGACCGTCCTCGGCGAGGTGTCTGCGGTCGCGGAGCACGACGCTGCCGACGTCGCCGACGCCGTAACCGTCCACGAGCATCCGCCCGGAGGGAACGGTGCCGTTCTTCTTTGCGGAGTTCGCGTCGAGCTCGAGGACCTGCCCGGTCTCCATGATGAAGATATCGCGCGGATCCTCGCCCATGTATTCCGCGAGCTCCTTATGCTGCATCAGGTGGTGATATTCGCCGTGGATGGGCATGAAGAACTTCGGCTTCGTGAGCGCGTGGATGAGCTTGAGGTCTTCCTGACAGGCGTGGCCGGACACATGGACGACGGCCTCGGCGTGATAGACGCTGACGCCCTTGCGGTAGAGCTCGTTGATGATGCGGGAGACGAGCTTTTCGTTGCCCGGAATGGCGTGGGAGGAGAGGACGACGAGGTCCTTCGGGGTCAGCTCGACCTGCGCGTGATCCGAGAACGCCATGCGGTAGAGCGCGGACATCGGTTCACCCTGCGATCCGGTCGTGACGATCGTGATCATTTCCTGGGGGTAGCGGTTGATGTCCGCAATGTCGATGAGCACGCCGTCCGGCACGTCCATGTAGCCGAGGCGGACTGCCGCGCCGACGACGTTGAGCATGCTGCGCCCGGTGACTGCGACCTTGCGGCCGAATTTGAAGCTCGAATTGATGATCTGCTGGACGCGGTGGACGTTCGAGGAGAAGGTTGCGATGACGATCCTCTTGTCCGTGTTGGTCATGAAGATCTGATCGAGGGTCGCGCCGACGCGTCTCTCCGACGGGGTGAAGCCGGGATGCTCGACGTTCGTGCTCTCGCACATGAGGAGGAGCACGCCTTCCCTGCCGTACTCGCCGATGCGGGTGAGGTCCATCATTTCCCCGCCGATCGGGGAGACATCGAGCTTGAAGTCGCCGGTGTGAAGGACGACGCCGACGGGGGTGCGGACCGCGATCATGCAGGAGTCCGCGATCGAATGGTTCGCGCGGATGAATTCGGCCCGGAAGCAGCCGAGCTCGACGGTGTCGCCGGCCTGGACGGTCACGAGGGTGCGGACGCCGAGGAGCTTGTGCTCCGCCAGCTTCGATTCGAGGATGCCGAGGGTGAGGCGGGTGGCGTACACGGGGACGTCGATGAGCTTGAGCAGGTACGGGATGCCGCCGATGTGGTCCTCGTGCCCGTGCGTGACGAGGATGCCGCGGATCTTCGAGGCGTTCTTTTCGAGATAGGTATAATCGGGAATGACGAGGTCCACGCCGAGCATGTCTTCGTCGGGGAAAGCAAGGCCGCAGTCGATGATGATCATGTCGTCTTCGTATTCCAGGACGGCGAGATTCTTTCCGATCTCATTGAGGCCGCCCAGCATCATGACGCGCAGCTTGCTGGTTTGTTTCTTGGTTCTTGCCATAGTGTTCCTTTCGTGGGATGCCGGTCCCCCCCCCTGTCTTCTCCGGAGGTCACCGGCTTCGGTTTACGGTTTCATTCATTTTTCCGTTTCTTCTGTTCTTCTTCGATAATTTGCGCGCCTTCGAGCCGCTCACGGACAGCAGAAAAACTCCCCCGGTTCTGCCGGCAGGCGGCTGACGTCGGATCGGGGACGGAGGGCGGTCGGCATGTCATCCGAAGGCGGCGGATGAAGATGCCGCAGCGTCCCGCTGAACCGGCGTTCTGTGGATCCCGCCGCTTTGGGCGGGCTTTGGTTCGGGCGATTGTCCCGACGGTCGGGAAGCGTGCGGTCCCTGCGGCTTCGACGACCGGAAGCGATACAAAATATCTCTTATGATTATACACCAAAACGCCCCATCTGTCAAGGGAGCGGTTGTCCCGAAAAGTAACATTTCTTCGGGAAGGTCTCACGGTCCTCTTTGTGCAATCCGTCAGGCAAGGCCGACGATGAGCGCGACGGTGCCGATGACGGCGGAGGAGGACGCGGCTCCGAGCGCGAAGGCAAGAGGAGGCGGAAGGCGGTGGATCGGCGCGGAGGCTTTCGGAGGGCAGACGGCTGCCTCGCACGCGCGGATGATGCGGTCGGCTTCCTCGGCGAGGGTGGAGGAGGCAGTCGGCAGGCCTCTGCGCTTCCCGGCTCCGCGGCGCATGACAAACCAGGCCTCCTCAAAATAGGGGCTTTTCGGGTCCTTGACGTGGAAGATTCTCTTTTCTGCGCCGCGTGTCATGGCATGTTCTCCGGTTTCCTTTTTCTTCATTTTAGACGGCGCTCCGGCGGAATATGCGGGTCCCGCTTCATTTCCGGGGACGCACGATCCGCCGGATTTCGAGATAAACTGTCAGAGATTTCCAGAAAAGGCTTGACAAGCGGCGGCGGATGGAGTACAATAAGGCACAAAATCACGAACGCGGTCGAAGGAGGTCGGAGGATTTCCGCCGCGTCTGAAGGATAAAGATCAAAGGAGACACATACAAGATGAAATCGCTGGGCGTCATCAGAAAGGTTGACGAGCTGGGCCGCGTGGTCCTGCCGGTGGAAACGAGAAAGAGGCTGGGGCTCGAGCCGAAGGATCCCGTGGAGATCTTCGTGGAGCGGGACCGGATCGTCTTGAAAAAATACGAGCCTGTCTGCATCTTCTGCGGCAGCACGGGCGACGCGGTGATCTGGAAGGACAAGCGCGTGTGCAGGCGGTGCGTGGAACAGCTCAAAAAAGATGAGCGGACGACGAAAATCGAATAATTCCGACGGAAATCCGCTCTCTGCGGGTTTCTTTCTTTAACGCGGAACACCGCATGAAAAAAGCGCGCCTATCGAGGGATAAACGCGCTTTTGTGCTGTTCCGTTATCTCTTTTTGCTTGCGATCTCTTCGAGGGCGTCGGCGATGAACTGTTCCGTCGGGACCGCGCCCTTGTCCTCGCCGTTTCTCGTGCGGACCGACACCGTGCCGTTCTGACGGTCGCGGTCGCCGACGACGAGCATATACGGCGTCTTCTGGAGCTGTGCTTCGCGGATCTTGTAGCGCATCGTCTCGTTGCGGTTGTCGAGATGGACGCGGATGCCGGCGGCTTTCAGCTTTTCGGCGACTTCTTCGGCATAGTCGTTGAAGTCGTTGCCGACCGGGATGACCTCGGCCTGGACCGGGCAGAGCCACAGCGGGAAGTTGCCCATCGTCTCCTCGATGATATACGCCATGAAGCGGTCGATGGAGCCGAGGATCGCGCGGTGCAGAACGACCGGGGTCTTCTCCGTGCCGTCGCGGTCGACGTAGGTGAGCTGGAACTTCGCCGGGAGGCAGAAGTCGAGCTGGCAGGTGGAGAGCGTGATCTCATTGCCGACGGACGGCTTCACGTTGACGTCGAGCTTCGGGCCGTAGAACGCCGCTTCGCCGATCTCCTCGGTGAACTCGATGCCGAGCTCCACGAGGACCTCGCGCAGGGCGGATTCCGCCGCTTCCCACATCGCGTCGTCCGGATGGTATTTGACCTTGTCGGCCGGGTCGCGGAGAGACAGGACGCAGCGGTAGTCCGTGATCCCGAAGTCGCGGTAGACATCGAAGATCAAATCGCAGACCTTCGAGACCTCGTCCTTGATCTGCTCGGGCGTGACGAAGAGGTGCGCGTCGTTCTGGCAGAAGTGACGCACGCGCTCGATGCCCTTCAGGGTGCCGGACGCCTCATAGCGGAAGTCGTGCGCGATCTCGCCGATGCGGATCGGAAGGTTGCGGTACGAATGGGACTGGTTCTTGTAGATCATCATGTGATGCGGGCAGTTCATCGGACGGAGGACATAAGTCTCCTCGTCCACCTGCATCGCCGGGAACATGTTTTCCTTGTAGTGATCCCAGTGGCCGGAGGTCTTGTAGAGCTGGACCGTGCCGACGCAGGG
Organism: Clostridia bacterium; assembly: GCA_017412675.1. Lineage (GTDB taxonomy): Bacteria > Bacillota > Clostridia > Oscillospirales > CAG-272 > UMGS1696. The sequence continues at coordinate 17,086 of JAFPWV010000230.1, forward strand.
GGTCAGGACATGCTGATAGCCGAGCTTCTCTTCCTTCTCACGGATATACTTTTCGAGCTCGTGCCAGATGATCGTGCCGCGGGGGAGGAACATCGGCATCCCGCGCCCGACGAGGTCGTCGGACATGAAGAGCTGGAGATCCTTGCCGATCTTGCGGTGGTCGCGCTTCTTCGCCTCTTCGAGCTTCTGGAGGTGCGCTTCAAGGTCGTCCTTCTTCGGGTAAGCCGTGCCATAGACGCGCTGGAGGGTCTGGCGGCTCGAATCCCCGCGCCAGTAAGCGGCGTTGCAGGCGAGGAGCTTGAAGGCCTTGACCGCGCCGGTCGAGAAGAGGTGCGGGCCCGCGCAGAGATCGGTGAATTCACCCATCCGGTAGAAGGAGATCTCGGCGTCCGCGGGCAGATCGTTGATGAGCTCGACCTTGTAGGGCTCGTCCTTCATCAGCTCGAGCGCTTGTGCACGGGGCAGGACGAATTTTTCGAGCTTCTGGTTTTCCTTCACGATCTTCTTCATCTCCGCCTCGAGCTTTTCGAGGATGTCGGGCGTGAAGTTCACGGGGGAATCGAAGTCGTAGTAGAAGCCGTCGTCGATGGCCGGGCCGATGGTCAGCTTCGTCTCGGGATAGAGGCGCTTCACGGCTTCGGCGAGGATGTGGGAGGCGGTGTGGCGGAAGGTCTTCGCACCGTCGGGATCGTCGAAGGTCAGAAGCTCGACATCCGCGTCCGCGCTGAGCGGGGTGGTGAGGTCGGCGACCTTGCCGTTGACGCGGGAGACGATCACGTCGCGGGAGATGAGTTCGGCATCGCGCGCGGCGTCGTACACCGTCACGGGGGCGTCGAAGGAGAGCGTCTTGTCGTTGAATCGTACGGTAAACATGATGGGATCCTCCTCTTCGGAGAGAGTTGGGGCGTGCCGGAAAACAAAAAATCCCGGGCAGCCTCACGACTGTTCGGGGTGCGACATGGCCGCACGGTTCCACCCGAGCTTTTCACTCATTTAAATAATATAAAGCCGTTTTATTCGGCAGGGCGGTACCCGTCCACTTCCGCGGAAACGTTTTCAGCACCCGTTTCTCTCTGTGCGCGGCGCATTGGACAGACATATCCCATGCGGATATTATACCTCTCGGCAGCGCACTTGTCAAGCATGAATTCTGCACAAAGAAAGCGTTTTTTTCCGTGTCCGTTCCGGGAAAAGGCACTTTTTTAAAGATTTTTAAGAAAAAGCCTTGACATCCGAGGCCCGATCTGCTATAATATCCCCCGTCAGAGCAAGCGAGTCCCTCATAGGTCGCTGCGGATAGCGGTATTGTGTAAAGGTAGCACAGCAGACTCTGACTCTGTATGTCGGGGTTCGAATCCCTGTACCGCTGTAAGGCAGATTTCCTGATCTGCCTTTTTTCTTTGTTTTCGGAGGCATGACGATGCGCCTGTATGATTTTCTCACCGATGCCGGTGCGCACGGACGGATCCCCTATTCCATGCCGGGGCATCTGCACGACGCGGATCGGTTCGACTGGCTCGGAGGCTTGGCGCCGATCGATTTCACGGAGATCGACGGTCTCGACGACCTGCACGCGCCCGAAGGGATCCTCCTCGAAGCGATGCATCGGGCGGCGGAGCGGTACGGGGCAGCGCGGACGTTCTTCCTCGTCGGCGGCTCGACCGTCGGGATCCTCGCCTCCGTCACGGCGGTGTGCCGGGCGTCGAAGAAGGAACACCCTTCCCTTTTGGTTGCCCGCAACTGCCACAAATCGGTCTATCACGCCGCGCTGATCAACCGGGCCGAGCTGCGGTTTATTCAGCCGGACGCGCATCCCCTCGGGTTCTGTCTCGACGTGAAGCCTGAGGCGATCGAGAAGGCGCTGTCCGACGGCGCGCTGCCCGACGGCGTGGTCCTGACTTCCCCGACGTATGACGGCGTTGTGAGCGATGTTGCCGGGATCGCCGAGGTCTGTCACCGGGCCGGTGTCCCGCTGATCGTCGACGCGGCGCACGGTGCGCACCTCGGATTCCTCGATCCCGCCGTTCCCTCTCCGGTGTCCTGCGGCGCTGACTGGACGGTCATGAGCCTGCACAAGACCATGCCCTCGCTCACGCAGACGGGACTGCTGCACGTTCGGGGCCCGCTTGCCGATCCGGCGCTCGCCGAAGAATGCCTCGGATGCTTTGAGACGTCGAGCCCGTCCTATCCGCTCATGGCGTCGATCGACGGATGTATCGACGCGATGGAGGATCCCGCCCTCTTCACGAACTGGCGCGAGAGGATCCGTGAACTCCGCGCGGCGTCTGAGGATCTGTTCGTCCGGCCGTCCGGCGTCTTCGCGTTTGATGAAAGCAAGCTGCTCCTCGCCGTCGGCGGGATGAGCGGACCGGAGGCTGCGGCGGTCCTGCGGGAAGAATACAACATCGAGCCGGAAATGATCTCGCCGCGGTACATCCTCCTGATGACGGGCGCGGGGATCGGACAGCGGCACGTCGACGCGCTCCTGCCCTTCCTCGCACGCTTCCGCAGCCGGGGCGTCCCTCATGAACGGCGCTCCGTCAAGCCGAACGCGCTCCCGCCGTCCCGGATGCGCATGGATCAGGCGATCCGACGGGAAACGGAGGAAATCCGGCTCGAAGAAGCCGAAGGGCGGATCGCGGCGACGGTTCTGACGGTCTATCCGCCGGGGATCCCGCTCGTCGTGCCGGGCGAGGAAATCAGCCGCGCGGTGATCGACGCGGTCCGGGAGAATCCCGCGGGCGGCGGACGGGTCCTGACCTCGCGCGGAACGTTTGACGGAACGGTGACGGTCTGTTCGGAGACGGAGGAGACGAGATGAAAAAGAAGACGAAGAAAGCGATGAAGCCGTCCCTCGACGCGCTCACGGCGGAGGCGGTGCGGGCATCGGTCCTCGACGAGAGCGGGCGGGACAAGGCCGAAGCGAAGTCCGAGGGGGACGCGCTCCTCGACGCCGTGTGGACCCTGTACAACCCCTGCGGGATCGAAGGGCGGGCGGAGAAATTCGAGACGGTTGTCCGGACTGAATCGAAAAAAGAGCGCGGGATGCCGCCCGTACCGCCGCGGAAAAAGTTCTTTACGGCGCACGCCCACCCGGATGAACCGCTCGACGTCTCCCCGGAGGATATCCTCGAATACCATGCGCTCGATCTCGAACACGGCGCGGGGATCCACTACCTCGTGGACGGATTCAAGATCAAGAAAATCGAATGAACATGAGAAGAGCTGCCCTTGTGAGACAGCTCTTTCTGTTTGATCTGCGGTTTTCCGATCAGTCGAGGATGCCGTGTTCCATGTTCGGATTCATCTGCGGCTGACGCTCGAAGCGGGATTCGATCGGGACTTCGTGTCCTTCTCTGCCGGACTTCGCAAAGCCCTCCATGATCTCGAGGACGTGGAAGGTCTGGTTGCAGTTGGCGCGGAACGGACGTCCGGTCTGGAGCGCCTTTGCCATATCGGCAAGACCGAGCGCACGGCTGTTGTCCGGATAGTCGAACATGAGATCGATGTCCTTCATGCCTTCGCCGGGCTTGAAGAGCTTAACCGGGCCGCCGAAGCCATTCGGGTCGGGGACGTAGAGCGTGCCCTCGGAGCCGTAGACCTCGAGGCGGGCCTGTCCGGGATAGAAGACGTCGAAGGTCGTGTAGAGCGTACCGATCGCGCCGTTCACGAAGCGCATGTTGCCGGCGTACAGGGTGGGCACGTCGACCTTGATGATCTCGCCGTTGTGCGGCTGGCTGGTGATGAGACGCTCCGGGAAGGTGGTGCGGGTCATCGCGGAGACCGCCTCCACGTTGCCGACGAGGTTGACGAGCGCGGTGAGGTAGTACGGGCCCATATCGAACATGGGGCCGCCGCCGTACTTGTAGTAGAATTCCGGATCCGGATGCCAGGTCTCGTGGCCGTGGCAGATCATGAAGCCCGCGCAGCCGACGAGGTCGCCGATCACGCCGTCGTCGATGAGCTTGCGGCAGGTCTGGATGCCCGCGCCGAGGAAGGTATCCGGAGCGCCGCCGAGCATCAGGCCCTTTTCCTTCGCAAGCGCCATGATCTCCTTGCCCTCTTCGAGAGAAGCGGCGAGCGGCTTTTCGGAATAGACGTGCTTACCCGCTTTGAGCGCCGCCATCGTCACGCCGTAGTGCTCATAGGGGCGGGTGATGTTGAGGACGATGTCGACCTCGGGATCCGCGAAGAGCTCGTACATATCCTTGTAGAGCTTCGGGATGTTGTAGTTCTTCACCGCGCGCTCCGCTCTCTCGGGGATGAGGTCGCAGACGCCGATGATCTCGATTTCCTTGAATCTCTTGGTGATGTTCTCGAGGTAGATGCCGCTGATCGCGCCGCATCCCACGAAACCAATCTTGACAGTTGCCATGATTTCCTCCCGTTGTTTAATACATCTTCGCGTTGTTGAGGAAGCGGTCGGGGGTGAGTCCCTTGTCGAGGACGACCTGACGTCCCTCCGCTGCCCAGAGCATGCCGCGCTTCATCATGATCTCCGCGTTCGGAGACTTGTCGAAAACGTCGTCGTGATGGCCGAGGGAGGTGTAGAACACGCGGCCGAGCCCCCAGAACTTGGTCCACGCGACGGGCATGTCGACGGGCTTGTTCGAGGCGTGGTAGTAGGTCACCAGCGGGAAACGCGTGGTCGCAAGCACCTCGATGGAGGGGTCCACATGGAGGTAGTAGTGCTCGGAGCAGACCTTGAAGTCCTCGAGCCCTTCCACGATGGGAGAGGAGCCGTGGCGGATGTTGACGGTGTATTCGATGCCGTCGCCGCCCGGATGGCTGACCCACTGGCCGCCGGTCATGAACTGCCACTCCGTGTCCTGACGGAAGGAGTCGCACATGCCGCCGTGACATCCGGCGAGACCGACGCCCGCGCCGACTGCCTGTGCGATGGAACGGGAGCATTCCCACGGGATCGAGCCCATGGTCCAGCAGGAGACGAGCAGGTGGTATTCGAGCAGCTTTTCCGTGTCCTTCAGGCAGTCGAGGGTGTCGGAGATCTCGGTCTCGTACCCCTCTTCTTCCATGAGGCGGGCGAACCGCTTCGAGGTCAGCTGCGGCTCATGGCCGTCCCAGCCGCCCTGGAAAATCAGAACTTTTCTCATTTGTTTTCCTCCGTTTCGGATTATTTGAATCTTTGGAATATGCGGACCCCCACGCAGGGGATGAGAACAAACCAGCAGACTGCCTCGGCGTATGCGAGCGGCAGGAGTGTATCCGGGTCCATACGCCCGGCGAAGATTTCAAGGCCCGTGGCAGCAAAGAGGCCAAACAGCACGATAAGGTCGATGACGCAGAGGATTTGGAAAACGGAGAGCCCTTTCTTCATGTGCCTCCCCCTTTTCTATGCTTCGCGGTACCAGACCGGCACTGGGTTCTTCATGTCGTCGAACCAGCGGAGCACGTCTGCCGCCTGCCGGGTCATCGTTTGGATCTCGCGCTCGCCGAAGGGCACGGCCCAAAAGATCGACGACAACGTGTTCGAGGCGATGTACAGCGCAAGCAGCCGCCAGAAGAGCTCCGGGGGCGGAGTGCCGAAGTAGCCGTCGATGCGGCCGCGGGCAAAATGAGGCGAGGCCTGGGCGCACCAGACGATCCGGTTGAATTCCTCCCAAGGATCCCCGTAGTCCTCGCGGTTGAAGTCGATGATCGTCAGCTTCGCGGGGTTCCCGTCCGCATCCCGCTCGAACATCATGTTCCCGACGTGATAGTCGCCGTGCTGCCAGACGTTCGGGCGTCCGCGGAGGTATTTCCGGTTTTCTTCGAGATAGCCGAAGATCGCGCCGTCGCCGTCGATGCGGAGCGGACAGTCGAGGTAGCCTTTGATCTTGCGGTCGATCTTCGCGTTGAAGCGGGGCTCCCAGTCCGGCGCGTCGGAGGGTGCGGGGAGGGAGTGGATGACGCGCAGGATCCGCCCGGCTTGTACACCCGCTTCGTACTGCGCGTCCGGGGAGAGCGTCGGGAGGTGATCCTCGGCGTTCGTCCCGTCGATCCACCGCTGGACGACCCAGGTGCCGCCCTCGGGACGCGGACCGAATTCGATCGGCTCGCACATCGGAACGCCCATCGAGGCGAGGCGTCTCTGGCGCTCAAAGGCCGGGCGGTAGGCTTCGGGATCGGTCCCCGGCATGACGCGGAGCAGATAGACCTCTCCGTCCGCGGTCTCCGTCCGGTATTTTTTGTCCGGGGACCAGCCCTTTTCGATGAGGGTGAGGCGGGAGAACGTCATCACAGGGCCGCGAGCGCGTCAAAGTCCGCCTTGAGATGCGGATAAAGCGCGTCGTAGATCCCATAGAACTTCGCATAGGCTTCGGTCCGCGCGGGATCGGGCTCGACGGAATCCTTCGTCTTCACGATCGCGTCGCAGGCGTCCTTGACCGACGGGTAGAGACCCGCGCCGACCATTGCGAGGATGGCGACGCCGAGGGCCGGGCCTTCGTCAGAGGCAATCCGCGTCACGGGGATGCCGTACACGTCCGCAAGCATCTGCCGCCACAGCGGGCTCTTGCCGCCGCCGCCGCAGATCTTCATGTCGTCGGGCTTCACGCCCATGCCGTCGAGAACGCCGAGGCAATCCTTCAGCGAATAGGAGACGCCCTCGAGCACCGCGCGGATCATGTCGCCGCGGGTGTGCATCCCGGAGAGGCCGATGAAGCCGCCGCGGACCTTCGGATCGAGGTGCGGGGTGCGCTCGCCCATGAGATAGGGCATGTAGAGGAGGCGGTTCGCGCCGATGGGGGACTCAGCCGCCTCGGCATCCATGATCCGGTAGGGATCGACGCCCTGACGTTCTGCTTCTGCCACCTCCGGCGCGCAGACGGTGTCCCGGATCCAGCGGAGGGAGAGGCCGGCAGCCTGCGTCACGCCCATGACGTGCCAGGCACCGGGAACCGCGCAGCAGAAGGTGTGCACGCGGCCCTTCGGATCGATGGTGATGGAATCGGTGTGCGCGAAGACGACGCCGGAGGTGCCGATGGTGGTGAACGCGCGCCCGTCCGAGACGACGCCGACGCCGACCGCTGCCGCCGCATTGTCCCCCGCGCCGCCGACAACGGGCGTTCCGGGAGCCAGTCCGGTCAGAGCGGACGCTTCGGGGGTCACGGTCCCGGTGATCTCGGGGGATTCGTAGACCTTGCCGAGGAGGGATTTGTCGATGCCGAGCTTTTCGAGGACCTCGTCGGACCAGTCGCGGCGCGGGACGTCAAGCAGCTGCATTCCGGAGGCGTCGGAGACCTCGGTCGCGTATTCGCCGGTCAGCATGAGGCGGATGTAGTCCTTCGGGAGGAGGATGTGCGCGCATTTCGCGTAGATCTCGGGCTCATGCTTTTTCACCCACAGAATCTTCGAGGCGGTGAAGCCCGTCAGTGCGGGGTTGGCGGTGATCGCGATGAGACGGTCGCGCCCGCCCATGAGCCGCTCGATGTCCTCGCATTCCTCCGCCGTTCTCTGGTCGCACCAGATGATCGACGGGCGCAGGACGTTGTTGTCCCGGTCCAGCATCACGAGGCCGTGCATCTGGCCGGAGATGCCGACGCCGACGATGGCTTCGGGAGAGACGCCGGACTTCTCGATGACGGTCTTCGTCGTCTTTGCGGAGGCGTTCCACCAGTCGAGGGGATCCTGCTCCGCCCAGCCGTTGTGGGGCTGATACAGGGGGTATTCGATCGTCGCCGAAGCGATCACGCCGCCCTTTTCGTCGAAGAGGACGGTCTTTGTGCCGGACGTGCCGACATCAATGCCGATTACATATTTCATCGGATCACCAGCTTTCTGCATCCGGTCCCCGTGAGAGCGGCGCTTCGTTCATCCGGCTGATGGCCGCCGATCCAGAGGACGACGGAGCCGTCGGGCGCGCATCTCGTGCCGTCTTCGAGAACGGCGGAGACCCAGTATTTCGGAATATCGAGCGTGACAGTCTTCTCTTCCCCGGCGTCGAGGTCCGCGGCGGCAAGTCCGCAGAGCTGGAAGTTCGGGGTCGGGGTGCGGCTGTCGGTGTACTGCGCGTAGATCTGAACCTTCTCCTGCCCGGCGCGATCCCCGGTGTTCTTCACCCGGACGGAAACGCGGTAGGCGGAATCACACTCGGCGTCGAGGGATTCGCCGGAATAGGCAAACGCGGTATAGGAGAGGCCATAGCCGAAGGGCCAGAGCGGTTCGGTGCGGAGATAGCGGTAGGTGCGGCCCTCCATCGCGTAGTCGGTGAATGCCGGGAGCTCGTCGTCCGCACGGTAGAACGTGACGGGGAGGCGTCCGCTCGGGCTGTAAACGCCTGCGAGCAGCTCCGCGACGGCAAGTCCGCCCTGCGCGCCCGGGTACCACGCGTCGATGATGGCATGGGCCTTCGACGTGATCTTCTCCCCGAGGTCGATCGCAGAACCCGCCATGAGGATCACGACCACATCGCGGCAGACGTCGCAGATCTCCTCGGCGAGGTCGATCTGCGTTTTCGGGAGCTTCAGGGTGACCTTGTCGCCGTCGTTGAAGTATTCGTTCCGCGTGCCGTTCTCTTCCCCTTCGATGGTGCAGTCGAGGCCGAGCACGAGGACGGTCAGGTCCGCTTCCTTCGCGTAGGCGACGCCCTCGGAGCGCATGTTGGCGAAGCCGCCCCAGTCGCACTGCTTCTCACGCCAGATATTCGAGCCCTTCGCGGCGCGGATCTCGGCGTTCGGGAACACGCGGCGCATCCCCTCGACCGGGGTGACATATTCGGACGCCATGCCGTTGTAGTTGCCCTCGAGCGCGACCTGGTTCATCGCGTTCGGACCGATGACGGCGATGGTCTTCGCGGTCTTCGGATCGAGCGGGAGGAAGCCGTCGTTCTTGAGGAGGACCATGGCTTCGCGGGCTGCTTTGAGGTTGAGGTCGCGGTGTTCACGGCAGTCGAGCTTCGAGAGCGGGACGTCCGCCCAGGGACGGTGCTCCTCAAATTCGCCGAGCAGGACGCGGATCGAATAGAGCTGGACGGCCGCGTCGGTGATCTCTTCCTCGGTGATGAGGTCCTGTTCATAGGCCTCGACGAGGTGGCGGAACGCGTCGCCGCAGTTGAGCTGGCATCCGGCTTTGAGTGCCGCGGCCGCCGCGCCTTCGATGGTCTCGGTGAAATGGTGGTTCGCCCAGATATCGTTGATCGCGCCGCAGTCAGAGACGAAATAGCCGTCGAAGCCCCACTTGCCGCGCAGAACGTCCTTGATCAGCGGCATCGCGCAGCAGGGGTAGCCATAGAGGCGGTTGTATGCGCCCATGACGCCGCTCACGCCCGCTTTGACCGTCCACTCAAAGGCCGGAAGATAGGTCTCCCAGAGGTCGTGTGCGCTGACGACGGCGTCGAAGGTATGGCGCAGCGGCTCGGGACCGGAGTGCACGGCAAAATGCTTCGAGCAGGCGGAGGCTTTGAGGAATTCGCCCGTTCCCTGCAGACCGCGGACGTATCGCATCCCCATCTGCGCCGTGAGGAACGGGTCCTCGCCGAAGGTCTCCTGTCCGCGTCCCCACCGGGGATCCCGGAAGATGTTGATGTTCGGCGTCCAGTAGGTCAGGCCCTTGTAGATGTCGCGGTCGCCCCACTCGACGCTCTTGTTGTACTTCGCGCGCGCTTCGGTGGAGACCGCGTCGCCGACCGTGCCGATCAGGTCGGGATCGAAGGTGGAGGCGAGCGCGATGGCGTGCGGGAAGACGGTGGCCATACCGGACCGGGCGACGCCGTGGGAGGCTTCGTTCCACCAGTTGTACTCCCGGATGCCGAGACGTTCGATCGCGGGGGAGTTGTAGAGAAGCTGGGAAATCTTCTCCTCCACGGTCATCTGCCCGACGAGCGCGCGCGCTCTTTCCCTGGCTTTTTGCATGTTCATGTCGATTTACCTCGCAGAATTGGAGTCATGGGTGAAATACTTCCGGAAACAGGTCATTCCTGCAGCTTCTTCGGCAGGATCAGGGCGCCTGCGACGGCGAAAATGAGGAGGACGGCGGCAACTGCGATCCCGGGGACAGGGCTGGCGGTTTTCGCCGGTGCGGATGGATTCCCGGCCGGGGCTGCGGGAGTCGGAGCGGTCTGTTCGGGCTCCTCGGCCGGCGCGTTCTTCAGGGCGCGGGCCATCGATTCGTAGTTGACGAGCGCGTCCTTTTCGCTCTCCTCGTGCACGATGGTTTCCGTGACGATGCTCTTGGTCGCCTCGTCGGTCGAGCAGAGCACCACCTCGGAGATCTGGCAGCAGCCCGAGACACATCCGCCGTTGCGGAAGCGGACATAGCGGAAGGGCTGCGTATCCTCGACGGCGGCCGCGAAGTAGGTGAAGTCGACGTCCTGGAAGAAGCTCTCGTCGCCGGTCAGGATGTCGATCCAGTCGGAGCCGTTGGTCGAGCCCTGGATCTTCCACTCGTTGGGGTTTCTGCCGTGATAGGAGGAGTTGTCGTTTGCCGTCGCCATGATGACGCCGTCGATGACGGTCGCGGATTTGAGACGGGCGACGGATTTCATCGGGAAGGTCGACGTGCAGAATTTCGTCCCCACGTTGTTGTCCCAGATGTTGTTCGGGCCTTCGTTGTGGTTGCCGTCCGTGCCGTCGCGGAACATGTAGGTTTTGATCGGGGTACGGTTGATGGATGCGGCAGCCGCTTCGAGGGACTCGAATCCCTCTCCGGTACCGCTCCCGCCGCCTGACTTCAGGGTGATGTAGGTCCAGGACGCGCTGTCGGTGTCGCATTCGCCGATCTCGTCGGACCAGTTCCAGCGGTAGTCGAGGACCCCGTCGGGATTCGCGTCGTTGTACTGGAAGTCGACGAGGACCTGGCCGGCTTTCTTGAGATCGATCATCGAGGGGACGTATTTGTATTCGATGATCGCGTGTCCGTCGATATCGAAGGAAAACGCCATTTCATAGTCCTTCGGGCCGTCGCCATTCAGCGCGTAGACGGATTTTCCGAGCGCGGGCGTCAGGGCGGAGCGGTTCTGGCCGACCGTCCATGTGGGGCCGAAGATCCCGGGCTCGTCGATGTATAAGTAAATGCAGTCGTTCAGCTCGCTGCCGGGCTCCGCCTCAAAGGTGAAGTCGTTGTCGATCAGCTCGAAGAGGAAGTAGAGCGCCTCGTCGTCCCAGAGAACGGAGACATACGCGAGGGAATTCGGCTGCTTTTTCCCTTCTCCGCCGGTGCGCCAGCTGAGTTTCTGGCGGTCCGCCTTTTTCCAGATCGGGTCGATCTCTCCGTCGATCCACGGCGTACCGTAATAGACGTTCATTTTCTCGCCGATGGAGAAGACGGGGACGGCGGTGAGGAGCAGCAGCAAGACGGCGATGAGCGCCGCGCCGAGACGTTTCATGCGGGTAAAGATTCCTTTCGGTCCGTGATTTCATCAGTTGCCATTCATATTATATAAACTTTCCTCACCCGTGTCAAGGTTTTTTGTATGAATTCGTCCGAAGCCTTGCTTTTTTTCACGGAAAGCGGTATAATGAAGAAAACATCAACCGGCCCGGGCGTTTTCCGTCTGATTCACACCACGCCGGGGATTGCGAGGGTTTTTCGATGACCGAACGCGGCCTCTCCTACGGGCCTCTGCCCGCTCACAAGCTCGATTACTATCCCGCCGAAGCCCCTGCCGATTCTCCGCTCTTCGTCTTCTTCCACGGAGGCGGTCTCGAGGGCGGCGACCGGGGGAACGGCTCCGATCCCGTCTTCACACAGCTCGCCCGCCGCGGCATCAGCGTCGCCAGCGCGGACTACCGGATGTACCCGTCGGCGCGCTTCCCCGATTTCGTCAACGATGCCGCCCGATGCGCCGCGTGGTGCCTCACTCATCTCCCGCACCGGGGAATGGTGATCGGCGGATCGAGCGCGGGGGGATATCTCTCGATGATGCTCGCCCTCGCCGGGGATTACCTCGCCGTCTGGGGGATCGACCATCAAGACAGACGCCGGATCGCCGGGTATTTCTGCGACAGCGGACAGCCGACTGTGCACTTCAACATCCTGCGCGAGCGGCACCTCGACACCCGGCTCATCCGCGTCGACGAGGCCGCGCCGCTCTGGCATGTGAAGCCGGTGACCGATCCCGAAAAGCTGCCCCGCGTCGCGCTGATCGTCGCGGACAACGACATGGAGAACCGGCTCGAACAGAACCGGCTGCTGCGCCGCACGATGCTCCATCTCGGATGGCCCGCCGAAAAGGTCCCCTTCACTCTCATGGAGGGCTACGGTCACACGGGATACAATTACGCCGCCGCCCCGGACGGATCCCTCGTCTATCCCCCGATGATCGAAGAATTTGTCCGCGCGTCCTGTGAGGCGGCGGAAGAAGAATAACAGACCGAAAGGAGTCCGCCATGCATTTTCAGCTCATCGTTCAGAAGTATTCCCTCGGGATGCTCCTCTCCGCGCCCACGCCCGTCCTCGGCGGTTTCCTGCACACCACCTACCGTCTCGACACCGCACAAGGGTCGTTCGCCGCGAAGGTCCTCAATCCCGCCGTGATGGCGCGGCCGGAGGCATATTCCAACATGATCCGGGCGGAAAAGATCGCGCGCGCCCTCTCCGCCGTCGTTCCCGCGGTCTGTGCGATCGAGGCGGACGGCTCCCCCCTCGTGCGGATCGGGGACGAATATGTCATGCTCTATCCGTGGCTCACGTCGAAGCCCCTCTTCCCGCCGAAGCTGACGCCCCGTCACGCCGCCGTCGTCGGGGACCTGCTCGCAAAGATCCACACCTACGCGCTCGAGGCGGAGGAATCCCCTTCGGACAAGCCGGAGCCGAACGACTGGGACGCGCTTCGTGAGCTCGCCGAGGAGCGGGACGCGGACGCCGTCTGGCTGCCGGGCCTATGCGACGCCCTGCCCGATCTCCGGTCGATGGAGCGGGACGCGGCCATAGAGATCCCCGCAAAGCAGACCGTCGCCGGACACCGGGATCTCGATCCGAAGAACGTCCTGTGGAAGGGGCTCGAGCCCTCGATCATCGACTGGGAGGCGGCAGGTCCCGTCGACCCGGATGCGGAACTGCTCGACGCGCTGCTCTCGTGGGCGGATGACGGCCGGGGCAATCTCTCGCGGGAGATCGGGGAGGCCATGCTCGCGGCATACCGGGCACGTCGCAGCGATCCGGACGCCGACTGGGAAGCCCTCTGCGCCGTCTCCGCGAAGGGACCGCTCGACTGGCTCGCCTACAACATCCGCCGGGCGTCGGGGATCGGTGTTTCGGGCGATTCGGAGCGCCACGTCGGCGAATCGGAGGTGCAGAAAACCCTCCGGGTCCTCGCGCGGCGCCGGGAAGAGCTCGCCGAAATCCGCCGCTGGCTGGAGGGCTGAGATGGCGTCCAGGATCCTGCACCTCGCGGTCTCGGCTCTGCTCGAAAAAGCGTATGTCTTCCGCGATCCTGACCGACTGCATGTCGGATGCGTGATGCCGGACGCCTGCACATCGCGCGACGGTCATTTCCGCGTGAAGCTCGCAGACGGACGTCGGACCTACGCGCTCTCACGGTTCCGTGAACGGTACGGAGACCGGATGCGGAGCGACGACCTCTATCTCGGGTACTATCTCCACCTCGCGGAGGACATGATCCACCGGCAGATCCTCTACGGCGAGCACCATTACGTCCCGACGGAGGACTACGTCCGGCGCCTGCACCGCGACTATTCCCTGCTCAATCCGCTCATCATCTCCCAATACGGGCTCCGCGACGATGTGCGTCTGCCGGACGGCTGGGAGGACGAGCCGATCGCGCGGGAGTTCTCCTTCCGGCTGCCGGAATTTCTCGACGAAATGCGGGGAGACTTCTCGATCCCGCCGAACGACGGGCCGTATGCCGTCTTCACCCCGGAGATCGCGGACGAATTCATCCGGCGCGCTGCGGAAGCGATGGCCGGGGAGATCGAAGCCATGCGGCGCGGGGAGACGACGATGGACGAGATCGCCCTCGCGTGGGGGTAACGCATATAATACCGTCTGGGCTGTCGCAAATAGGGCAAAAGTTTTCGTCCACCTTTTTCAAAAGGCGGCAGGGTCCAGGGGCAGCGCCCTGACCCGCACTCCGCAGAGTGCGGAACACCCAAAACTTCCAGAGAGTTCCTCTTTTTGGTTCTTTTTCTCCTCGATAAAGGAGAAAAAGAACGCAGAAAGCGCTGTGTAAAGAGAACGGCTGTCGCATTTCTCCGTTTCTTGGAGTTCATGTGACAGCCTCTTTTTATTGTTTTCTCATCATTTTCTCATGAATACCCCTTGACACACAATACTATGCGTGATATAATATGCTGCGAAAGGAGGTATGGTATGGACATTCAGATGAAACGCGGACTCCTCGAAGCGGCGGTCCTCTCCGCGATCCGGGACTCGGATTCGTGGGGATATCAGATCATCAAGGACATGAAGCCCTACGTGGAGATCTCGGAATCGACCCTGTATCCCATTCTCAGACGTCTCGAAGCGTCGGGATGCCTGACCGTGCGGACGGAAGAATTCGGCGGACGGCTGCGCAAATACTACCACATCCTGCCGGCCGGTCGGGAACGCCTCGACGCCTTCCGGGAGGACTGGAAGGAAGTGCTCGCCGTTTATTCGTTTATCGTGAGGGAGGAGAAAACACCATGACAAAAGCGGACTTTCTGAACGCGCTTGCCCACCGTCTCGGCGCGCTGTCAGAGATCGACATCGCCCGCTCGCTGGACTATTACGAAGAGATGATCGACGACCGCATGGACGATGGCATGACGGAGGAAGAAGCGGTCGCGGCGGCAGGTTCCCCGGAGGACGCGGCGCGGGAAATCCTTTTGAACATCCCGATCCCGCCGCCGGATCCCGCCCCGGTGAAGCGCAAGCCGGACGGCGGACGGATCCTTCTCCTGATCCTCGCCTCGCCGCTCTTGATCGTGTACTTTGCCCTCGTGCTCTGTCTTCTCGCCGTGCTCTGGTGCGTCCCGATCGTCGTCTGGGCGCTGTTCGTCTCGGCGGCTGCCGCGGCGGTCGGCGGGATCATCGCGGGAGCCGCGTCGATCGCGGAAGGCAATCTCCTGCACGCCGCGTTCTATCTCGGTCTCACGCTCGCCGGCATCGGACTTGCGGTCCTGCTCTATTTCGCGTCCGCCGCCGTGACGAAGGCGTTCGCGCGCCTGACCGTGCTCATCGTGAAGGGAGCCGTCGCTCCGCTTCGCAGAAAGGGGGCCTGAACCATGAAAAAAGCATTGTGCATCCTCGCCTTGATCCTGATCGTCGTGGGCGGCGCGCTCATGTTTGCGACGTTCCCGACGATGCTCGCCGAACACGAACAGGCCAAGGAGGAATACACCGTCGTTTCGGAAGCGCTGAAGGATCGCTATAAGAACATCGAGATCCACGCGATCAACGCGGAGGTCACGGTGACGAATGCCGCGGACACAAGACCCGTCCTCGAAGCCAAGACCGATCCCGCTTACCGGGTCGTCGTCGAAACGAACGGCAACAATCTTGTCGTCAAAGAGATCGACACGCGGAAGTGGTATCAGAAGATCGGCGTCTTCTCTCCCAAGCCCGGAAAGATCGAAGTGCGGCTCGATGACGGCGTCTATGCGGAACTCGACGTCAGGAACACGAACGGCGACATCACCGTCAAAGCTCCCGAGCATACGGTATCGATCAAAGACATCTACACGAAAACCGTGAACGGGGATACGAAGATCGAGATCCCCGGCGATTTCGTCACCTGCGAGAGCAAGAACGGCGATCTCAGCATCGTCATCGACCGGGGCGCCGATCAGACCCGCGGGACGACCAGCCTCGTGAAAGCAATGACGACGAACGGGAACATCAACGACAGCAGCATCGCGGCGAACAAGTCCCTGATCTCCGGAAACGGCAGGATCATGTCGTTCGGGACCTTCGGGATCCTCTACGGCAAAACGGTCAACGGCGACATCTGCCTCAACCGCGTCTTTGGCGAGAAAATCACGGTCGAAAGCGTCAACGGCAAGATCACGGCGACCATCACGCAGCCGATGAAATACATCACCTCGACGAAGAACGGGCGGGTCAAGGTCCCCGAGAAAACGGGGGGCAACGCCTTTGAAGCGTCGACGACCAACGGGAACATCAGCATCGAGCTGGTCGGCAACTGACGAAAAAGTCCCCCGGATCCTTCGGGAACCCGGGGGCAATTTCTGTTTTGCCGTTGTTTATTTCTTCACTCTTGCTTTGATGACGAAGAGCGTGCCGATCATCAAAACGATGGCGATGGGCAGGGAGATGAACCAGGTCTGGATGCTCGGGATCAGGACGCTCACGAACGCCGCAATCAGGAAGGAGACGAAGGAGACCGCCGCCACGGTGATCGCGTACGGGAGCTGGGTCGAGACATGGTTGATGTGGTCGCAGCGCGCGCCCGCCGAGGACATGATCGTCGTGTCGGAGATCGGGGAGCAGTGGTCGCCGCAGACCGCGCCCGCGAGGCAGGCAGACATGCCGATGTACATGAGCTCGGACGACGCCGGGAAGATGCTCGTGACGATCGGGATCAGGATGCCGAAGGTGCCCCAGGACGTACCGGTCGAGAAGGAGATGAACACGGCGACGAGGAAGATGACCGCCGGGAGGAGAGCCGTGAGGCCTTCCGCCGCGCCGCTCATGAAGCCCTCGACGAATTCGGAGGAGCCGAGCGCGGAGGTCATGTTCTTCAGAGAGCCCGCGAAGGTGAGGATCATGATCGCGGGGACCATGGCCTTGAAGCCCTCGGGGATGCACTCCATCGCTTCCTTGAAGGTGATGGTGCGGCGGGCGACGAGGTAGAGCATCACGAGGACGATGGTGATGATGCCGCCCCACGGGAGACCGATGACGGCGTCGGTGTTGGAGAACGCGCCGATGAAGTCGCCCTTGTAGTCCGTGCCGCCCCAGGCGTCGGTGCCGAAGAAGCCGCCGATGTAGATGAGGCCGATGACGCAGACGATGATCAGGACGATGATCGGGAGAACGAGGTCATAGACCTTGCCCTTCGTACCGGTCTTGCCGGTGCTCTCCGCCGCGTGCTCAGTGCCGGAGGTGAAGAGGTCGCCCTTTTCGATGGCGTTCTTTTCGTGCTTCGCCATCGGGCCGTAGTCGAACTTCATGCAGGCGAGGGCGATGATGAAGACGAGGGTGAGGAGCGAATAGAAGTTATAGGGGATCGCGCGCACGAAGAGGCTGAGGCCGGAATAGCCCGTGCCCTCGGCGTAGGAAGAGACCGCGGCCGCCCACGAGGAGATCGGGGCGATCATGCAGATCGGAGCCGCCGTCGCGTCGATGAGGTACGCGAGCTTGGCGCGGGAGATCTTGTGGCTGTCCGTGACCGGCTGCATGACGGAGCCGACCGTGAGGCAGTTGAAGTAGTCGTCGATGAAGATCAGGACGCCGAGCAGGAAGGTGGCGAGCTGCGCGCCGACGCGGGTCTTGATGTTCTTCTGCGCCCACTTGCCGAACGCCGCCGACGCGCCCGTGCGGTTGAGCAGGGCCACGAGGACGCCGAGGATGACGAGGAAGATGAAGATGCCGGCGTTGTCTGACACGGCGGTGATGATGCCGTCGTTGATGACGGTGTCAAGCGTTCCCGCGAAGGAGAAGTTCGTCGCGAGAAGGCCGCCCGCGATGATGCCGACGAAGAGGGACGAATAGACCTCCTTCGTGATGAGGGCAAGGACGATCGCGATCAGCGGCGGGAGAAGCGCCAGCGCGGTGCCGTACGCAAATGACGGCGAGCCGGTTTCTCCGTCGTCCGCGAACACCGTGACGGCGAGCGTCATCGCCAGCACGACGGCGAGGAGGACGAAGGGGATGATGCGGGAGAGTTTGCGGTGTCTCATTTTCCGGGTTCCTTTCCGAATCAAAAAGAATTTGAAACAAAAAACAGACGCTCCGCATGGACGCCGGACGTCTGTCTTCACGAGGGCGATCACCGCCCTTCGGAAAAACCTGTATCAGCAGCGCTCCACGGTTGTGACAGGCCGCACCGTCTTCCGGTACGGTCCAAGGAAAGCCGGATCCTTCCCTTTCGGCGGATCAGCCCCCCGTCTGCCGCGTCCTTTCCGAAGGGACATTCCCCGGCAGCCGATCATCCTCACCGCGCCTCTGCTTTGGTTACGATCCCATTATAACATTGTTTTTCTGAAAATGCAAGGGCATTTGAATAAAAATACAAATTATATTTTGTTTTCGACGGGATCGGATCGCGGCGGGACCTTGATTTTTCGCCTTCGTTGTGATAGAATGAAGGAAGATCTACCGAGGAGGTCCCTCCATGCCACGTCATCACACGCTGCGCGTGCTCGTACTCGAACAGAATCCCCTCTTCTCGGACGGGACGCGTCTCTCCGATCTCGCCGGGACGACCGATCAGATCGAAGCCTCCGTTCTCGAGCTTTACGACGACATCAAATACGGCTCCCACGGCCTCGTGACCTGCGAGACCGCCGCATGGGAGCGCATCGACGAATTCCCGCGCCACAAGGTCCTCTTCCATCTCGAAGCGGGGGACTCGCACACCCTCGACGAGCCGACCGTCCGCCGTCTCTTTGAGAAGGGCTGGTACGGATGGTGGCAGAACGACTGGTTCACGAAGGAGGTCTGTCCCGAGGACGTCGGGTTCTCCTTCGATTACGCCGCGCTCTTCGAGGCACACCGTATCGTCGAGCGGAGGCAGAAGGGCGAGTTCGACATGATCCTGCTCGTGAATCAGGATCCGGTCTACTGCTTCGAGGCGTGCATGTTCGGCCGCAGCGCCTACTGGATCAACGGCGATCCGATCGAGGCGGACTGCCCGCTCACCACCGTGATGAACGTCTCCGTCAGCCGCCGCGACGCGAACTTCGAGTGCTTCGGGCACATGATGGAAAACGTGATGATGCACACGTTCACAGGCGGGACCGACTGCTTCGGCTACCGCGAGGGCGAATGGTACGGGATGCCGTACGAGAAGATGAACCTCTGGCAGAAATTCATCCTCGCCAAGCGCAACTGGGACGGGACGACTGCCTGCGGGAACGTGCATTTCTCGCCGAATTCCGTCGCGGACTACGACTGGAAGAATCCCGAGCCGATCCTCTCGACCTGGCGCGACTGGCACGACCATTACCCGAACCTCACCGGGGAGGCCGAGCTCTTCGATCCGTCGGTCTATCTGCCGAAGGGCATCGGTGAGCCGCACGCCTGCCGCCTGCATCATCGCTGGTGGTTCTCGTGTATGCCCCATGCCGACGGGCGGACTGCGGACGGGTATTCCAACAGCTGGTGGGACTACTTCGCCTCGCTCGAATACGCCGAAGCCGTCCGGGCAAACAGCGACGGGACCTTCACCGTGACCTACCGCTCCGGCGCGGAAAAGACCGTGCTTCCGAGCGATCCCGACGTGCGGGCAGAGATCACCGACGGCGGCGTGACGGTCTTCGTCGAGGGAAAATCCGCTTCCTTGCCCTTATAAACCGATCCAGAATCCCATCAAGGAGTGACTTATGAGAACCGACGATTACAATCTCGCGCTGCTGTGCGACTTTTACGAGCTGACGATGAGCCGGGGGTATTTCAACACGCCGATGCGCGATCGGATCGCGTACTTCGACGTCTTTTACCGCCGCGTCCCGGACGGAGGAGGCTATGCCATCGCCGCGGGGCTCGAACAGATCATCGACTACATCCGCGACCTGCACTTCACCGACGGGGACATCGAGTTTCTGCGGGAGAAGAAGATCTTCGACGAGGAATTCCTCCGCTATCTGCGCGGCTTCCGGTTCCACGGCGATATCTGGGGCGTGCCGGAGGGATCCGTCATCTTCCCCTACGAGCCGATCCTCACCGTCCGCGCGCCCATCATCGAGGCGCAGCTGGTCGAGACCTACGTCCTGCTCGTGCTCAACCACGAATGCCTCGTGGCGACGAAGGCCAGCCGCATGGTCCGCGCGGCAAAGGGACGTCCGATCTCCGAATTCGGGTCGAGACGCGCCCACGGCGAAGCGGCTGCGGTCTACGGCGCGCGCGCTGCCTACATCGGCGGATGCGCGGGAACGGCCTGCACCCTCTCCGACCGTCTCTACGGCGTTCCGGCGGGCGGCACCATGGCGCATTCCTGGGTCCAGATGTTCGACAACGAATATGAAGCCTTCACGACCTACGCGAAGCTCTATCCCGAGAATCCCTGCTTCCTCGTCGACACCTATTCCGTCTTCGGCTCCGGGCTTCCGAACGCCATCCGCGCGGTCAAGGACGTGCTCTGGCCCTCGGGACGCAGAAAATGCGCCATCCGCATCGACTCCGGCGACCTCGCGTACATCACGAAGAAGGCGCGCCGGATGCTCGACGACGAGGGGCTGACGGACTGCAGGATCGTCGTCTCGAACTCCCTCGACGAGTACCTCATCACGGAGCTTTTGAACCAGGAGGCTGCGATCGACTCGTTCGGCATCGGCGAGCGCCTGATCACGGCGAAATCCGATCCGGTGTTCGGGTGCGTCTACAAGCTGGCGGCCTGTGAGAACGAGCGCGGCGAGATCGTGCCGAAGATCAAGGTCTCCGAGAACGCCGCGAAGATCACCAACCCCGGCTTCAAGAAGGTCTGGCGCTTCTACGCGAACGAATCCGGCAAGGCGGAGGCCGACCTCATCACGATGCACCACGAGGAGATCGACCAGTCCGCGCCGCTCGAGATCTTCGACCCGGAATACACCTGGAAACGGAAGCTCCTCACGGACTTCACCGCCCGCGAGCTCCTCGTCCCGATCTTCCGCGCCGGCGAAATGGTCTACAACCTGCCCCCGCTCGAGGAGATCCGCGATCACTGTGCCCGTGAGATCAACACGATGTGGAAGGAAGTGCTGCGCTTCGAGAACCCGCACAACTATTACGTCGACCTCTCCGAGGAGCTGTGGAATCTGAAAAACAAGATGATCTCGAAGTACATCAAGGGCAACCGCGGTGACTGAGTGCTTCCTCTGCCCCCGGATGTGCGGCGCTGACCGGGAAAAGACCGTCGGGTTCTGCGGCGCGGGGCGCGACCCTGAGGTCTCGAAGATCATGCTTCACCATTGGGAGGAGCCGCCGATCTCGGGTCCCGATCCGAAGGACGAGGCGCACGGCTCCGGGGCGATCTTCTTCGCGCACTGCTCCCTCGGCTGCGTGTACTGCCAGAACGGCAAGATCAGCCGCCGCTCCGCCCGCGGGGAGAGGTATTCCCCGGACCGGCTCGCCGCGGCGATGATCGACCTCGAGGCGTCCGGCGCGTACAACATCAACCTCGTCACCCCGACGCACTACGCGGACCGTCTCGTCGAAGCGGTGCGGATGGCGCGGGAAAACGGGCTGACGATCCCCGTCGTGTGGAATACGGGCGGGTATGAGCGGCCCGAGACGATCGACATGCTCCGCGGCACGGTCGACGTGTTTCTCACGGATTTCAAATACGCATCGGCGGAGCTTGCCGGACGGTATTCCGGCGCACCGGACTATCCGGACTTTGCAGCACGGTCGCTCGCACGGATGTTCGAGGTCACTGGCCCCTGCGTCTTTGACGATAACGGAATGATGCGGCGCGGCGTGATCGTGCGGCACCTCGTTTTGCCGGGATGCCGGGCGGATTCCGCCGACGTGCTGCACAAGATCGCCGGGACGGTTCCGGTCTCGGACGTGCGGCTCTCGCTCATGGCGCAGTACACCCCGGAATTTCTCCCGCCGCCGGAGGATCCGGACCGGTGGCGCGCGATCCGGCGGAAGGTCACGAGCTACGAATACGAAAAGGTCGCCGAGGAGGCGTCCCGGCTCGGCTTCACGGGCTGGATGCAGGAACGGTCCTCCGCCACGGCACGGTTCACACCGGATTTTTAAGAGTATTTCTTTTCGATAACCACTTGACATCATAAAACTCCTGTGATATACTATTTGCGAAAATCTTGAATCACAGGAGTTTTTGTCATGGAAGAGATCGAATTTGAGCGGATCACTGCCTGCGGGGAATGCTGCGACGGATGCGGGAAGTTCAAGGAAGGATCGTGCCCCGGATGCATCGCATCGGACGGGGACGTCCCGGAATGGAAGGAATCCGGCGGCTGTCCGATCCACCGATGCACGCGGCGGCACGGCGTACCGTTCTGCGGTCTGTGCGCGGAATTCCCGTGCGCGTGGCTGAAGGAGAAGATCGTGTGGAATCCCCACGCCGTCGAGCATCTGGCAGAGCTTGCAAAAGCATGGCACGAACAAAAATGAAGAGAAAGGGGTTGTCGCAACAGCATTGGGGCGTGAAGCCGCACTTGATGTGTCATTGCGAGGAAGGGCCGCAAGGTCCTGACGTGGCAATCCGTACTTTTTCATGAAACAAACAGCCGGATTCTGCTGCTTCGACCCTCGTGTCTGGGATGCGGATTGCCACGTCGCAGGTCTCGGGACCTGCTCCTCGCAATGACACATGACAGTCGGTGCGAAGCCATGCTCTTCAATGCCGTCGCTCGACTCTTATCCGATACAACAAAGGGGATGCCGCACTTCTCCGTTTCAGGAGTAAATGCGACAGCCCCATTTGTTTTGTGTTCGGACGGCGGGTTTACAGCTCTTTGACGAAGAGGTGGTCGCTGTCTCCGCCGTAATTCACGATATCCCCCAGATACCGGTAGCCGTATTTCTCGTACAGGCCGAAGAAGGACGAGGGGATGTAGGTCTTCTCATAGCCGAGCGATTTGGCATACGCGTTCGCACAACCGATGAGCTTTTCACTGATCCGCCTGCCGCGGTACGCTTCGTCGACAAAGACACTCGAAACCCACGGAAAAACATCGGGGAGCGGATAATAATCGGTCATCAGGAACGTGGTCATCCCGACGATCCTTCCGTCCGCGACGGCTGCGAAAACCGCCTCGTCGCCCGTGAAGTCCCAGGTCCGGATCAGCGCGGCGAGATGGTCCTTCGCCTCCTCCCACGAGCAGGTCTCGATGAAGCGGAGAAGCTCCTCGGCGCGCGGTGTGTCCCGCTCGACCTTTTCGACGGAGACGGGATCCGCCGCGTTCAGTCCGAAGTGATCGGCGACCTTTCGGACCGTTTCCTCCACGGACAGCCCCTCCGCCCGATCGATGAAAAACCAGCCGCTGTTCCGCACCGCATGGTAGAAACCGACGTTTCTGCGGATAAGCACTTCGCTGTACAGCGCCTTTGCCTTTTCGGGATCGGACGCGCTGTTGAGATAATCCCGGAATCCCTTGTGGTCGGGCCGTTCGGCGTAGGTTCTCGCTATGTCCGACGGCTCCTGCAGGAGAAAGACGATCCCGGACCGGTCGGTGAGCTGCTCCGCCTGTTCCAGCGTGAGGTGGCAGTCGCACAGGATCCTGCCGTTCTGCGAAAGCCGGATCAAATCAAGCAGCACAAAGTCGAGCTGCTCCCTTGTGGTTCCGGCGAGCCACGCTTCGTATTCCCCGACCGTGCGCCCGAAGAATTCGTCGGCGTCTGCGAAGGTCTTGTTCATGT
Source organism: Clostridia bacterium (assembly GCA_017412675.1). Taxonomy (GTDB): domain Bacteria; phylum Bacillota; class Clostridia; order Oscillospirales; family CAG-272; genus UMGS1696. The sequence continues at coordinate 40,519 of JAFPWV010000230.1, forward strand.
TCGGCTGACACGCGGGATCCGACAGTGCCCGGTGCCGCTCGAACGCCTCGTCGATGTTGTAGACGGGAATGCCGTACCGTTCACCGAGCGCCCGTGTGACGGTGGTCTTCCCGCCGCAGGGCGTCCCCGTGACGAAACAGACGTTCCTTAAGTATGTTTTGATGACATTGTCCTGAATGTTCATGAAGGTACTCCTTTTTCACAATCGTTATGGATGCGCAGCTCTGTCAGGCATGAAACGATTGCGCGGGGTTTCATGCCGTCAGAACGTTCTCAGTTTCAGATACACCATCATGAGAAAGACCCTCCTTTGGTATTGAACGTCCCGTACGGTGTGGGACGCAGTTTTGTCCGAAACCGGAGTTCCGTCACCCTCCCCGCAGGGTCCGGATCGCGAGCATCATGGCGTTGGCCGTGGTGAGGCGGCGGATCTTCGCGCGGTCGTTCTTGCCGTTGAAGTGACGGGTTTCGGTATGGGTCCCCTTCTCCGTCGCAACGCCGAAGCACACCGTTCCGACGGGCTTTTCGGGCGTCCCGCCGCCGGGTCCCGCGATCCCCGTGACCGAGACCGCGATGTCCGCCCCGGTCTGCCTCCTCGCGCCCTCCGCCATCGCCGCCGCGCATTCCTCGGACACCGCGCCGACCGTTTCGAGGGTCTCGTGCGGCACGCCGAGGAGGCGCTCCTTCACGTCGTTCGCGTAGGAGATGATCCCGCCGACGAAGACGTCCGACGCGCCGGGAATGTCCCCGACGGACGATCCGATCATGCCGGCCGTGCAGCTCTCCGCCGTTGCGAAGGTCATGCCGCGCCGGCGCAGCTCGCCGATGAGCGTGGTGACGACGGCGTTCTTCGCGTCGAAGGGGTTGTCGGTCTCCGTGTAGATCTTCGGCCCGACGTCCGTCTGGCGGATCTCGTCGGCCTTCGCGCGGCAGAGGGCCTTTGCCTCCTCGAGCGTCCGGGCCCGCGCAGTCACCCGGATGCGGACCTCGTGCTCGCAGGCGTAAGGCGCGACCGTCGGGTTCTCCGAGGATTCCATCATCGGGCGCAGGATCAACTCCGCCGCCGATTCGCCGATGCCCCAGAGGTGGAGGTTCAGGCTGTAGATGACGTCGTCCGAGAGGCGGGCGAGCCACGGCTTGGCGCAGGCCTCGAACATCGGCTCGCATTCCGCCGGCGGTCCGGGGAGCAGGACTGCGTATTTCGTCTGCCCGCCGATCTCCCCCTCGATCCCGAGGCCGGGCGCGGTCCCCCATTTGTTATAGAACACCGTCGCACCGACGGGCACCCAGCACTGCGAGAGATTGTTCTCAGTCATCGGACGTCCGACGCGCCGGAAGTATGCCTCGATGTCCGCGCGGGTCGCCTCGTCGAAGACCATCTTTTTGCCGAACGCATCGGCGACGGCGTTTTTCGTGATGTCGTCGCACGTCGGGCCGAGGCCGCCCGTCAGGATCACGACGTCCGAGCGGCTGAGGGCGAGATTCACCGCCTCGCGGAGCCGCTCCGGATTGTCGCCGACCGTCGTCTGGTGGTAGGAGGAAAAGCCGAGGGCGGCCATTTCCCGGGCGATGAACGCGCCGTCCGTATTGACGATGTCGCCGAGCAAAAGCTCCGTACCGACGCACAGGATTTCACAGATCATATCGGGATCTTCCTTTCAGAGAAAAACGGGAGAGGAACCGAAGCTCCTCTCCGCCGGGATCTTACCATTCGATGATCGCGCCGCCACGTTCGACGGACTCGAACGCGGACATGATGACACGCAGGACGCAGCGCATCTGGTCGTGCGTGACCATCTGCTCCTCCTTGCCGTCGATGGCGCGGACGAAGTTGCGGTAGTAGTCGTGGACGTCGGTCACGGGACGCGGGACGTCGTATTCGTCCGTCGTGATGGAGTCGCGCGGCGCCATCGTCTTCGTGAGTCCGGAGCCGTTGACGACCGGGATGACGTCGGATTCGTGCCACGCCTTGCACTTGACGACGTGTGCCGGGACGCGCCAGTCCGTGATGATCGCGGAACCCTGCTTTGCCCGCATGTAGAAGCGCGGCATCGGGATGAAGTTGTAGGTGCCGACCTCGATGTAGGCGCGCTGGCCGGAGGCGAATTCGATGTTGAGCTGGAAGCCGTCGTCGACCTCTTGGTTCGTGATGTGGTCGAAGCGGCACTGGATGGTCTTGATGTCGTACCCGAGGATCATGCAGGCCTGGTCGATGAGGTGGATGCCCCAGTCATAGAGCATGCCGCCGCCGTATTTCTTGATGCCCCGCCAGTCGGAGGGGATGCCGCGGCTGCCGTGGATGCGGCTTTCGATGTTGATGACCTCGCCGATCTCGCCGGAATCGTGGATCTTTTTCATGGCGACGGCGTCGACGTCGAAGCGGCGGTTCTGGTGCACGGAGAAGACCTTCCCGGCCTTCTTCGACGCGGCGATCATCCGCTCGAGGCTCTCCATCGACAGCGTGACGGGCTTCTCGGAGATGACGTTCTTCCCGGCCTCGAGGGCGGCGATGGCGATCTCCTCATACACGTCGTTCGGCGTCGCGATGGTGACCATATCGATCGTCGGATCGGCGAGGAGGGCTTCGCGGGATTCATAGACCTTCACGCCGTCCGCGCGGGCCTTCGCCTGCTTGGCGGGATCGATGTCGTAGACGCCGGCGAGGGTGCAGACGTCACTCGTGAGGATGTTTTTCACATGGAAGCCGGCGCCCATTCCGCCGTATCCGATGACAGCAGCGTTTTTCTTCATAGGGTACTCCTTTTCTCCGCCGGAAAGCCGACGGGCGGCACGTTCCCGGAGCACAGCGCCCGGAAGAACGATCATGTCAAGTTGCGAAGAAACCGCAGTCTCTCCAATACTATTATATATAAAATCGCCCGTATGTCAAGGGATTTTTGTGATTTTTTCCCGATTTTTATCATGGGATCATGCGCGTCTGCCCGCTTCCCCGCCGTGCGGACACCGACAAGCGCAGGCGGTCAGGCGATGTGCGGTTCTGCGCGCAAGGATCCGGACAGACAACGGATCCGCTGCGGGCAAGGGCTCCGCTTCGGTGAAAAAATTGCTTTTTTTTGAAAAAAGGTATTGCAATTCACAGCGGGATGTGTTATAATAACTCTCGTCACACAGGGGCATAGCTCAGTTGGTAGAGCAGCGGTCTCCAAAACCGCGTGTCCTGGGTTCGAGTCCTAGTACCCCTGGATGTGAAATCCCCCGAAAGCCTTTCAGACATTGGCTTCCGGGGGTTTTTCCTTGTGCCCGGATTTTGTGCTTAAGTGTGATGATTTTGCCGTTTTTCGCCTGTTTTTTCCTCGTTTTTCACCGCCGGAACATCAAAAATGCTCCGCGGTTTTTGGCAGAAGGTGGTAAAGGTGTTGTGGCTGTTCGTCTCGCGGGGACTTGCGGGGGAAGGAGTTCAGGGGTGTGAGCGGTTCCCGGTCGGCGGGAAACCGGCAGGGAGTGCTGCATTTTTGCGAAAATGGAAATTGACCGGAAGACCGCGTGCTGTATATCAGGTTTTGATTGAATCGAAAATTGCTTGAAATTCCGGATCGTCGCGGAAGGGGTCGAAGGCCTTACATCCCATTTGATCCCGAAGTTCTCCTGCCAAAGTGTAATATCCCTCCCCGTACTCCGGATCGAAGAAAACAAATCCTTCGAGAAGCGGCACGGTATAAGCCATGGTGCCGTCACGCACAGCCCGGTCATACTCGCTCCCAAACTCCGCCGCATCCTGGAGAAGCCGCAGAACAGCCGTTTTGTCTCCTTCATTCGCCGCCCTTCTCGCCTGTCCGATCCGAAGATAGAAGAGACTGAGTGCGAACCTGAGATAATTCCCGTCGGGGATCAAAGCACGGATGCAGGTCTCTTTGAGGCTTTCCGTCTCTTCGGTCAGACGATCGTCCTCGAACTGTTCCAGCACGTAGATCACACGGTAGAAAGCGTCGATCAGCATTTTCTGCGTCAGTCTTTTCTGCTCTTCTCCCTTCAGAACCAGCAGCATGGCATCGTCCCGGGTCATGGAATCCTTTTCCGGATACAGTTCAGCGTAATGCCGTGCTTCGTCGGGACGGTTGGAGAACTTGTGGCAAAGGATAAGGGTCCAGAGTGCGCTGTTTCTCAGGTCCTCGTTCTCCGCGTTTTCGTAGACGGTCCGCGCGTGGTGGATGGCTTTGTTCATCATTTCGTTGAAATGCGTCAGCTGCTCATACGGCACCCCTTCGCGGTAGGCCTCGTCAAATGCTATTTGAAATTCCGTGCTCGCAAGCCAGTTGAGATAGGTAAAGTTGCCGGGGTATTCCTCGACCGCCTGTTTGGCGATTTCGTAATTTGTCAGTGGATCGTTCCGCTTCCAGTAACCCTTGTATTCATTATCGAAATAAGCTCGCCTCTCGTCGCACTCCTCCGTCAGCCCGAGAAGCTCGTCCGACGTGACGCCGAGGAGCTTCGTCAGCGGTCCGATGAGCCCGAGGTCCGGGGAGGTTAAATTGCACTCCCATTTCGAGACCGCCTGATACGACACGCCGAGGCAGTCCGCAAGGTCTTCCTGCGTCATGTTCTTTTTCTTGCGCAGATTCTTGATTCTGTCACCGATGGTCATGATGATGTTCCTCCGAATAAAAGATGCAGGCTCCGGAACCTGCATCCATTATAAAGAAATGCGCTGAAAAATGCAATAACGTATTTCTCGTGCGTACTCAACCTTCGGTTGAATGCAGGATCGCCTGAAATTCCGGTGTGTCCCGGATGGGGTCGAAGCACCGGCATTCGAGCCACGATCCGAGATTTTCGGTACTTCGACTGACACCGTAATACTGAAAGTCATGCGTGTCGATTTCGATCCGGTCGAAGAGCGGCGCGGTGTAGCGGTACGTTCCGGGATGATCGACAAAGATGTCGTCATGCAGAAGGCCGTATTCCTTCGCAGCCTTCAAGTCTTCCAGAGCGGCCTCATACCGGCCTGTCTGAGCCTCCCGGAGCGCGTGATAAACCTTTTCCAAATAAAGCAAGTCGTATGCGTCGAGAAAGTTCCCGTCTGGGATGAGCAGCCGGACGATGGTTTCCGCGGCTTCACAGGCTTCGATCCTGACAGAATCCGGCGTGTCTTCGACAAGCCGCATCAGCAGAGTCCACATGGCTTTCCATAATCGTTTCTGCCCGTGCTGGACCTGTTCCTCGCCCGTCATGGTCAGGCCGAGGAAATTATCGCGCGTGTCTCCTTCCGGCAGAAGCTCCGCATATTTCCGCGCTTCCTCCCGCCGACCGAGATCCGCGAGAGCATAAACAGCGTCCCAGATGACGCGCTGTTTCAGCTTTTCGTCGTCCGTGTTTTCGAGAACGGTATCGGCGAATCGAACGATGTCTTCGTCCATCGCAAACCGCTTTTCGTCCGGTTCCGACACAGACAGTAACTGGACGCAGTCCGCATGCCATGTGAGATAGCGCATGTCGCCGGGGAATTCCCGGACGGCCGCCTCCGCGTTCCGGGCATAAACGTCAAGCTCGTCGTCGTGAAAGCGAGCCATTGCCTCGTCAAAAAACGCCTTCCGTTCATCGCTCTCCTCCTCCGTCAGCCCGAGAAGCTCGTCCGACGTGACGCCGAGGAGCTTCGTCAGCGGCCCGATCAGCCCGAGGTCCGGGGAGGTCAGATTGCACTCCCATTTCGAGACTGCCTGATAGGACACGCCGAGGAAATCCGCCAGCTTTTCCTGCGTCAGGTCGCGCTTCTTCCGCAGATCGCGGATGCGCTCGCCGATCGTGGTTGTTTTCATAGTCGTTTCTCCTGTAAAAATCATATGCGGGATCGATCCTGCATCTATGATACCAAAGCATGACGAGAATTGCAATAACGTATTTCTTGAATGGAACTCAACCGAGAAGTGAGGTGAACATCCAGAAAACTCACAGTGCGAACCCATCCGTGATCCCGACGAGGCGGGTGTTGTCCCTCTTGACGTAGTACATCTCGGTGATCTCCGAGGTGCTGTGTCCGAGCAGGTCGGCTTTATTTGCACAGGTCTTTGATTTTCTGTCCGATTTCGGTCATACGGTTTCCTCCTTTTCGCTGACTGCTTGGCTTTCCAGCTCCGCGATGAGTGCTTCGAAGTCCTCCCGTTCGCGGAGGGGAGCGTAGATCGGAGCCGATTTCAGAAAATCCGCTCTTTCTTTCCGCCAGTTCCGGTCCACGAGAAGTACCGCGTCTTCCCGGTCGATCAAATCCCCCGCGCCTTCGCCCCAGCTATCGAGAACAGGCGCTGTGTAGGGAAGATACCGCCCGGGGTCTTCCGCCGCCGCACGGACGATCCGGTACCACTGTTCATCGTATTCGACCTGATCCCGCAGCTTCTCTACGGCGCGTCCGTATTCGCCCGCTTCGATGAGAAGACGCGCCTGATTTACCGCGCTCACCGAAAGATCCCGCGCGTATCCGACGTAGTTGCCATCCTTGACAATCGCCTTGACGACTGCCTCCGCCGCCTCGTAGGATGGGAGATGATGCTCGCGGTCTCCGCGCATGTCCAGGTAATTGCGCAGCCAGTTCAGCGACTTGTAAACCAGAAACTGCTGCTCATTCTGCCAGTCTTCACCGTCGAGACATGCAAGTAGATTTTCATCTCTGAACGGACCGGACTGCTCTGCGAAGATTTTCGCCTCTTCGCGCAGGCCGTCTTTCATCCGTATTTGGAAGAGCTGGGATGCCGCATAGGTTTTCCATGTTTCGTTTTTTCCGTCGGCAAGGATCGCGAGCAGGCGTTTTTCGGCGTCCTCTTTCCGCCTGCGTTCTTCCTCGCTTTCTCCTGTCATTCCGCCGAGCTTCCAGTATTCCGCCTCCGCGATCCTGTAGGAGATCTGTTCGTTCCGCGGGTATTTCTGCGCGGCGAGCGTGACGATCTCCCCGAACCGTTCAAAGTCGTCCGGTTCAAGTCTCGTCAGTTCCCTGCTCAGTTCTTCCGCCCCTTCTTCGTCTTCTGTCAGGTCGATCCCGAGCAGTTCGTCCGCCGAGCACCCGAGCACCCGGCAGAGCGAGGCGATGAGCGCAAGATCGGGCGACGCCGAACCGACCTCCCATTTCGAGACCGCCTGCGGGGATACGCCGAGATAATCCGCCAGCCGATCCTGCGTCAGATCGGCTTTCTTGCGCAGGTCTTTTATCCTTTGTCCGATGTGTTCCATAATATTCTTCTCCTGTCCTGTTCAAATCCAAACAAAAAGCGGGCCCGGCTTCCGTTCTGGTTTCATTATACCAGATCCAAACGCCGGGCGCAATGGATTTGTATTCGAGTTGGGATCAACCGGGGGTTGTGTAATCACTCCAGTCGTTCCTATATGAGCTTACTTTTGGACTTCAGAACGCGAACCCATCCGTGATCCCGACGAGGCGGGTGTTGTCCCTTTTGACATAGTACATCTCGGTGATCTCCGACGTGCTGTGCCCGAGCAGGTCGGCTACCTGTTTCGGAGAGAGGCAGAGGAGCGAACCGTCTGGCTGCTTCACACCGTTGACCAACCGCGAGGCGAACGTATGCCGGAAGCTGTGGAGCCCCTTCTGCTCGATCCCGGCGTTCTTCAGAATCTTGTAGTATCGCTTGCGGAAGTTGACCGGTCGGGTGTAGACGCCGTTCTGATCGCACACGAGCGGGGTGTCCTCGCCGAAGTAGAACTCCCTGCGCAGATCCTTGATCGCTTCGATGGCGGTGTCGTTGAGGGGGACGTCACGCTTGCTCGTCGCGCTTTTGAGCTTGCCGACCTTGACCTCGCGCCCGCTGTCGATCTCCGCGCCGTCGCGGCGGTAGACTTCTTTCACACCGCGCTGGACGTGGATCACGCGGTTGTCCAGATCGACGTCGCTGTTCAGGAGACCGAGGAGTTCGCCTGTGCGCAGTCCGGTGTTGAGCAGGAGCGTGAACGCGCTTGCCTGCATGTACTTCTGTTCGCCGTTGCCGTACAGCGTGAACGCTTCCGCCTTGAACTTGTCCAGCTCCTCATCCGTGAAGACCGTGACGGTCTCACAGGTGGGGAGATTTTCTTTGTCCTGTGCCGCGAGGAAGTTCGCCTTCTTCATCATCGGCGCGGCGGTCATGGGGTTGCGTCTGATCAGCTCCCGCTCCGTCAGGCTTTTGTAGTATTCGTTCAGGAGATTGTGGACCTTTTTGACCGTGGTGTACGCGTAGCCGTCGTTCATCATTTGATTGAGCAGACTCTTGATATCCGCCGCTGTGATGTCTTCGACGAGCTTGGCGCCGAGGGCAGGGTAGATCTGATTCCACGCCGTACACTCATACCGGTCATAGGTCGTGCGCTCGATGCTCGGCATCTTGAAGACCTCGAGCCACCGCTGCATGCTCTTTTGGAGCGGGCATCTGAGTTCGTCGCTCTGGATTTGATCGTCGTAGAAGTGTTCGGTGTATTCCTTCATCTTCTTCTCGACGTCCTTTTTGCTGACGCCGGAGAATGCACTGCGCTTCCTCTCACCGGCTTCGTCGAGGTACCACACCGTCCCGTGCCAGCGTCCGTCGTTGCATTTCGACGCCGTGCCGTTTGTCAGCAGTTTTTTCTGTGCCATGTTTGTTACCGTCCTTTCCGTTTTTTATCACCACACAACATACCACAACCGTGTCAGGAAATCCATCCCTACCGGAACTTTATCATTCCGGACACATTTTCGGTTGCGTTATCTTGCTTTTACGATATTCGTGTGCTATACTTTTTCAGAATCACATCGTCAGATTGACCGCGTGATCCTTCGCCCACTGCTCGCGGAGCAGTTTGGAATCGACCGGGACGCGTACCATCTGCTGTTTGTTCGGAACGCTGTCGCAGAGCATCTGACCGATGTTGACGAGAAGATTACCGACCTCGCGCCCGACGGACGCATACGAATTCTGCACCTCCGACTCCGACATACCGGCTTGACTCGCCGTGCGTACCACCATGTTGCGGATGGATTTGAACTCCCGGTTCTCTTCCAGTGGAACCTTCTCCGGCATGGCGTCGGTGTACAGCCTGACCGTGGCGCACTTGTATTCGTACCACTTGTCATACAGTTCCGCGATCTCCGGGGTCTCTGCGATCATCTTCACAATTTCGTTGACCGTCTTTTTCGTCTCGGAGTTAAGGTATCCGTACACCTTTTTACCCTTGTGCTGACGCAGTTCCTTCCGCAGCTGCTGAAACATATAGACCAAGAGATTCTTATCATTCATCGACCATGCGGTGCTCATCAGAGATTCCATTTGCGCATGGAACGTATCCTTGAGCTCGTCGCGCACGACTGTCTGCTCGCGGTACACGCTGATCATGTCCTGACGGAAAATGTCCTGCGCCATGAACCGCTTGATGTTTTCGATCCCGCGCTTCGAGAGATATGCCTCCGTCGGGTTTCGGGACCACACCATCATGTGGACATGCGGATGCGTCGGGTGCTGATGGTACGCGGCGTACCATCTCAGGTTCGCCGGATCGATCCTCATCTCCCGCGCGATGTCGTTTCGATGGGAGCGTAGGAGGTTCATCCACTCGACCGCGCGGTTGTACCCGAGGCGTTCCGCGTCCTCGCGTGTCAGGGAGAAGATGTGACACCACACGTTTCCGGGGTGCTCGTCCACCTCCTTCATGATCGCCGCCATGTTGATCGTCTCGCCCTCGTCCGTGAACATCCCGTTCGATCCATTCCGGTCTTTGATGTAGCCGGCCATGCCGGAACGGAGGACCTCCACGCCCTCGCGCGTTGCGATGTAGTTCGCCAGACCGCCGCGCGTACCGCCTTTCTTGGTTTTGCTCCCCGGTTTGTAGTACGGGGATTTCAGAATCAGTCCCGCCATCACTCATCCTCCTCATCGTAGTTGAAGTCACGCAGGTCGAGCGTACCGTTCCATCCCCGCGCATCATCCTCTGCCGTGTCGTATAGCTTTTCGAGCTCATCCGGCGTCCAGTTATACGCTGTCGCCAACACATGCGTCAACGCGTTCTGCTGCACCGCCATCTTGTAGAGCACCCGCGCGATCCGGTTTTCGGAATCCCTGACCTTCGCGCCGATGACGGATTCGAGTGCGGGCGTCAGGAACTTCTGCGTGTGATTCATCTCACACCACTCTGTGTAGAATTCAATCGCGTTGCGGATGTACTCGTTGCGCGATTCGAGTCCGAGCTTCCGTGTCATCTCGTCGCACTTTGCCCACATTTCAGCGGACATCCGAACCCCGTTCGAGGGCATCGATTGTTTTTGCTTTGCCATTGATACCATCCTTTCCATCTTGTATGATCCCGGCATGTGCCCGTGACCACAAATTGAGCTCATGCCGGAATCTCTGCCTGAATTTGCCTGAAAATCTGCCGGAAATAGCCGTGAGACTCCGGGTTTCGACCCTGAACGCTCTCGCTGAATGCCCGGAACCCCTTCAACGTAGCCTATCCTCCCGGTCGGCGTTGCCGTCCGATGTGGGCTGGCGGGGCCGAGAGACCCGGCTTTATCCTGCTCCGCTATCGTTCGGCCCCGGCACCCCCTCAAAACCCCTGTAAAATGGCGATTCTTCGTGAGGGCAAAAACGCCTCTGAGGACGGAAAGTCCCCATCCGAAAATCGGACTTCATGTCGCCTCCTTTCGCGGATGCTTCCGATCGTACTCCTGCAGACGGCGTTCCGCATCGGCTTTCTGAAGCTCCCTCTGGAACTGAGCGTCGATCACATCTTGGATCGGCAGGATGCGGAAGAGCAGATTGCCGTTGCGTTTCTTGCCATCCTTCGACGTGAAGAACGTCGGTTCGGTTTCGATCAGACCCTTGCGCTCGAGCAGGGAGACATACTTCCCGACCGTGTTCCGGCTCATGTCGACAGCGGAACCGATCGTGTCGTAGCTCGGGTAGCAGGTGTACTTTTCTCTGTCCTCGCATCGGATCAGGAACGCATACACCAGGATTTCACCGCCTGTCAGACCGAGATCGAAGATTTCATTCGGCAGGACGAACTGACGGTGAAGACGTTTTTGTGTTTCGTTCAATCGGACACCTCCGTTTTGATTCCGGCATCGTGTGAGAAGCCGGGTGTGATTTTTTCTGTGTACCTCTCCTCTGAAAAACGTGGAACCGTGGAACTTCCAAGCAGGACAAGGGTTTGCGAGGTTTTTTCGCGGAACTTTCGCGGAACAAAATGCGGAACCGCATAGTCAGATCGTGAACGGCAGCACATCCGGCAACGCAGTCCCGCGTTTTTTCATCAAGGGCTGCAGGTATTTTCTTCCCCCGTCATGCAGGATGACGTATGCAGAATCACCCTCCTGTGTTTTTTCGGTCGAACAGTCGAACATCCAATGGTGACAACGGTTTTGAACACTTTTTTAGCCGAACGGGAAGTCGAACGCACCTGCGAACAGATTTCCGTGTTCGACATCGTGTCATCAGGATGTCAGACCGTTTTCAGAGGTGGTCGAACATACGAAAACTCAATCAGGACAACGATTCTGACGAGTCTGTAACACTGTTCGACCCGTCCGGAGGGGAGACGCCGAGAATTTCTTCCACCTTCTCACGGCTCAGGATCATCACCGTTTTGGTTTCTCTCCCGAACCGTTTCGAATCCGTGTTCCTTCCGCTCGCGTGAGGAATGAGGATGCCCTCGTCCCGCAGCTGTTTCGCCAGAGACTGCGGAGCCGATACCCGTCCCTCGCCGCTCTGATCGCAGAACCGGTTGACCTCCATGACGGACCGTTCGAGAAAGATGTAGTACGCGTCGTCGTCCAGGTATCCGATGTGGTTGTTCGGATGGCCCGTTGTGAGATCGCTCTTTTTCGTCAGGCACAGCATCCCGCTGTTGATCATTCCGAAGAGATTGCGGATGTAAACGCTCGTGGGTTTGTCATCCTCCTGCATCGACACCTGCTTCCGCGCGAAATCGAGGAAGATCGGAGCGAACTTTTCCTTTTCCGCTTCTCCTTCTTCTTGGGTCATGATCCCTTTCTCCACAAGGAATTTGACCATCACATGGAATCCGAGAAGCAGATCCGCGATTGCTTCCGTCAGCCGACCGTGCGGACGCATCCCGAGCGCATTCAGCTTCGTCTGCCATTCGTCGCGCGTGCTCTCGATGACCCTGCGGAAGAGATCCGCAGTCTCCGCAGTCCGTTCGTCGCTGAACATGAACCGATCTATGATCCACGTCACATACGAATGCAGTCCTCTGCACAGAGAACCGTTCTTGGCGATCCTCTGCGCGACCGTCAGCGCCGCTCTGTTGATCGTGTCCGCATCCATCTCCACGCAGAATAGACGCGCCTGACTGCTCTCGCTGATACCCGGAATGAATTCCGCCGTGACGATCACGTTCCCCTGCGGCGGCACACTCTTTCTCTGTTTGATCTCCGACGTCAGCCTCCCTCTGTCGATCCGGTCGCCGTATCCGCGGATGACGGTTTCCAGAACTTCCGTCATGCTTTTCAGTTCGCCGCTCTTCCGCGGATGGAAATCGTCCACGCAGGTCAGCACATCCTTGAGCCGTCCCGCGTTGTAGAGAACGCTGTTCGGGGTATCCTTGAAGCTCATCGGCAGGTTTCTGAGATTGAACTTCCCGAAGAAGGAAAGGAACAACGCAGCGAGCGAACTCTTCCGCGCTCCTGTTTTTCCGACGAGCGTGAAGACGAATCCCGGTTCCATCCCCGCCTCTCTCAGCAGTTCGTTCAGCGGCGTGAGGAACACCAGAGCCATCAGGGAATAGATGATCCTGTCCGGTGCGATGCCGATCCGGAGCAGATTGAGGATCTCGTACAGATCCGCGTCCGTACATCCTTCCTCCATGAGATACCCGCCTCCTTTCTTGCTCCCCTCCAGTTCCACGTCGTAGAGCGGATGACCGGGAAGGAGGTACTGAACTTTTCCGTCGATCTTTTTGAATCCGGTATAGGTGTAGATGTGCTTCTGCTCTGCCTGCGGTCCGGTGGATCGGACGGCGACGGCGATGTGTTTTTCCACCGATCCTACGGCGGTGTACTGACAGACGCTCGGCAGTTCCATGATCCACTTCTTGTCCTCCAGATCCGACGCATGCACATCCGTACAGCAGATCTCGCTTCCATCCCGCGCGAGGATTCCGATACGGAACATGCGGTCCTCCCTGATGCCGTCGTCGCATACGATCTCCGCCTTGACCCGCGGGAAGAAATTACAGAGTCGGACGACCTGTTCAACCTTTCCGTTGGTCTTGTGCACATACAGCCAGCCGCTCCCGATCTCGTATTCGTCCGGGTAATCGGGAAGCCGGTTCTGTTCCGTCCCGACCGAAATGGGATCCCGCTCTGCCTCACTGATGACAGCTTCCCCCACGTCGGAGTTATACACCCTGTTCAGCGACGCGACGAGCTCTGCGTCGGACATCTCCTCCGGCAGACTTTTGTTCTCCACGACCGGTTCGACGGTGTGGTGCTTGCCGAGATGGAAGTGCTCCTTCACTTCGGCCCACGTAATATTCCGTTTGGGAAATACGATTGCGTTTTCTTGATTTGTCATACTGACTCCTTTCCGACCTTGCGGTCTTGTCTCATGTTTCGATTTGCGTACCGTTTGTTCTCTGCGACCATAGTCATCACCTTCCTCTCCGCCGCAGGGCTTGATCTGTATTTTGGATTTTGCAAAACTGATTTGACGGGAACTGTCATTTCCCGACACCGAAAAAGAAAACGGCTCCCGCTTTCGTAATCGAAAAAGTGGGAGCAGTATCTATATTCGAGATTCGGTTTTGAGAGAACCCTATGACGGGATCCCACGACATCTTGTCCCTCCGACCGTATTGTGGAAGATTTTTCGGATTTCCCAAAAAAGTGCCGAAGATTTATTTTCCCGTCCGAAGGTTTTTCTGATGGTATCCCTCATATATACCCCGACAGAAGGAACGCGGAATATTCCATCGGCGGAAAACTTTTTTCGTCGGCATAGAAAAAACTTCCTCTGTCGCAGAATGACATGGAAGCCTTTCGAGTGATTTATGGCTCAACCGAATCCCCGCTTTACATATGTTCCCTGAGAAAGACGCACTTCCGCCTTGGCGATGATTGCGTTAGGTATAACGATCCCTTAGTGAAGATCGTTTTGGTTATAGCTCTCCCTTGTCCGGATCGTGACTGGATACAGCTCGCCTGTCGCGGAATCCTTTGCTTTCCGTCAGAAGGCAAGACTTCACCCTTGGCGATGATCGGAGTAGGTACAGCTATCCCTTGGCGTAGTCCCATCTGGATACAGCTATCCCGTTGTAGAAGTTGTCTTTCAAAAAACTCTTTCAGCCTCAGTTGTTTTTGTGAAGGCCAATTGTATGTTTGTATGTTGCACGCACAGTTTCCCACAACCGAAAACCGGCTTCGGACATAGTCCTCCCCCGCACGGTCTTACTGTGCTTGCCAGAACCATATGTAACCACAACAGACGGACAGTTGCTGGCTGTCTCCATGGGCGTCTCACCCCTTGCCGGGTACTCCGGCGGCTGCGTACAGAAGTATCATTATCCCTCACTGATTGTCATCGCGCTCCGTTGGTCGCAATCCCACGGTCGGGGTCTCGCGCCGAACTCTTCGGTTCGGTCTTGTCGCCCAGTCGCTCACAGTCTCCTGCGTCAGTGGGAACGTATCTGTTGTTGGGTATTCGGTTTTCAATGAGCAAAAAAGATGCTCTCCCCGGTTCTAATGAGAGAGCATCGTAATTATACCACATCCGAAATCTCTTGTCAAGAGGTTTCATGAAATATTTTTATATTTTTTCTTCGCGCTAATATACTGACTGTTGAACAAGGTTGCCTTGTTCGAGTCCAGTGACAGCCGGGGACGGGTCGGACGGAGGAGAAAACGCCTGCGGCGAATTCGATTTCTCAAACCTTATAAATCTGGCAGAAACATTCCAAATCACTGCGGTCCTTCCTGACTTACGAACGTTTCTTCATAAGCAGGGCTGATCCACGCATTAAGGCTCCCAAAGTCAAAATCGCGGACCGCATACAGTACGCATTCTTCCCCCATCATGACGCTGACGGAGCATGCGTTCAGACACCGATTCCGATCTGCGTATGACTGGATACCGGAAAGCATAGAGTCAATTTCATCAAACCGGATATCCGACACGGACTCCGTACCCAGAACGATTTCCATTGTCCCGACTGACAGGGAATTCTGCGGGGATACCGAAAGCGACTCCGTGTAATTCGGGAATGCTTTAAGCAGTCCGGAGACATACGCAGCGATTTCTTCCTGCGTCACAGCGGTAGGAGCATTGCCCGTCATACCTTCCGCTTCCTCTGATCTGTGAACTGTATGGTCGGAGAGCAGCTTCCGGTCTCGGTCGTAAATACAAATCCGGACGGTCTCTACAGTGTCTTCAAAGCCGCACGTCCGTATGCTCTCATGAATCGTCTGTATCGCCTTGATATCTTCGAGCTCACACCGTCCGTCGCTCTCCGAAAACAAATTGACCCACACCTCGTGCCCTCCGACATATACGTCTGAAGAGATGGAAGGGATGGTGGCTCTGAGCGTTTCCGAAAGCGATTCCCATCGCTTATCCTCGCTGAACCGGAGTGCGATCCCGTCTGCGGAATCAAAAACACGCTCCGTTTCGATCAGGAGATGCCAGACAGCCTCGTCGGCTGTTAATTCAGACGGCGTCATGACCGCGATTTCAATCGCAGGATCCTGCCCGGCGGTGACTTGTGTCACCAGATGCCGGATCGCGCCGGAGCCTTCCCGAAGGACAACGAGCAAAATCTGATGCGTGGAAAACCACACTTCGTTATACTCCCGGATTGCTTCGGCCAAGCCGGAGAATCCGTAGTTTTCCCGATTTTCCTCGTAATACCGGTTCAGTTCCTCCAAAGTGTCGAACAGGAATACGGCCGGCAGGGTTTCAAAATCAATGCTCCCGCCCGTACATAAAACCTTTGCGTTGAAGGGAACGGACACCGATTCCTTTGAAAGCTGCCTTTCGTCCCCTTCTTCGGCATCCAAGGCAATACTGTCGTTCTCATCCGCGCTTTTCGGTTCCGTGGTCCCATCTTCCGTATCAGCGACAGGTTCTGTGTCGACCGTTCTTAACGTAATACATCCGGGAAGCATGATCACCATTGCTGAAATCATCAGAATGGCAACAGCTCTTTTCACTTTCATCCCTGTCTCCTTGCTTTTTTCATTTCTGCCTATTAGACGCCGTGAACAGTAGAAAAGTTCCCCAAAATATCGAAATCATGATATCATGAAATGTGTCTTTGATACTCGATAGAGCACTCTCCCCCACATAGGCGCACAGCGGCGTTGTGGGAGGTCTTTCGGTGGGAGGAGCCGTTGCCCTGCCCCGCCGTGTACCCCTGCCAAATCGCCCGGACGGGGCGGACAGGACGGTCTATCTGTCATCCCGGTTGGAGCCGGTTTTCCCCTGTCTATTTTCTGCGTTTCAAATACGGCCTCGCAAACGACGAGGGCGTTTCAGACGTTGTCTTTATTAGGTTTTGCTGGCGTAACGAAACGTGAAACCTCCCAACCGCACCTCAAGACTCTCTCGGTTTTGTTCACCTAACCACATCCTCCATCGGGTCCGCCGTCAGGATCTCGAGCATCATCTGCGCGCCGAGGACGAAGCCTTTGACGAAGAGGTCATGGTCGTTCTCGACGGAAAGGTCGATTTCAGCCTGAGAAGCGGCATCAAACAGGGCTTTCTGCTCCGGGGACAGAGTTTCGATCAGCTTCTCCTGACTCTCTGTTACCTCTGCCAGCAGTTTGGCGTAGATGCTGTCTTTCTTATAGTTTCGCACCATTGGCTGGAGATTGCCGAGGGCGAGTTCTTTCAGCAGTTTCATCGGGATCACCATCCTTCCGGCAAACAACGATACCACACCTCCCGCCGGAAGTCCAGAAACATTTTTGTGAACTCAACCCTCGGTTTTGCCGACCCCTGCATCGTAAACCGGGATGATTCCAAAGAAATCTGGTATTGTGGTACGTCACATTTCATGACCTACCTTTTAGCTCGGAAATATGTTTCTGCTGTTGAGCGTTCCGAGTAATCCAAAGAGTTTTTTTGAGAAAAACTTCATATGATTAAAGTGTTCAGTCCATTCTGAAAATTTCGCTTTTGCAACTAAAACCAGTTGCATTTTCCCTGAGATTGTGCTATACTATATATGGAGGTGAGATCCACTTGGGAAAGAAGGAAAAGCTGATTGAGAAGTTGAGATCAAATCCAAAAGATTTTA
>JAFPWV010000231.1 GCA_017412675.1 Clostridia bacterium
CCTCTTCGGTATATCCGAGGGCCACCTCCCGGAAATTGTGCGCGCGCTCGGCGGGTGCCTGCGTCGGCATTTCGTGTTTCTTCGGATCGATGGGCATGACGGACCTCCTTATGCTTTCCGGAAGAGCGAGCAGGCCTCTTCGTAGGCGTGCCGCTCAAAATCTGCGTACATCCGGCCGCGGGACATGGCTTCGTCGAAATCGATCTCGTAGCCGTTGAAGTCCGGGCCGTCCACGCAGGCGAACTTCGTCGTGCGGTGCCCTTCCCCGTCGACGAGGGTGATCCGGCAGCCGCCGCACATCCCCGTGCCGTCGATCATGATGGGGTTCATCGACACGGTCACCGGGACCCCGTAGGGCTTCGCCGCCGCCGTGACGAACTTCATCATGATGAGCGGCCCGATCGTGACGATCTCGTCGAACCGTTCCCCGGCCTCGAGCAGCTCCTTCAGGGGAACCGTGACGTTGCCCGCCCTCGCGTACGAGCCGTCGTCCGTCATGACGATCAGCCGGTCGGAGCAGGCGCGGAACTCGTCTTCGAGGATCAAGAGATCCTTCGAGCGGAAGCCGATGATCGAGGTGACCTCGGCCCCGAGGCGGTGGAATTCCTCGGCGACGGGCATGGCGATGGCGCATCCCACGCCGCCGCCCACGATGCAGACCTTATGGATCCCGTCGGTCTTCGTCGCGACGCCGAGCGGGCCCGCGAAATCCTCGATGAAGCCGCCCTCTTCCTTATGGTTGAGGCATTCGGTGGTCGCGCCGACGATCTGGAAGATGATCTTGACCGTCCCCTCCTCCGGGTTCGTTCCGGCGACGGTGAGGGGGATGCGTTCCCCGTCGGCGTCCGCGCGGAGGATGATGAACTGACCGGGCTTCGCCTTGCGGGCGACGAGCGGCGCTTCGATCTCCATCTGCGTCACCGTGGGATTCAGGGATTTCCTGCGTACGATGCGGTACATAACGGCCTCCTGTGGGCTGATGAATTCTGATTCCTGTCTGGATTTATCATACACCCGACATATAGCGGTGAAGTGAATAAAAATACGGGATTGTGTGAAGCATGAGCCTCTCTCCGCATTCATACATAATTTACATGGAAAACTCTTGATTATTCCGGCGAGGAGAGGTACAATACTGGTGAGCAGAACGCCCGAAGGAGAGCCGGATATGAGAGTTTACCTCGATAATTGCTGTTTCAACCGTCCGTATGACGATCAGTCACGATTCAAGGTCTCCATGGAAACGCGCGCAAAGCTGCACATTCAGGATCTGATCCGGCACGGCAGGCTGGAGCTTGTCGATTCCTTCATGCTTGCCTACGAAAATGACGCCAATCCCGATCGGATGCGCCGCGACGCAATCGCCAGCTTTCGGGAACAGTTCCGGAAATACTATGTTCCCTTTGAGCGGAAGGAAACGCTCCTTCCGGCAGTCGAGGCCATCATGGAAACCGGCGTCAAATACAAGGATGCCATGCACGTCGCGTGTGCGGAATACGCGGGATGCGATTATCTTCTGACCACCGACCTCCGTCTGCTCAAGTATCGCACCGGAAAAGTCCGGATCATTAATCCTCTGGAATTTACCCAGATGGAAGAAGAGGAGGAATTCTAATGGACGCCAGCGCAGCAGAAGTCCTGACCAAAGGCATGGAATGCCTGCTTGAAAAAATGAGCATCGTTGACGCGGAACGGTTTCTCTTCCTCGTCAAAACCGAACAGTTTGATTACACCAAATGGCAGAGGGCGTATTTCGACGCCAAAACGCGCGGGGAAACGGACCGGGAAATGGAAGCCTATTTCCGCGAAAACCCGGAAAAGGTCCCGCCGGATATCATCCTCTGAGCAGATCCGAAAGGCAGACGGCTGAAAACCGTCTGTTTTTTATTTCGCCCGGCATCCCTGCCAGGTCCCGCGGCGGTAGAGCTCCTTGTCGATCTCGTTCGCCACCTCGGTCTTGCGGGCGGTCCAGAGCGGGGCCACGAGCTCGTCGGACGGCGCGTCCCCCGTCACCCGGCCGATCACGGTCGCGGCGGGCAGCATCTCGAGCTGATCGCACACGACGGCGACGTAGTCCTCGCGTTTCATCGGCGTGTATTCCCCGGCCTCGTGGAGCGCGGCGAGCGGCGTGTCCCGCAGGACGTTGAGCAGATGCAGCTTCACCATGTCCGGCTTCAGGGCGGCGACCTCCGCGGCCGTCTTCCGCATGGTGTCCATGCTCTCGCCCGGGAGCCCGTCGATGAGGTGCACGCCGATCTGGAACCGCTTCATCTCGAGGCCCGGGATCGCTTCGCCGGACGCCGGAAGCTCGCAGCCGCATTCCGCGTTGACCTTGTCCGCCGCGGCGCGCAGGCGTTCGTACCCGGTCTGGAATTCGGCCCAGGTGTGGCACCGGTTGATGCGGCGCGCGGTCTCGTCGTCCGAGGTCTGGAGCCCGAGCTCGATGGTCAGGGGGATCTTCCGCGCCAGCCGCACGAGCGTACCCATCATCTCCTCGGACAGGGCGTCGGGGCGGGTGCCGATGGAGATCATCACGGCGTCGGGCCAGTGAGCCGCCCGGTTGAAGGCGCAGCTCAGGGCCGCCGGATCGCCGTAGGTGTTGGTGTGCGCCTGGAAATACGGGATGTACCCGACGGGATCCCATTTCCCCCGCGCCGCTTCCTTGCCCCGCGCGTACTGCGTCTCGATCGAATCGCCGTTCAAGACGGAGCCGGCCGCGCCGGAGCTGCCGCTCTTGCAGAAGATGCAGCCGCCGAAGCCCTTCATCCCGTCCATGTTGGGGCAGGTGCAGCCGATGTCGAGCGATACCTTTGCGACCTTGCCGCCGAAGCGGGTCTTCAGGTACCAGTCGTAGGTCATGTATCGTTTGTTGGAATCCGTATAGGGATACGGATTGCTGTCTCGCTGTGTCAAAATGTCCTCCGGGTTTTTTCGCGTCCCGCGATGCTTCTTTTCTATCTGATTCAGAGATTATATTATAAACCAAAGCCTCCGCGCTTGTTGCGAACAAAATGTGAACGAAACATAAACTTTTTGCAATCTCCTTGTTTTTCCGGAAGCGATACCGTATAATATAGTATTATAAGATTTTCCCATGAATTTTCCGGTGGTCCGATCTTTCATTTTTCGGTAGTTTGGAGCGTTTTCCGCCGCCGTTTTGAAGGATCGGCGAACCCGTGATGCAAAATCATCCCACACAGCCGAGGTAACAAGATATGGCCACACTCGAACACAAGCCCTACCAGGAGATGACGACTGACGAACTGCTCGCGGTATGCGCCGCCGAACAGGAAAAGCTCGACCGCTGGTCCGACATGAATCTGACACTCGATCTGACGCGCGGCAAGCCCAATCAGGCGCAGCTCGATCTGTCCTCCGGGCTGCTTTCCATCGTCAGCACGCGCGGCGACTGCTTCTCCGCGTCCGGGCTCGACTGCCGGAACTACGGCGTTCTCGACGGTCTGCCGGAGACCAAGCAGCTCTTCAGCGACCTGCTCGAGCTGCCCGCGGGGAACATCCTCGTCCTCGGCAACTCCTCACTGAACGTGATCTACGACACCCTCGTGCGGGCGATGCTCTTCGGCGTCGCGGGCGGACACGAGCCGTGGTGCCGTCAGGGCCGGATCAAGTTCATCTGCCCCTCCCCCGGCTATGACCGCCACTTCACGATCTGCCGCACGCTCGGGATCGAAATGATCCCCGTGCCGATGAAGGCGGACGGACCGGACATGGACGCGGTCTACGATCTTGCGTGCTCCGACCCGTCGGTCAAGGGCGTGTGGTGCGTGCCGAAATTCTCGAATCCCGAGGGCATCACCTACTCGGACGAGGTGGTCGACGCGTTCGCCGCGATGAAGCCCGCCGCGCCGGATTTCCGGATCTTCTGGGACAACGCCTACGCGGTCCACGAGCTCTACGACGAGAACATCCACCTCGCAAACATTTTCGATTACGCGCGGGAATACGGCACCGAGGACAACATCTTCTACTTCGCCTCGACCTCGAAGATCACGTTCCCGGGCTCGGGTCTTGCGATCATGGCGGCGAGCGAGCGCAACCTCGAACAGATCCGCCCGATCATTGCGACGCAGACAATCGGCTACGACAAGATCAACCAGATGCGGCATGTGAAGTTCTTCGGTTCCGCGGCGGGCATCCGCGAGCACATGAAGCATCAGGCGAACATCATCCGCCCGAAGTTCGAGCTGGTGGAGCATCTCTTCCACAAGTATCTCGACGACCTCGGGATCGCGCACTGGACGGAGCCGCGGGGCGGGTATTTCATCAGCCTGTACGTCCGCGAGGGCTGCGCGCGCCGGGTATATCAGCTTGCGCGTTCGGTCGGCGTGACGCTGACGACGGCGGGCTCGACCTACCCCTACGGCCGCGACCCGAAGGACAGCAACCTGCGCATCGCGCCGACGTATCCGGAGCCGGAGGAGCTGGAGCTTGCGATCAAGATTCTTTGCTCGTGCATCCGGCTGGCGTGCGCGGAAAAGCTGCTGAAGGCGTAAAGCCGGGCGATGCCGCGGGGTCCGGGCGGTGCCCGGGGACACAAAATTCACCAATGATGAAAAGTGCGTACCTGAAGAAGGTACGCCTTTTCTATTGCCTGCGCACTAACGTTTGCGGGAATGTACTCGCTGAATCCATCGCTTTTTCGCCTGCGCGGCTGGCGGACAAGAGGGCTCCGGAGCCGCCCTCTTGTCAATCACCGCTCCCAGAGGCGCGGTTCCTCGCCTCTGGACTCCACCCCCTCCACGTGCGTACCTTGACATTTATGTACCGTTGCTCCATTTCGTCTGGTCCCACGGAGGATGGAAC
>JAFPWV010000232.1 GCA_017412675.1 Clostridia bacterium
ACGTAGAACGCCCCCATCGCAAGCACGTTGACGCCGTTTCCCGTAATGGCGCGGATCGCGGCGGGAAGACTCTCGACGACGCCGGCATGGACGTGCGGGCATTTGCTTGCGGCAATGTGGATGCCCATGCCCGTCCCGCAGAACACCAGCGCCCGCTCATAGTTCCCTTCCGCGATCTCCGCTCCGACGCGCAGGCCCACGCGGTGGAACATCAGGTCGGTGTCGTTCGGATCGCTGTCCTTCTTCACGCCGAGGTCGAGGATCTTCCAGCCCTTCTTTTCGAGGTGTTCGACGACGACTTCCTTCAGCGGGAATCCGGCGAAGTCCGCGCCGACGACGAGATACTTGTCCTTTACGGTTTTCATGATGTGCCCTCCTGTATAGGTTTCAGTATGGATTATTTTTCCTTCACGGCATTGCCGAACGCGGTCAGGCTCACGAGTCCCGGCGTGATCCCGTCGGGCGCGCCGAGGATCCGCAGACGGACGCCGCGGGCTTGTACGGGCTCCGTTTCCCGGTAGTCGATGGGGAGATCTTCCCTATTCTGCGAGGCGTCGATCAGCGTCTTCCACGTCCCGAGTCCAGGATCGGGCGCGGCTTCGACGACATAGCGGAACGGGCCGGGCAGGATGTTCTTCGCCGTTTCCATGCCAATATCCCGCCAGATCAGCCGGACGGCGCGGATCTCGAATCCCGTGGCTCTTCCCGGCTGGCCGAGTGGAAACGTGATCGCGGGCTCCGGGTCGCCGTCCGCGGGCTGCCACCACGTCAGGACGCTGTCGTCGGAGGCGTAGAGCGGATCCCTTCCGGTCGCGTGGCTCGTCGCCGTCGGACGCTGCATGAATGTCAGGGGGAGCCAGTCTGTGCCGTTTCCCCGTTCGGGATGGGACAGCACGCCGGGCGCGAACTGGGGCGTCTCCGTCACTTCCGGGCAGTAGAGTTCCCCGTCTTCGTCGATCCCGACCGGGTCCATGCCGATCCGGCGTTCGTACATGTGGTTGTAGCAGAAGAGGCAGGTGTAAAACGTCCACAGCGTCCCGTCCGGCCCGTCGACGAGGCATCCGTGTCCCGCGCCGCGCATCAGCCCGGTCGGTTTTCTTGTCAGGGGATCGTGGTTCTTCTGCGGACGGAAGCCGGAGAGAGGGCCCTCATCCGAGACGGCGATCCCGCTCGCGTAGGTGGCGTATTCCGTCCCGGAGCCGGAGTAGAGGAGGTAGTACCGGGAACCGATCTTCTTCATCCACTGTCCTTCGACCCAGCCCATCCGGGTGTTCTCGTTGTGCTCCCCGATCCGCTGCCACGGGACGGAGGGATCGAAGCGGTTGAGAAGGACGGGCTCGCCGAGCATCCGCCACGGCTTCTCGGGATCCATCTCGACGCCCGCGGTGCCCGTGACCAGCTCCACGTCCTCGCCCTTCGCCGGTGCGCCGCAGTACGTCCAGTACAGGTAGAGCCGATCCCCGTCCGCGAGGAAGCAGGGATCCCCGACGGGGCTGACGTTTCCGCGGGCGTCCGTGATCTCCCCGCAGACCGTAAAGGGGCCGAGGGGGCTGTCCGATCCGTAGAGCTCCTTCACGGAATGCCCGGTGAGATACCACTTCCCGCGGAATTTCACGACGGCGGGGCTGTATCTGAGGTGCGGAACGCCGATATCGACATGCTTCCAGCGGACGAAATCCTCCGACACGTATGCGACCGCGTAAGACGGATAGAGGATCCACTTCCCCTCGTCATACACGACGCTCGGGTCGGAGATCGAACGGTAGTCAGCATAGTCTGCGGGATCGGCCTTGGTCAGATCCGTGTCCAGCCAGCGGCCGGAAGGAAGATCTGGAATCGGGAGGGGGTTGCAGTAGGTTGTTTGGTTCATTTTCTGCCTCTCTAATCTTGCGTTTTCGTCATCACACCTCAAACAGGCATAAAGTCAGCGATCGTCTTCATCCTCTGTATCATTGTACATCATCCGCCCGAAAAAAGCAATCCCCCGCCTCCGCTTTTTCCCGCTGAAAGCTCAGTGCGACCGCTCAAACAAAAACTCGCGCAGGTCAAGGATCATTTTATCCGGCACGTGCGAGTCTTTCTTTCGTTTCCTGCCGCCGCAGGACGCGGTCTTATCTTGCTCCCTTGTCGTACGGGATGCCCTCTGCCTTCGGTGCTCTGGAGCTGCCGGAGGTGAAGGCCAGTACGATCAGGACGGCGACGTAGGGGATGAGGTTATAGAAGTACATCGGCAGATCGAGATCGCGCAGGAAATAGACGTCCTGCCCGCGGATCGGGATGCTGATCTGTGCATAGATCACCCCGAGGCATTTGAGGAATCCGAACAGCAGCGCGCCGAGGGCGATGCCGAGCGGCTTCCAGTTGCCGAAGATCATGATGGCGATCGCGAGGAAGCCCATCCCGGCGACCGATCCGGACGCGGTCCCGTTGGCGACGGTGGCGATGTAAATGTAACCGCCGAGCCCTGCCAGCGCGCCGGAGATCGTCGTGCCGAGGTAGCGCATCTTCATCACGTCGATGCCGACGCTGGCCGCCGCCTGGGGATGCTCGCCGCAGGCACGGAGCCGCAGACCGGTCTTCGTCTTGTATATGAACACGGAGAGGATGATGAAGAGCCCTGCGGCGAGGAAGGTCGAGATGTAGGCCTTGTCGAAGAAGACGCTTCCGACCGGGCCGAGATCGTCGTTGAGGATCACGAAGCCGAAGTCCTTCATGGCGCCGCTCGAGTCCGCAGCACGCTCCATTTCAAGCATGTCCTTCGTGAAGAAGACCTTGATGATGAGGAGCGCGATGGCAGGAGCCAGCATGTTCAGCGCCGTGCCGCCGATCGTCTGGTCCGCCTTCAGATGGACCGCGGAGAAGGACAACAGCAGCGAGAAGAGCGCGCCGGCAGCCGCAGCGACCAGCATGGCGAGCAGGAAGGTCAGCTGATTGTGGTCGACGAAGAAGGGGGACTTCCGCATGAGCAGCGCCGTCAGGGCACCGACGAACGCGCCGAAGATCATGATCCCGTCGAGCGCGATGTTGATGATGCCGCTTCGCTCGGCGTACATGCCGGCCAGGGCGACGATCAGGAGGGGAATGGTAAAGATCAGCGTTTTTTGAATCAGAAAGATCATCGCTCATTCCTCCTTTTTCTTCGTGTCGCCGTCCGGTTTGTCCGCTTCCCGTTCAGGCGGCGGGGCGGTGATCTGGGTATGCTGGGCTCTGGTCACGCGGCGGGCCAGGATATCCTTGATGAGCTTCGAGAAGCTCGAGAAATAGATGATGACGGCAATGATGAGCGGCGAGACGTATTCGTTGAACGACGTCTGCGCAGCGAGGTTGGAGCCGCCGACCGTGATGTGCTTCAAGAAGATTGCCGAGAAGATGACGCCGATGGGGTTGTTGCTCGCGAGCAGGGCGACCGGGATGCCGTTGAAGCCGTCCGCCGGGAGCGTCAGGTAGGTGTCCCACTTGAAGTCCTGCGCGCCGTTGAGGCACCAGAACGCCGCGCCGCAGGCTGCAAGTCCGCCCGCGATGGCCATGGAGAGGATGATGTTGCGCTGTTCGTTCATCCCGGCGTATTTCGAGGCGTTCTTGTTGAAGCCGCAGGCCTTGAGCTCATAGCCAAACGTGGTCCGGTTCATGACGATGTAAAGCACGACGGCGATCACGACCGCAAGGAAGAGGCTGATGTCCATATAGGATCCGGTGAAGAGCTTGTCAAGGCCGAAGGTCGCGGTGGCAACGCCGTTCGAAGCGGTCTTGCGTATGAAGTTGATCTTGGTCTCCGCCACGTTGATGAAGCGGTCGCCGGTCGATTTGAAGACCCATGAGACGACGTTCGCGGCGATCCAGTTCGTCATGATGCACACGATGACCTCGTTCACGTTGAAGCGGGCCTTGAAGAACCCCGGGATCGCGCCCCAGAGCACGCCGAGGATCGTCCCGGTGAGGAGCGCGAGGATCCAGACGAGGGCCGCGGGGACCACCGTTGTCGGGATGGAGAGGGAGACGAGGAGCGCACCCATCGCCCCCATCAGATACTGCCCTGCCGCGCCGATGTTGAAGAGTCCCGTGTTGAAGGCCAGCGCGACGGACAGACCGGTGAGAATCAGGGGCGTCGACTGGAAGAGCATATTGCCCATCTGGAAGAGGATGTCTTGCGCGCTGCCGCCGGAGAAGGGTCCGCCCAGCACGATGACGATGCCGGAGAACGCTTCGGCAACGGAAATGTCCTCCGCAAAGGCCGTCAGGAGCACCAGCACGAGCAGGCCCACGAGGATCCCGCCGAGGACGCAGATCAGGGCCGCGAGGACCGAGCGCACGGCGGCGTTTTCGAGAAAGCCTGTTTTCCGACCGTTCGTTTTCATGCCGCGCCTCCCTTCTTCGGCTCCTGCCGTTTGGCACCTGCCATATAGAGACCGATCTCCTGCATGGTGGTCGTATGCGGATCCAGCTCGCCGGTGATCTCGCCCTCATACATGACGAGGATGCGGTCCGAGAGATTCATGACCTCGTCCAGTTCCAGCGAGACGAGCAGTACGGCGGATCCGGCGTCGCGGGATGCCACGATCTCGCGGTGGACGAATTCGATCGCGCCCACGTCGAGACCCCGCGTCGGCTGAACGGCGACGAGCAGGCTGTGGCTGCGGTCCAGCTCGCGCGCGATGATCGCCTTCTGCTGGTTGCCGCCGGACATGCTGCGGGCGACGGTGGTCGGTCCCTGTCCGGATCGGACGTCGAATTTTTCGATCAGCGTCTCGGCATAGCCGCGCACCCGGTCGAACCGGATGAAGCCGCCGTGCTGGAACGCCTCCTCAAAATACCGCTGGAGCACGATGTTCTGCTCGAGGGTATAGTCTAGCACGAGCCCGTGCTTGTGACGGTCCTCCGGGATGTGGCTGACGCCGTGGGTGTTGCGGTATCGGATGCTCTTCTTCGTGATGTCTTCGCCTTCGAGGAGGATCCTGCTGCCGGGCTCCGGCTTTTCGAGACCCGTGATCGCGCTGACGAATTCGCTCTGTCCGTTTCCGTCGATGCCCGCGATGCAGACGATCTCCCCGGCGCGGACGGTCAGTGAGACGCCGTTCACCGCGTTCTTCTTATGGAGGCGGCTCCGGACGGAGAGGTTCTCGATTTCCAGCACGGTCCTCCCGGTCTTGGGCGGCTCCTTATCCACGGCGAATTTGACGTCGCGGCCGACCATCATGTTCGAGAGCTCTTCCTTGGTGGTCTCGTCGATCCGGACCGTGCCGATGTACTTCCCCTTGCGCAGGACCGTGCAGCGGTCGGCGATCTCCATGATCTCGTTGAGCTTGTGGGAGATGAAGAGGATCGATTTGCCCTCCGCCGCGAGTCCCTTGATGATCTGCATCAGCTCGCCGATCTCCTGCGGGGTCAGGGCGGCGGTCGGTTCGTCGAAGATCAGGATCTCGTTGTCCCGATAGAGCATTTTCAGGATTTCGGTGCGCTGCTGCATCCCGACGGTGATGTCCTCGACGAGCGCGTCCGGATCGACGTTGAGGCCGTAGGTTTCGGACAGCTTCAGGACCTTTTCGCGGGCGGCGCTCCGTCGCAGGAACCCGAGGGTGTTCGGCTCGATGCCGAGGATGATGTTGTCCAGCACCGTGAACACATCGACCAGCTTGAAGTGCTGATGCACCATGCCGATTCCGAGGGCGTTGGCGTCGTTCGGGTTGTTGATCGTCACGCGCACCCCGTCCTTGTAGATCTCGCCGCCCTCCGGCTGATACAGCCCGAAGAGGACGGACATCAGGGTGGTTTTGCCCGCGCCGTTTTCGCCGAGGAGCGCGTGGATCTCGCCGCGCCTCAGCTGCAGGGTGATGTTGTCGTTGGCGACGATCCCCGGGAACACCTTCGTGATGTTCCGCATCTCAATCGCATACGGAGCCGTCTCCGTGTCGGGGCGCGGGGAGGAAATGTCATTGTTCATCGTCGTTTCTCGCTTTTATGAATTCTGAGGATCGGAAACAGAGGAAAAAGGGGATGGTGCTTCCCATCCCCTTGACGTGCGCCTGCTTATTTCTCGAGCGTGACGGCAACGTTGGACCAGCCGGTGGTGACATCCTCGGGCACATCCGCCACGGGAACGATCTCGCCGCTCTTGATCTTATTGAAGAGTGCATTGTACTGATCCAAGGTGAAGTTCTTCATGCTCCAGGTAGCCGTCGGCAGACCCGTGGAATCCTCGGAAGCGCCGAGATTCTGCGCCTGGTTGGCGAGCTCAGCGTCCCACTTTCCGTCGTAGAACTGGCCGAGAACACGCTCCACGGAGGCGGAGAGGCCCTTGACCGCGGAGGTGATGACCTTTTCGGATTCGCCGGACTGGTCGACGTCGACGCCGATGATCTTGGCGTTCTCATATTCGCCGGCCGCCGACTTGACGGACTGGAACATGGAGCCGCCGCACGCGAAGACGACTTCCGTACCGCCCGCGTACCAGCCCGCGATCTGCGTCTGGAGCTCGTTGGAGGCGGAGAAGGTCTCACCGTACTTGAAGCTGTACTTCATCTCGACGTTCACGCCCTTTTCCTTGGCCGCAGCGTCCGCGCCCTGGATGAAGCCGTAGCCGAAGCGGTTGACCGCAGGGTTACCGCCGCCGCCGCCGCCCGTGAAGCCGAGCTTGGTGTAGCCTTCCATGACGGCCGCGTATCCGGCGAGATAACCGGATTCCTGTTCCTTATAGACGATGGCGGTCACGTTGTCAAGACCGAGCGCCCAGCCGTCCACGAAGACGAATTTGACGTTCGGATTCTCCTTCGCAACCGTTTCCATGGCGGTAGCCTGGAGGAAGCCGGGAGCGACGATGATCTTCGCGCCGTTGTTGATGGCCTGCTTCATCGCGGCGATGCGGTCGTTGTCGGTCGCGTCGCTGCCGCCGGCGGGCTGATAGTACTTATAGGTGACCTTGTGCGCTTCGGCGTAAGCCTTCGCCCCTTCGTAGGTACCCTGGTTGAAGCCCTTGTCCATGAGCTGGCCGACGTCGGTGACGATGGCGATCTCATAGGTCTTGCTCTGGCAGGATGCCAGCATGGTGACGGTTCCGAGGAGAAGCGCAATGCAGAGGAATATGCCGAGGACTTTCTTCATGTCGATGAACCCTCCTGAAAAAAAGTGATAATTTGGACTTGTTGTCGTTCCAAGTATAGCATAATTCCGCGGGAGATGCAAGTGGTTTTGCCGATTTTGTACAAAGAACCGCATCAAAGGCGCCGTTCGGCATCTTCGCGCTCTTTTTCTTCGATCAGCGTACGGTAACAGTTGTAGCACATGCCCTCATACCGGTCGTTGCCTCCGAGGAAGACCTGCTGCCCCTCGCTCACGATCCGGCCGTTGTCGTCGAAGCGCGCGTTGACCGTCGCCTTGCGCCCGCAGCGGCAGATCGATTTGATCTCTGTGATGCTGTCCGCGATCTCGAAGAGCCGTTTGCTGCCGGGAAAGAGCTTGGTCTGGAAGTCGGCGCGCAGTCCGAAGCAGAGGACGGGGATGTCCTGCTTGTCCGTCAGGTCCTTGAGCTGCTCGACCTGTTCGCCGGTGAGGAACTGGCATTCGTCGCAGATGACCACGTCGGTGTACTTCC
Organism: Clostridia bacterium; assembly: GCA_017412675.1. GTDB lineage: Bacteria > Bacillota > Clostridia > Oscillospirales > CAG-272 > UMGS1696. The sequence goes on from JAFPWV010000232.1 coordinate 7,586, forward strand.
CTCCTCCGCCGCGCCGGAGAAACTCGTCGTAGAGATCGAGGGACGCGTCGACGGCCTCCGCCTCCGCAAACAGTCCGACACGGGAGCGCAGGATCGTATGGACCGTACCGTCATCATCCCGGCGGTCGTCGCGCGTATCGGTGGCCGGCTTGATGAGCCAGACGGTGTGCGCCTTTTCCTCGTAATTGAATTTGGTCATCAGCGCCTGCGCCGTCTTTGACGAGCCCATCGCACCGAATTTGAAATACAGTTTCGCCATTGTTCACTCCTCAGTCGTTATTGGGGGATCAAAGCCCCGGCGATCCGTCATTTCCCCGCCCAGTCAAAATCCGGGAGATTCCATTTCATCACCGAACGCACGGAGAACGGAAGGATCCCGCCGCCGTATTTCTTTGCCCCTGCCTCAAAAGCGACGAGCAGGCCGCCGTCCCGGTATTCGATGTCCTCGCTCATGTGTGGGATGCGGACGGTTTTCACCAGCCGTCTGCCGTCGAGGACATAGAGCGGGATGGCATGTCCGTCATGCTCGAACAAGTCGTCATGGAGGGACGGGAGGGAGTAGAGCTTGATTTCCGAATCGGCAAGCCCGTACGAGCAGGAGAGGATCACCTGAAAGCCCAGATCGGGGTCCGCGTTCGTCGTCCGCGGCATGGAGAAGCCCTGGACCTTGTCGCAGACGGAGAACGCCATGAACGGGTATTCGATCACGCCGAAGCGCTGCGACACATCGACCGGGTATCCGAACACCATCGCGGCGTATTCTTCCCCGTCGGAGGTCTGGATCACATGGGACGGATCGGTCTCATAACCGTCCGCGTGGAAATCGCCGACGAAGAGCATCCCGTCCGCGGACGAGCAGAACGACGCGCGGCACGGCACCTCAAAATGCCCGACGAAGCGCACGGTGTCCCCGTCCTTCGCGTTCATGACGTCTTCGGCCTTCAAGACGAAGATCTTCGACGCGTTGCTGATATAGATCCAGTCCCCGATCGCCGTCATGCCGCCTGCGTGCCCGTCATAGACCGTGCCGTCTTCGCGTTCCAGCCTGATACAGACGGGTTTGCCGCCGAGCCGGTAGATCCGGGAGGGCTGATCGCCGGGCATGTATCCGCAGATCAGGGTCGTTCCGTCGGACGCAGTCGTCACGCCCTGCGGAATGAAGCCGCCCCACAGATCGGGGATGACGGCGACCTTTTCAGCATATCGGAAGAATTCCGGGTAGAAGAAGCGCGGCGCGATCAGGCAGAACAGCGCATAGAGCAGGATCAGCCCCGCGAGAACGATGAGGAGGATGAGCAGCGCTTTCTTTGCCGGTGAGGATATGATGGTCCGCATAAGATGCTCCTTTGCGTGTACAGAGATGACCTTTCCTGCTTGATTATACCACGAAACCGGTCTCCGTGCAATCCCGAAACGGAAAAACTTCATCCGGATCGCTTCGCCGCCGTTCTTCCGCCGCTGACGGCACAGATTTCGAGCCATACATCGGCGGCAAAACGGACCGATCGGCCAAAGCGCTCTTGCTTTTTTTGCGGGATTGGAGTATAATGGTTCAGACTCATCAATCATTCATAACGAGGATACGATCATGGAATACCGTGCAGATCAAGATCAAGGCATCGTCTATCGGAATCCGGATTCTTTTTTCCGGTATTGCGGCTGGCCATCCGTCTGTCATGACGGGGCAGGCAACCTGTATGCGGTATGCTCCGGCTTCCGCGCCGCGCACATCTGTCCCTTCGGGAAAACGCTGCTCTTCAAAAGCCCGGACAACGGAAAGACCTGGTCGATCCCGATGGTCATCAACGACACCTGGCTGGACGACAGGGACGCCGGGATCCTGTGGCTCGGGGACGATACACTCCTCGTGAGCTGGTTCTCCCATCCCGTTTCGGTTTATCAGAACCATTACGGCGGCGCGATCCGGAGCGGCTGGGGCGGATCCGGCGGCGTGCTCGATCAGTATGCCTCCATCCCGGAGGAACACAGCCTGGGCGGCTCCTTTGTCCGGGTCTCCCGCGACGGCGGAATGACCTGGGGAAAAACGGTGCAGGTCCCGGTCTCCGCGCCGCACGGTCCGATCCTGCGCCAGGACGGCTCCCTTCTGTATCTGGGAAAGGAGATGTACGCACAGGACGGCCTCGAAAAGGGCTGCGTCGCCGCTTATGAAAGCCGGGATCAGGGGAACACCTGGGAGCGGCTCTGCATCCTCGACAAACCGGAGGATGTCCCGTGGGTCGTTTATGACGAACCTCACGCCGTGGATCTGGGCGGCGGACATATCCTCGGCAGCTTCCGCTGGGAAGGATCCGCCGACGCGCCCCATCCGGTCATCCATCAGGCCATATCCGAGGACGGGGGACGCACCTGGTCTCCGTTCGTTCCCACCTCCCTCACCGGCACCTGGCACACGCCTCCGCATCTCCTCCGTCATTCCTCGGGCGCGGTGATCCAGACCTTCGGCAGAAGAGAGCCCCCCTTTGGGGAACGAGCAGCGGTCAGCTACGACGGCGGGGAAAGCTGGACGGACGAGTACATCCTGAACGATTCCGGCAGAACCGTCGATCTCGGCTACGCCGCTACCACGGAATTGACCGACGGCTCCCTGCTGACGGTGTATTATCAGGCCTACGGGGACGACGGTTTTCCGTCCCTGCTCTATACGCGCTGGCATCTGAAACCGATCGGAACAAGATCATAGGCATCCGTCATGACACCTGAAAATCGCTTACCGGACGGAGGAACCCGCATCGATTGCGCTCCGTCCAATTTCCTCCTTCTCTGGCTCCGCGACGGGCTGTACTGTCTCGCCTCGACCCTCTCCTCCGCGTCCGTGCTGCAGGCGTTTTTCCTGAAAATGTGCATGGCGAGCGGGACGGTGAGTTATTACGCTTCGTTCACGCAGGCGGTGTTCCTCGTCTTCTCCCTCCTGTTCGCGGGAGCGGCGGACCGATGCCGGCGGACCAAACGCACGGCAACGCTTCTGTTCTTTGCGAACGCGGCGTCCCTGCTCTTCCAGATGACGCTCTGTCTTTTGCCGGCGTACTCCGCCCTGTTCTGCTTCGCGGCGTTTGCGGTCGGCGCGCTCGTCAACGTCACCAACACCGTCCGCGTCGTGTTTGAATACAAAATGATCTGCGAGGTCATCCCGGTCGGGCGGTATTCGCTCTATTCCTCCGTCAGCGGGATCGTCTACGGCGTGGCGGGAATTCTGCCGGGGATCCTGCTTCCCGTTTTCTACGCCCGGTACGACTATACGGCGGTGACGCTCGCGGTCTTCTGCGCGTCTGGGCTGTTCTGCATGGCGGCGGGCGCGTTCAACGGATGCCTGCGGCTCCTGCCCGGAAAGGAAGAGGAGCTTCCTGAAGACACGCCGAAGAAAAACGTCTCCTCCGTCCGGGAAGTTCTCGAGAGATCCGATTTCCGCCGTCTCGCCCTGCCTAATTTCATCCGGGGATTCGGCGCCGGGGTGGTCGCCATCCTGCCCCTGCTCGCCATCAAGGACGCGGGGCTGCCGGAGGAGAAGTCCGCCCTGATCGCCGGGGTGATGAACGCCGCCACTTTCCTGAGCTGCGGATTCTATGGAATCCTGCGGCAGCGGAAGATCAAGGCGACGACGCTCGGGGTGGCGGGCTCCTGTCTCTTCTTCACGCTTTGTGCCGCGTTCCTCGGTTCTCCGGTCTGGTTCCTCGCCGTCCTCTTCTTCGCCTACTGCGGGTACAACCTCGTCTGCTACGCGATCCCGGACGCTGTTTATCAGCAGGTGGAAGAGGACGTCATCAGCGCGTATCACACATGGCGCATGGCCTTGACGACCCTCGGAACGGTGCTCTCGACCGCCGTGATCGGCCTCGTCGCGGATTCCGTGAGCGGCACGGTCCTTGCACTCGTTGGGACAGCCTCGATCTTTTTCTGCTGCCTGGCTTACCATCGCGTTTTCCGATCGCCGACCCAGCCGGATTGATCCCGGTTTCAAACCTCAACTGCGCCACGATCCTCGTGCCCATAACCGTAAGCCGCCCGGTTTTTCACGCCGGACGGCTGTTTTCATGATGTTTCAAAACTGTCTTCCGCAGTCCGGGCAGAACTTTGCGCCCGGCTGCTGCTTGAAGCCGCAGTAGGGGCAGAACGCCGGTGTTCCCTGTGCCGGTGCTGTCGGGGCCTGCTGCTGACGTGCCTGAAGCTCCTTTTCGATGTCCGCTTCGATCTCCGCCATCGGCCTCTCCAGGGGGATCAGGATCCATTGCGCGAGGTATTCGTATTTGCTCGTCACGCCGACCGCGCCTTCGTCCGAGGTCAGGTAATAGATCTCATCCGCCGCGTCGTCCTCGTGGTCGAGACGGTCGGTGACCCGGGCAAGATAGGCTGCCGCGTCCGCTTCGATGTATTCCCCGCTCTCGAGCACGAGCCACCCAGCGCAGAGCTTGGCCGCAGCCTGCACAGCACCCGTCATGGTTTTATAATGCTTCATCCTCTTCCTCCGTTTCCCTTATTTCATGCCCTTCGCGGCGTCCGACACCTTCTTGGCAGCCTTCGCAGCCGCGTCCGCGTGAGCGGTCTTTCCGCCAAACAGTCCGTCGAGCTTATCGTCAAGGCCGATCTTGTTCGTAAACAGCGATACCGTGGCATTGGTGCCGCCGCTCCAGAGATCCCCCGAGGTGATCTTGTTTGAAATCTGCCCCGGATAATTGTTCAAGGTGGTATTCGCGACGGTCTTTCCCTTTCCGGCGAGCTTGCCGACCGTCTTGTCGAGCGTGTAGCTGATCGTCGCGTTGACCGCACCCTTGGTCGTGCCTCTCGCGCCCGCTTTCAGGACGTCGACAAAATCGCCTCCCGCGCGCGCGGTATCCCACATCTCCTTCGCCGCTTCTCCGCCGACCTGCAGGGCCAGCTTGGCTTTGGCGGTCGCGTCGTTGTAGCTGGTAACGGCCTGTCCGGCTTTGACGAAGCCTTCCGCCGTCCCCTGCACCGCCGAATGGGTGAGGTCCCACGCGTCCTTGGCATAGTCGCCGATGCCGTAATCCTTATAGGATTTTCCGTTGTAAGCGATCCGGGCGATGGCCTCCGCCGTGCGGGACGCAGTCCCTTTGAGCGTATAGTAGGCTGCGAGGACACCCTGTCCGGTATCGCCCGTTACGCTGGCACAGAGCTCCAGAGAAATATCCGCCCAGTTGGAGAGATCCGTGGCAAGCTGCTCGTAAACCGCATACTCCGCGTCCTTCGCGAGCTCTGCGGCGGCCTCCTGCTCGTTCTTGATCTGCTCTTTTTTGATCGTATTGCGCAGGATCTTGCTGGCGTTTTCCTGATTCGGGTCGACGCCGTATTTCTTGTAGAGACGGTCGACGTACCGCTTGTGTTCTTCGGCTTTCTTCTTCGCCTCCTGCTTCAGCTGCTCCTCGTACTCCTTCATCTGGCGCTGCTGGTCGGCGTATTCCTTTTTCAGCCTTTCAAGCTCCTTCTGCCGCGCGCGCTCCGCCTCTTCCTGCTTTTTCAGCTCTTCCTGGCGCAGCCGTTCTTCTTCGCGTTTCAGCTCAGCGTCGGGATCGGGTCCGGATGCTTCCGGTCCTCCGCCGCCCGCCATCGCGCCTGCAGCCGCACCGATCACCGCCGCGCCTCCGACGGTACCGATGAAGGCGGCTTCCTTTTCGGTGAGCCGTTCTCCCTCCGGCTTCGTCTCGGGCTTCGACGGCTCGGGAGGGGCGACCTCCGTGCTGCCGGTGTCTTCTTTGTCATCGTCGAAGAGACCGTCCCACCAGTTGTCCCCGTCATCGCTGGTCTGGCCGGGATCGGAATCCTGACCGCCCGGATTCGAGCTCTGTGGTTCGGTCGGCTGGGTATTGATCGGCAGGGTCACGTCCGCGCCGCTGTCCATCACGACGAACTTGAAACGGTAACGGATGGTGATATTCTCATGATACCCCGTATATTCATTGCTGAAATTGACCTTTGCGATCGCGTCCGCGTAGATGACCTCGTCCCCTTCGTTCACGGTATAAAGCCATCCGGAGCAATATGCGTCGCGGGACTGATTCTCGATGACGTACTCCTCCGCGTCGGGAGCCCATTCTCCGTTCTTCTGCACGGCGCGGATATTCGTATAAAACGCCCAGTATTCGTTTGGCTCCTCCCGCCATTCCTCGAGATATGCCGGATCGCTCTGCGGGGTGTAGGTCTTGTTCCGCTTGTACTGCGCGTAATACGTTCCGGCGGCGTAGCTGTTCGCCTGAATGAAAATCGTATCGCCTGACATCACCTCGCCGACATAGATCACTTCCGCGAGAGTCCCAGACGTCGAGTCTGTCTGCTTGACAAGGTTCCAGTTTTCTTCATCCGTAAATACAGCGCAGGTCATGATCGTCTCGAGCCCCAGGTATCCAATTACGCCGTTGAGCGCTTTCTGGTTGAGTGCGCCTTTCCCGGCGTAATAGGAATTGATGATCGCCCAGGATCTTTTTCTGTCATAACGAGGTTCCTTAAACAACGAAGTCCCGCTGTCCGACCAGTAGGAATCGAACGGCTGTGTCGACCAGAATTCGTTTTCACTCTCGATATTGCCGATCGCTTCATAATAATCTTCGCCGTACTGGACGTCATACAGTTTTTCCGGATCTTCCGTCTGATTCACCTGCTTTGCCGCGGCGGGAAGGGCGAGAGGCGCGGAAAGCATCCAGACCGCCGCGAACAGCGCGAGGATCCGCTTGATCGTCTTGGTCATGCTGCCGTCCCCCCTTCCGTCTGTTTGCCCCTGCCGAAGGCGTTGAGGATCAGCCCGACGAGGATGAACGTCGCCGGGAGCAGATACGGCACGAGCCCCTCCGGAACGTCGAGGGATACCGTGTCCCAGATGAATCCCCACACGTCGAGCGCGAGGTCTTCCATGACGCCGGTGCAGCACAGGACCGCCCAGACGGCGAATCCGAGCGCGGCTCCCGTGAGAAATCCCTTGTACCGCCCCGGGAGGAGCCGCTTTCCGGTCGTGCGGCCGTTTGTCACCTTCCGTGAGGAGAACGAGGCGGCGAGGTTGACGAGAAAGCCCTCCCGCATCGAGAGCGCCTCGAGGGCCATCATCGCGCCGGCGACGCCGACCATGAAGCCGCCCGACCCGGCAAAGCCCGCCGTGAACTGATAAGCGAGCGCCGCACATCCGAAGCCGAGGATCGCCGCGCCGAGGTTGAAGCCGGGCTCCGTGAAGATGTTGCGGATGCCGCGGATCATCTTGCCGATCCCGCCGTAGAGGATCGAGCAGAGGCCCGCGCCGACGACGCCCTTGCCGATGGTCCCGCCGATGATCTCGACGACCGATCCGTTCGTGCCGCCGCCCGCGTAGGTGAACTTCGAGAGGTAGTCCGTGATCCCCTCGAGTCCCTCGAAGAGGCGGAGGTGGTTGAGCCAGATCCAGAGGGCGGAGATCGCGACGGTGAACAAAAGGGCTTTCGGCTTGGTGAAGACCTTGAAGAAGCCCGCGAGAAGGTTGCCGAGCCCGCCGAGCAGGGTGGCAGTCGTTCCCTTGATCCAGCCCTTCGGACCGAACGCCGCGACGGATCCACCGGTCTGCATCTCCCCGCTGACGGACCGTGTTCCCGTCACGCCCGTGCCGACGGTCATCCGCGCGCTCTCCTCAAAGGACGGCACGGCGGACCGTGATGGCGGTGGAGTCTGCCTCGATGGTACGCCCGGCGTGTTGGCAGCGGCGCTCACAACGGGCGTGCCGCACCGCGCGCAGAAGCGATCGCCGTCCAAGAGCGCCTCGCCGCATTTTGAACAATACTTTGCCATTCCTCCGTTTCCTTTCCCGAAGTTCTGTTGACAGATGCGGGTATTGCGGTGTGATCTCCCCTCCCGCATTTCTTTTGGATCCATTATACCATACGCAATGAAATCGCGCAAGAGTTCCGGCGAAAACAACGCATGTCATCAGGCAGCCGCCCGGTTTTTCACGCCGGACGGCCGATGCGGTCTCATCCGTTCCGTCATTCATCCAGCCAGATCGGGTTCGTCCACGCGTATTTCCCGTCCCGGTCGATCACCGTCATGCGGACGTAGCGATAATGACCCGGCCAGCCGCCGAGACCGATCTCCGCGTGCGTCAGCGACCCGTCGGCCGACGTGACGATCCGCGTCGGATGCATGTCGCTCTGGAGGCGGACGACCGATGCCGGGGAGCAGTCGATGCAAGCTTTGTCGCCGTCCACATAGAAATCGTAGATCTCCGGGCCGCAGGAGGAGTAGAACTTCCCTTCTTTCAGCGCGTCGAGGATGGAGGAGATGTTGTTCTCCGCCCTGACGCGCACCCAGCCGTTGCAGTGGTCGCGCATTCCGTGCCCGTCGTCGACGGCGACACCGTAGATCTTGATGCCCTGCCCGAGGAGCTCATCCCAGCAGGCGGCGTCCCGGTCCATGTGGCAGTTGAGCGCGCAGCCGCTGTTCCAGATCTCCATCGCAAAATTGCCCCGGAGCTTTTCAAAGTACCGTGCGGACGTGCCGCTCCATTCGGGGTGGCAATGGATGGTCAGATTCCCCTTCGCGTGGATCGCGTCGAGATAGGGCTGGTAGTCCTCCTGGCCCGTCGTTTTCGCGGAATCCACCCGTTCGTCCTGATCGTACCCGTTCCCGTCCTCCTTGGCAGGCCCGATGCACACCGTGTGGAAGCAGCGGAAGCCGTGATCGTACGCGAAGGTGCCATCGAATTCCATTCCGGGGATGATGGTGATGGGGACCTCCGGCGCAAAATTCTGGTAGTTGTAAAAGCGATGGTCGGTCAGCGCGAGAAAATCGTACCCGTTCTTTGCGTGGAGGCGGATGACTTCATCCGGTTCGCCCGCGCCGTCGGACCGTTTGGTGTGGCAGTGAAGACCGCCCTTGAGCAGCTTTTCGCCGCCGCCGAATGCCTGCTGTCTTTTCATCTCAAAAACCCTCGTTTCTGTAAAGTTTCGTCCAGCTCTCGCCTTTCCCTTATGATACCACGATCTCTGCCGGAACGCAAGGGGGGGAGGATAATTTTGCCCGTTTCCTCCCGATCCCGCCCGGAGAAAATGCGCAGCGGCCCAAATCCTCTTGCAATTTCTCCCCGGATCCTGTATAATGATCCCGTAAGCGATCAGCAGCGTATCAGGAGGCGCATCATGACCAGACAGGAATCGGCGCTCAGGTATTTTCGGGAGCAGAAGGAATCCGTCCGCTCCCGCATCGAGAACGGCATCGAGCAGAACCGCAAGCGGGACGCGGTCATCCGGATCGTGTCGGACCGTCCCCTGCCGGACGACATCACAGTCCGGGCGGAGCAGAAGAATCACGAATTCCGCTTCGGGTCGAATCTCTTCATGCTGGACGAATTTGAAACCGAGGAGAAAAACGCTCTGTACCGGCAGAAATTCCCCGAGATCTTCAATCTGGCGACGGTGCCGTTTTACTGGAGCGATCTCGAACCCGTGGAGGGACAGCCCCGCTTCGCAAAGGATTCTCCCCGGGTCTACCGCCGTCCCGCGCCCGATCTCTGCGTGGAATACTGCCGCGAGAATGGGATCGAGCCGAAATGCCACTGTCTGAACTACGACAGCTTCCTCCCGCAGTGGCTGGCGAACGCATCGGTGGAGGAGCACAAGCGCAAGCTGGACAAGCGGTTCCGTGAGATCGCCGAACGGTACGCGGACACCATCCCGAGCTTCGAGGTGACCAACGAGACCCTGCAGCGGGGCAAATCGGCATTCTTCTATGAGCCCGATTTCGTCGAGTGGAGCTTTCGGGAGGCGGACCGGTATTTCCCGGCGAACCGGCTCATCATCAACGACTACAATATCTGGTGGCCGGAATCCTACAACAACCGCCACGCCTACTACATGCAGATCGAGCGTCTGATGCAACGCGGCATCCGGCACATCGACTCCGTCGGGATGCAGTTTCACAGCTTCTTCCCGCTCTCGAGCGAGCCGTCGATGGCTGCAACGCGGTACAACCCGGAGATCCTGCTCAGACTGATGGACACCTACGCGCCTCTCGGGCTGGCGGAGCAGATCACGGAAATGACGATCCCGGCTTATTCCGCCTCCGACGAGGACGAGGAGATCCAGGCCGATCTGATCGAGGGTGTCTACACGGCGTTTTTCAGCCATCCTGCGATGGAGGCGGTCATCTACTGGAACTTCGTAGACGGATACGCCTACAACGCCGTGCCCGGGGATATGAAGGCCGGGGAAAACGTGTATCACGGCGGCCTGCTCCGCTTCGACATGAGCGAGAAGCCCGCCTGCCGCCGCCTGAAAAAGCTGATCCGCGAGGACTGGCACACCGACGTCACGGTGAAAGCGCAGAACGGGACTGCCTCCTTCCGGGGCTTCTGCGGCAAATACGAGATCCGGGTGTACGCCGACGGGCGCGAAATTCCCGCCTCCTTCACCCTCTCGAAAAAAGGAAGGAACGAAATCACGGTCCGGATCTGACAGAGAAACAGGAATTGAAACGGACATCCCCAAAACGGCGGCGATCCTCAGCGGCAGGATCCGCGAAATCCCCGCTCCCTCTTATGCACGGCGGCGGGATGTGATACAATGGGAGCGATGAACCTCCCCTCGATGAAAGGCAGGAATATCGATGACAAGCGAGAAAATCATCGTCGGCGCGGGAACGGAATACCCGCTGAACGGGCTGCTGACCCTCCCGGACGACTGCTCCTCCCCCGTACCCGGCGCAGTTCTGGTCCACGGCTCCGGCCCGAGCGACATGGACGAGCGCGTGATGAAGCTGACGCCGTTCAAGGACATCGCCGAAGGGCTGGCGGAGCGCGGCATCGCCGTCCTGCGCTATGACAAGCGGACCTATGCCCACGCGAAGAAGCTCTCGAAGCCCGGCATCACCGTGAAGGAAGAGACGGTTGACGACGCCGTCGCGGCAATCACGATGCTGAAGCGGGACCCGCGCGTCAACCCCGAACGGGTCTTTCTCATCGGTCACAGCATGGGCGCCATGCTCGCGCCGCGGATCGACGCCGAGGGCGGGAACGTCTGCGGGATGATCCTCATGGCGGGGACTCCGTACCGTCTCGAAGACATCGTCCTGCGGCAGCTGAAGCAGGCGGGCAGCGGGAAATCCCTTCTCAAGCGGATCGTCGGGCTCGAATACAAGGTGTACGCGAAGAAGTTCGCCGGGCTCTACGAGATGAGCGACGAGGAGGCGAAAGCGAAGAAATTCGCCGGGAATCTCTCCCTCTACTACTTCAAGGAAATGGGTCGGAGGACCGCGGCGGATTACCTGCTGGACAGCGCGAAGCCCGCGTTCCTCATGCAGGGTGAGCGCGACTTCCAGGTGCTGGCGGATGACGACTTCCGTGCCTTCGAGACGCTCCTCGCCGGGCGGGAGAACACCTTCTTCCGGATATACCCCGGCCGCGACCACCTCTTCGTCGACGCGATCTATGACGACATCCTGAAGGCGTCAAAGGAATACGCCGTCGAGCGTCACATCGGAGAGGACGTACTCGGCGATCTCGCGTCGTTCATCCTCACCGGACAGCCGCTCTGACTCGCCTTGCAAATGCCGTTTTCATCCTGACATCCGGGGCGCGCGGGCAATCCCTCCCCCTTGTTTGGCTCTTGTTGTTTTGTTATTCTTTGTTTGGTTCGATGCCAAAAACCCGCCCGTGATACCGTATCGCAGCCGTTTTGAAACAAGTTAGACTTTCCCTTCTCGGAGGGACTCCCATCCGCAGAAAAAGCCCCGGAAACCGTTCTGGCATCCGGGGTTTTGTGTTTGCAGGCCGATGACAGTCAATAGCCGTAATTCACTTCGATGACGATATCCTCGAACGTGACGGCGCGGACCTCGCCAGGACCGTCGGGCTTCGAGGGCTCGTACTGGATCTTATAGCCGTCTTTCTTGAACCGCGCGATGATCTCATTGAGCTGCTCGCGCGTGTCGGCGCAGATACAGACATGGGCGAGGCCGAGACGGTTCGGGTCCCGCTCGATGTCGACGACGCCCGGCTTGGTCATGAGCTCGATCCAGCCGCGGCCGTCCAGCTCCATGATGTAGGAATAGTACCCGTTTTCGGGCTCGTCGTAGGTTTTGAGCACCTTCGCGCCGAAATAGCTCTCGAAGAAGGCCTTCGCGCCTTCCAGATCCTTCACGAAGATGCCGACGTTTCTGAGATACATAGATGCCTCCGGTAAGTTGAGATAAGGTGCGTGAAGCGTTTCGTTTTCGGTTATTCGTTCCCGGCTGCGCTGACCTCCGCCCAGGTGGAGGATTTGGTGATGAATTCCTTCGTCCGCTCCTTCTGCGGGTTCTCGAAGAATTCCTTCGCCGTGTTCTCCTCCACAATCTCGCCGTCCTCCATGAAGACCACACGGGTGGCGACCTTGCGGGCGAATTCCAGCTCGTGGGTCACGACGATCATGGTCCTGCCTTCGTCCGCGAGCTGCTTGATGACCGTCAGCACTTCCCCGGTGAGCTCCGGGTCGAGGGCGGATGTCGGCTCGTCGAAGAAGACGACCTCGGGGTTCGTCGCGAGCGCCCGGGCGATGGCCACCCGCTGCTGCTGTCCGCCGGAGAGTTTCGAGGGATAGTAGTCCATCCGGTCCGCGAGGCCCACCCGCTCGAGCAGGCTTCTGCCGATCTTCTCGGCCTCCTCCTTCGGCATCTTCTGCGAGACCCGGAGTCCCAGCGTCACGTTGCCGAGCGCGGTCTTGTTGCCGTAGAGGTTGAAGGTCTGGAAGACGAAACCGACCCGCCGCCGGTAGCTCTTGAGATCCTTCGACGAGATCTTCTTCATATCGTACTGCTCGTCGCCGATCACGAGGGTCCCGCTGTCGGCCTTGGTCAGATATCCGGCGCACCGCAGGAGCGTGGTCTTTCCCGAACCGCTCGGGCCGAGGATCGCCACCACGTCGCCGCGGTTCACGTCGAGGCTGACATCGCGGAGCACGACGTTTCCGCCGAACTTCTTGTTGACGTTTTTCAGGCTGAACATCTCATCTTCTCCTCTCGAGCGCTGCTTCCGCTTTCCGCTGGACGACGGTCAGCACGGAGCAGAAGATCAGGTAAACGAGCCCGGCCTCGAGGTACAGCCAGAAATAGTCGTAGGTTCGCGACGCAATTCGCTGCGCCGTCGCGAGGACCTCGACCAGGGCGACGTTGTACGCGAGGGACGTGTCCTTCACGAGACCGATGATCGAATTGGACAGCGGCGGGAATGCGGTCCTGAGCGCCTGCGGCACGATGACGTGGATCATGGCCTGCCAGAAGGTCAGCCCGTCGCAGTAGCAGGCTTCGAGCTGGCCGATGGGGACGGATTCGATCGCGGCCCGCACGGTTTCCGAGCAGTAGGCCCCGACGCTGAGGGACATGACGATCCACGCGCTCGTGAACGAGGAGAACCGGATGCCGATGCTGGGCAGGCCGAAATAGACGATGAAGAGCTGCACGATCATCGGGGTGCAGCGGATGATCCAGACGTAGACCCGCATGAGAAAGCGGAGCACGGGGATCTTTGCGATCTGCACCAGCGCGACGAGAAAGGCGATGAGAAGCCCCGTCGAGAAGGAGGCCAGCGTCAGGGGGATCGCGATCTTCAGACCGGCCATGAACAGCTTCCCGAAGGAATCGATCAGCTCGGTGATGATGCGTTCATTCATGGGTTGTGTTACTCATTTCTTGTTTCAATCAAACAGCCGGAGCGGCTCCGGCAGTCTGAGGGTATCGGGATGCTCAGCCCTTGGTCGTGTCCACGTTGAAGTACTTTTGGGCGAGGTTCGAGAGCGTCCCGTCCTGGCGCGCCTTCTCGAGCGCCTCGTTGATGAGCTTGACGAGGTCTTCGTTGCCCTTGAGGACCGGGATGTAGGCGTCCGGTTCGGGATCGCTGACGACGATGACCTTGAAGAGGGAGGCTTCCTCCGGATGCTGCTTGAAGTAGTCCGCAAAGCCGACCGTCGTGCTGAACGTGATCTCCGCGCGGCCGTTCTTGACCTCGCTGATCGCCTGCGCCGCTTCCTTCACCTCGTCGAAGATGACGCCGTTTGCCTCCGCGAACTGACCGATGGTGCTCGTCGGGTCGTTGGAGGAGACCTTCCCCGCTACGTCCGCGAGAGAATTGACCGAGTCGTTGTCCGCGAGCGTCATGACGGCGTACTGCGTATAATTATACGGAGTTGAGAAATCGTACTTTTCGGCACGTTCTTCGTTGTACGACACGCCGTTGGCCACGATGTCGATCTGTCCGGCGTCAAGCGCGGCGAAGATCGAGCTCCACGCGGTCTCGGTGAAGCGGATGTCCACGCCGATGTAATCCGCGATATACTTGGCGACCTCGACGTCGAAGCCGACGAGCTCATCCGCTTCGTTGTGATAGGTGTAGGGGCTCCAGGTGCCTTCGGTGCCGACGGTGATGTAGCCTCGGTCCCGGATTTGCTTGAGCAGTCCTCCGCTTCCGGCACATCCGGAGAGGGTGACGGCGGTGAGCGTAAGGATCAATAGAACGGCAAGGATTCTCTTTTTCATGAACGGTTTTCCTTTCTCATTGCCGCGGCTGGATTGTGCGGCGGGGGCGGACGGCGTGCTTCAGTGCCCGGTCCGGGGAGGTCATGTTGACCGCGAGGATAAATATTTAAATGTCTCGTTTGTCTTGAAATAATTATACAGGATTCCGCCGTCGTTGTCAAGCCGTCCTGGAAAAGATTTTCAAAAACCGGATCCCGCCGTCATGTCCCGCTCTCCCCGGACCGTTTCGAGAAAGACCTTTCCCGGCCGGAATACCGGGCGCGGCTTCGGAGCGGTCTTCCTTGGCTCCCCGATCCGCGGGCAATCCTTCCGGGGCTGTCTCAGGTGCGTTCGGAACGTCCCGAAGCCCGCGATGGTCACGCACTCCCCTCGTGCGACCGCTTCTTCGACCGCGTCGAGCAGCGCACGGAGAGCGTCGGATGCCTTCTTCTTCGGAAGCCCGGTATCTGCGGCGATCCGGGCGATAAGTTCGGACCGGTTCATACGAGTGCCTTCACATAGGCGATCGAGCGGACGTACTCCTCCATCGAGGAGAGATGCTCGATGATCATGGGCATCTCAGGGTTGACGCGCTCGGCTTCGCGGATGTAGGTCCCGATGTCGAGCCCGCCCGTGCCGCACGGCGTTTCGCGGATCGACACGGTCAAGCGCTGTTCGAGGATCGCGTCCTTCAGGTGGCAGCTGCAGATTTTGGAGCCGAGGCGGGAGAACGTCTCCCGGATCAGGTCGCGGTTGCCGAAATAGACGCGCGGGGACGAGAGCATGTTCACGATGTCGACGTGGACGCCGAAGGCCGGGCGGTCGATTGCCGCGATCAGGGTCTCATACGCCGCCGGGGAATCCGGGATCATGTTCGGCATTGGTTCGAGGGCGTATTTCGCGCGCGCGGGCTTCACCGTGTCGATCAGATCCCGCACATAGGAGACGACCTCCTCACGGGTCCGATCCGAGAAGTTCTCCGCATAGCCGCCGTCCCAGACCTCGCCGACAGCGCCGCTGATGTTGACGCAGCAGACCGCGCCGACGTACTCTGCGAGCTCGAGCTGGCGCAGGCAATGAAGCCGGTTTTCCCGCCGCTTGTCCGGATCCGGGTCCATGGGATTGCACCACGCGCCGACTTCCGAAATGACGAGATCGCGGGACCTCGCCGCCGCGGCGTAACGATCGATGTCGGAGACGTTCGCCTTCCAGTTCAGGGGAAAGACGACCGCGCCGAGCCCCGCTTTCTGATGCAGCTCTGCCCACTCCTCGGGTGAGCTGTGCGGGAAGGATGCGGAAATGCCGAGACGCATGATTCATGCCTCCTTGTTCAGACAGGTTTCGGGTCAGCTCAAGACGCCCGGCGATCGGCTTTCTCCGCGATCAGGCGGAAGAGATCGGTGAAGATGCCGTCGCGTTCGTAGACCTTGTTGTAGATCATCACGCCGCCCGCGGGAGACGGGGTAAACATCCCTTCCCCATCGACGGAGAGCGCGTCGCGGATCTCGGGGTTCCAGAAGGCTTTGCCATGGGTGAGGATGGCGACGGACGCGATGTCCCAGATGATATGGGTCGTCGACATCACCGTGCCGAAGGGGACGCCGTGGTCGCGCCGGAAGAGCCCCGTGAGATAGTCCCCGACGGGGATGTTCTTGCCCTCGAGCGCGTAGGCGCATTCCATCGCCGTGAGGTGCAGGACCTCGGTGCCGCCCGTCGCCGGGAGCAGAATGACGTTCGCGCCGCTCCCGAGAAGCACCTGCGCAGCTGCACGGTCCTGTCTCAGGTTGAAGTCGTTCGCGCTCCGGTACCGGTCGGCGTCGTTCGCTCCGATCAGGACCGCCACCATGTTCTTCCGGATCGACGGATCGAGCAGCAATGCGGACGCCGCGTTCGTGAAGCAGCCGATCGAGGCGACGAAGACGTAATCGTCCGTGGAGCGGCAGGCCTCGGCGATGGCATAAGCAGCCGGGCTCGGGACGGGCGTCTCGCAGTCGGGGAGATAGCGGTCCGCGCCGCGGTAAGCGGGAACGGCGCATCCGGGCAGGGTCAGGTCGCGCACCCGGACGAGCTCTTCGTAGGATTTCTCCATGCCGTCGGCCGGGGATGCGGAATTCTGATTGAAAAACGGCGCCGCGCCGAAGCCGAGGACATCGGTATCGGGTGAGAGCAGCGCGTAGGCGACGGCGAACTGGTCGTCGATTTCATTGGCGGTGTCGGTGTCGAGGAAGAATTTCTTCGGCGTCTTCTCGGCGATGCGTGCGAGGATCGCCTGGCAGTCTTCGCGGGTCATGATTTGCTCCTTTCGCGCCATAGAGGCGGACGGTTTCGTTCACCCGTATTATACCATACCCCCGTGTCGGATGCAAGCCGGTTTTGCCGCGCGGCAGGGTGTTTTTTCCGCAATCGTTTCTCAATCATCCGCCGGCTCTTGACACGACCGCCCGGCCGTGGTATCATGGAACGGAAGAAATCAGAAATTCAGGAGGCCATTATGAAGATCCTGACCTACGAGACCCTCGGGAAGTTGCCGGATCCGTTTCTCTTTGCCGACGGACGGCGCGTGAAGACGGCGGCAGACTGGGAAGAGAGGAAAAAAGAGCTCTGGGATCCCGTCGTCGGGCTCCAGTACGGAGGGATGCCGCCGGAGCCGGAATTTCTCGACATCGAGCCGCTCTCGGTTCCCGACACGCCCGGTCGAATGAACATCTGGCGGACCCGGACCGGGACGCGGGCACATCCGGTCGCATGGACGATCTACGCGCACAGGCCGGCCGGTCAGGCGCCGTGGCCCGTCGTCATCGACGGCGATCTCTGCTACGCGTGTATGCAGGACCCCCGGACCGCTGAACAGTTCCGGGAGCACGGGATCATGCTCGTGACCTTCAACCGCGACGAGATCGTCCCCGACACGCGGAATCCGCGCCGCACGGGAAACCTCTACGAGACCTATCCGGACCTGCCCTTCGGCGCGCTCTCGGCCTGGGCATGGGGCTTCCACCGCACGCTCGACGCCGTCCTCACCCTCGGGATCGCCGATCCGTCCTCGGTCACCTTCACGGGGCTCTCCCGTGGCGGAAAGGCGGCACTTCTCGCGGGAGCCACGGATCCGAGAGCGACGATCGTCTGTCCCGATGCGACCTGCGCCGGAAGCGGGAGCTGCTATCGGATCCACCTCACCGCCGAGACCTCCGACGGAAGGACTGCCCGGAGCGAGACGCTCAAGGACATTGTCAACGCCTTCCCGGACTGGTTCGGACCGGGGCTCAAGGCTTATGAGGACGACGAAGCCGCCCTTCCCTTCGATTCCCATTTCCTCAAGGCCCTGGTCGCGCCGCGCGTGCTGTTCGACTGTGAAGCTGAGGACGATATCTGGGCGGGCCCGGTGAATTCCTGGATGACGGACATCGCCGCGCGGGAGGTCTGGAAGCTCTTCGGCAAAGAGGACAACGTGCTCTGGTACTGGCGCAAGGGCGGACACGCGCACCTGCCGGAGGACTTCGCCATGCTGATCGAGGTGATCGAGCGGGAAAAGGACGGCACGCCGCTCAAATCGGAGAAATTCATGAAGACGCCCTTCCCGGAACCGGAGCCGCTCTTTGACTGGCGATGCCCGGAGACGAACGGGGCGTGAGGAGGCAAACCGTGAGAATACCGCTGAAAAACTGGACCGTCGCGGGCTCGTGGCCCTACACCGTGATGCAGGGGCATTCCGTCGAGACCGGGGCGAAATTCACCGCCGTCACGCCGCGCATCCCCGCCCGAGTAGCGGGCAGCGTCTACGACGATCTCGAGCGCGCGGGTCTGATCCCGGATCCGTACTTCGAGCAGAATTCCCTCCTCTGCGAGTGGGTGGCAAACCGCTTCTGGAGCTATCAGACGGTCTTTCGGAAGCCGGAAACCGGCGGGCGTCGCGTGCGGCTCGTGTTCGAGGGGATCGATTATCACGCGCACGTCTATCTCAACGACGAGAAGATCGCCGAGCACGTCGGGATGTACGTCCCGCTGATCGTCGATGTGACGGACCGGCTCCGCGAGGGTGAGAACACGCTCACGGTCGTGCTGGAGAGCGCGCCGGATGAGATGGGGCAGATCGGCTACACCAGCCGTACATGGACACAGAAGGCCCGCTTCGGCTACAAGTGGGATTTCGGCACGCGCCTTGTCAACCTCGGGCTCTACGGGGAGGTTTCCCTCGACGTCTGCTCCGATCCTCTCCGGGACGTGCGGATCTGGTACGAAGGCAGCGGCAGGCTCTCGGTTTCGGCGGAGAATCCCGTCCTTCATGCGACACTTGCCTTAAACGGCGAGACGGTTGCCGAAGAAGAGACTTCCACCGGAGAGCTGAAACTCGCCGTTCCTTCCCCCGTACTGTGGTTCCCGAACGGGTACGGCAGTCAGCCGCTGTATGATCTGACGCTCACGACCCGCGACGACGAGAAGACCTTCCGTGTCGGGCTGCGGACCATCGCTTATCAAAAGCCGGACTGCGCCGATCCGAACGTGCTGCCGTACATCCCGGTCGTCAACGGCAGGCGCGTCTACCTCAAGGGCGTGAACATGACTCCGCTCGACCACCGGATCGGCACAGTGACGCGCGAACGCCTCGAAAAGCTGCTCACCATCGCCCGGGACGCCGGGGTCAACCTGATCCGCGTCTGGGGCGGCGGCGTGATCGAGAGCGAGGATTTCTACGATCTCTGCGACGCCTTCGGCATCCTCGTCTGGCAGGAGTTCATCCAGTCCTCCTCGGGGC
This sequence comes from Clostridia bacterium, assembly GCA_017412675.1. Taxonomy (GTDB): domain Bacteria; phylum Bacillota; class Clostridia; order Oscillospirales; family CAG-272; genus UMGS1696. The sequence continues at coordinate 26,805 of JAFPWV010000232.1, forward strand.
TCGACAACATCCCCTCGAAGCGGCCGGAGTTCCTCACCCTGATCGAAAACACCGCCCGTGCAGCGCTGCCCGTGAAGCGAAATCACGTCTCCCTGACCTTCCTGAGCGGCGGGAACGAGCTGATGGACGAGAGCGGGATCCCTTCGACCTACGAGGATGAAAACATCGCCCTTCTGCAGCGGATCGCAGGCGAGCTCGCGCCGGACATCCTGATGCTGCCGACCTCCGCGTCCGGCCCGACGGAGTGGTTCGATCCCGACCGTCCCGAGCGGAATCAGGACGTGCACGGGCCGTGGAAATATGAGGGTGTGCGCGGGCAGTACGAGCTTTATAACCGCTCCACCATCCTGCTCCACAGCGAATTCGGCGTGGACGGCATGTCGAACATCGCTGCGATCCGCACGGTCCTCTCCCCCGAGAATCAGAAGGTCACGACGATGGCGGAAAACCTGACGTGGCGGCATCACGGCGAGTGGTGGGACACCTATTCATACCGGGAGCGCCCGCTGTTCGGGGAGATCGACGACCTCGAAGAGCTCTGCGATCTCAGCCAGTATCTGCAGGCCGAGGGCATCCGCTACGCCGTCGAAGCGCATCGGCGCCGGGCAAAGACGTCGAAGCCTGCCCGCCTTGCCCCGGGAGAGCTCTTCGCGCCAAAGCTTCAGGAGAGCGTCGGGGCCATCGTCTGGCAGCTCAACGAGCCGTGGCCGAATGTGTCGTGCACGTCGATGGTCGACTATTACGGGAATCCGAAGCTCGCGATGTATTTCTGGCACGACGCCGAGGAACCCCTCCGTCTGACGCTGCGCTATGACCGGCTGGTATGGCGCGCGGGCGAGATCTTCGAGGGGTCCGCGTTCCTCTGCGACGACTGCGGGACGGGCGCGGATTCCGTGTCGGTACGGGCGTACCGCGACGGCTTCTCCCTGCTTCCGGACGCCGACAATGAATCGTTCCGCGTCCAGCCGGAGCTCAGCGGCAATCGTGTGCGCTTCCCCGTTCCCGATGCGTGCGATTCCTTTGCCGTCGTTGCCGAAGCCGTGAAGGACGGAGTATCGCACCGGGCGGTCTATCTCTTCCTGATCGGGGAGGAAGGCCGTCTCCCGCGCATGCCGATCCTGCGCTTCACAGCGGAATACCGACGCCTCGGCGGGATCCGATGATACGTCTTTCTGCCATTTGGCCCAAAACACAAAACAATCCGCCGGCCCGTTGAAGAGATGTTCCCTTCGCGAGCCGGCGGTTGTTATGTCATTGTCAGATGCGTCTCACGGGTGTGAGGCGTTTGTCTTAGTGCTTCTTCTTCGCAACTGCGAAGCCGCCGAGAGAGATCACGGCCGCGATCGCAGCAACGACGCCGGAGCCGATAACTTCACGGATCTTGTCGGGATTAATGTGCATCTGGATCATCTTCGGCGCGGTCTTGGCCAGTTCCTTACGCGGCTCGG
>JAFPWV010000233.1 GCA_017412675.1 Clostridia bacterium
AGGAAAACGACTCCGCCGTAAACAACGCATTCCGCCGACACACTGTACAGCTCGAATACTGCACGAACGCTGAGATCGACGGGATCACCATCCGGGATTCGCTGGTGTACAACATCCGCCCCATCGGATGCCGGAAACTGACGATTCGAAACGTGAAAATCATCGGATGCTGGCGGTATAATTCCGACGGGATCGACATGCACAACTGCGAGGACGTACAGATCGAGCATTGCTTCCTGCGAACTTTCGACGACGCGATCTGCGTGAAGGGCTTCGATTGCTATTATGAGGGGGACGTGGAGGCGGCGGTTCGAGCGGCGATGTACCGGAACGGGCAGGCATACGACGTGTTCCAGAACGTGCGGGTGCGGGACTGCGTGATCTGGAACGACTGGGGAAAAGCCCTCGAAATAGGGGCGGAAACCCGCGCGGAGGAAATCTCGGACATCGTTTTCGAGAATTGCGACATCATCCACGTATGCGGTACGCCTCTCGACTGCTGCAACGTCGATTACGCGAATGTTCATGATGTGACCTGGCGGGATATCCGGATCGAGATGGACGAGGTGATACCTCCACCAAGATATCAATACCGGGATACGGAACCTTACGGCGAGGTGACGCCGGGGTTTGTGCCGCCCGTCATCCGCGCCGACGTGCTGTATCATCACGAATACTCGGCAGGAGGCGCGCGCCGTGGGATCAACCGGAAACTGACCTTCGAAGACATTCAGATATTCGGCAGCGTCCGACCCTGTTTCGGTTTCTCCGGGTACAGCAACGAATTCGGCTGCCGGGATATCTCGATCCGGAACGTGGCTGTCAACGGAAAGCGCCTCACCGACCCGGCGGAATACAGCCTGCAGGTCGGAGAATACAGCGAAAACATCTCTGTGCTGTGAAGGAAGATGTGAACGTCACATTCAAAGAAAAAACAAAACGCTTCACCGTGATCGGAAAAGCGTCTGTCATGCTTCGAAACTAAACAGAATTCTTTACGACTGACTGTCAGATTAAGAGGTTGCATCAACATCGACGCAACCTCTTAATCGTCGTTTTGGGTCGAAATGTTGAACTTCCAGCCACCTTCACCCTTGACCGAAGAACATCACAATGTCTTTCCAGCGAAGGCGGCGGATCGCGATGTCTGCAAGCATGACGAGGAGGAGCAAAAGGGCGAGCGGCAGGAGCAGATCATGGAGATTCTTTATGGGCGGCGCGTCGGATGAGATCTCCTCCGCTTCTTCCACCGGAGCGGAGATCCCCATCGCGAGGATCTGACGGAGCATCCGCCGCCCCGTATTGCTCTCCCGCCAGCCATCTGTCCATCGGGCGAGATCGCTCGCAAACGCGTCCGCCTCCCCTTCCCCAAGTGTCCACCGCGCCAGGATCGGGTCGCCGTCCGGCGTCTGAAGCAACAGTTCTGCCGTCTCCTTGAGCGTCGTGCCAAGGTATCCGTCCACCGGGGGAAGATCTGTCGGCAGACCGTCAGGCAGTGTAACCGCTGTCTTCTCTTCGATCAGGGGATCGGAGAGCACAGTTTCTGTCTCGCTCAGCATGATGTCCGGAAGCTCGGAAACGCTCGTCACGGCATAATACCGTCCGCCACCATCTGAGGCCATCCCTGAAAGGACGGAGGAGGAATATCCGAGCGCGATGGTTGAAACGGTTATCCCGTCTGCTGCCATGTTCCGTACAATGCTGTTGTAGCCGTAGTCGCTAGGTTCGCCGTCCGAAAGGAAGATCACGTGGCGCACCGGGGCGTCCGATTGTCCGAGCTCCTCCCACGCGAGTTCCAGCGCATCGCAGTAATAGGTCCCACGGGAGGTGCCGAGTGCGGAGATCACGCGGGAAAGCGTCGCTTTCTGCGTGTCCGTCGCTGGGGTCAGCGGAGACTGGAGAGTTGCGGTGCTGTTGAAGGAGACGATCCCAACCATATCGTTTGCCGTCAGCGTATCGATGCTCCGGATCGCGCCTTGCTTCGCCATGGACAAGTTCTCCGCGCTGCCCCAGCCCCAGCCCGCGCCGCTCATGCTGTTTGAGCAGTCAAGGACAATCATGAGGGCGATGCTTTCCCCCTCCTCGTCGGTGTAGTCGAAGGAAACGGGGAGCAACGTTTCGTAAGCTGTCCCGCGCATGTTGCCGAGGGAAAAGCTGTGGTCGCTCGCGGAGAGCAGAAGGGATCCTCCCTGTTCGACATAGAGCGCGAGCTGACCTGCCAGCCGCTCGGGCATATCGGTGGCCGACACTCCGAGCAGGATGATCCGCTCATACGACGACAGGATCGTGAGATCGGTAGGCACGCGTCTGGCGGTGACGATCCCTGCCGGCGCGTCTTCCGGAAGGAATTCCCGGAGCGCCTCTGCCGCATCCGTGTCGTCCGTGATGATAAGGAATCCGCCGGTCTCTGCATCCGGTTCTGTGTTTGTTACCTCGTCCTCTCCTGTCTTTTCTTGCGTAACGGGTGTCGAGAACGTGAGTCCCGCGGCGATCAGGATTAGCACGAGCGCAAGCACACCGTGCAGGAAGAGAGGAGCGGTCTTACGGAATCCACGGCGCATTTCCCGGGGGATTCCGAGCCACGGGAGAAGTA
>JAFPWV010000234.1 GCA_017412675.1 Clostridia bacterium
CCGGATCGCCGCATGTTCGGCACCACAAGACAAAATGGGGCTGTCGCATGAACTCCAAGAAACGGAGAAATGCGACAGCCGTTCTCTTTCCATAGCGGTATCTGCGTTCTTTTTCTCCTTTATCGAGGAGAAAAAGAACCAAAAAGAGGAACTCTCTGGAAGTTGTGGGTGTTCCGCACTCTGCGGAGTGCGGGTCAGGGCGTTGCCCCGACACCCTACCACCTTTTGAAAAAGGTGGACGAAAACTTTTGCCCTATTTGCGACAGCCCGTTTTTTCTATTTCACCGCTTCGCAGAACGCTTCGATCTTCCCGTCGTTCGCGGGATCGGGCTTGTCCTTCGGGTCGACGAGCGCGAGCGTGGCGCAGAAGGCGTCGATCCCGAGGAAGGCCGCGAGCTTCCCCGCCGCTTTCTCCGCGCCCGCCCCGCTCATGCAGGCGAAGAACGCGAGGGTCTTCCCTTCGAGCGCGTCCCGGTACAGCCCGGCGAAGGTGCGCAGCGGCGGCGAGAAGGTCCCCGCCCAGACCGGCGTGCCGAGGATGACGGTATCGTAGTCCTGTGCGCGGAAGTTGACCGGCTTCAGGGGAGGCTCATCGCCCATGACCGCGCTCTTGCCGCCCCAGAAGAACTTCCGGAATCCCTTGTCCGGGAAGGCTTTCTCCGGTTCGAGGCGGATGAGGTCCGCGCCGGTGATCGCGGCGATCTTCCTCGCCGTTTCTTCCGTGTTGCCCGACTGGGAATAATAAACCACTGCCGTTTTCATAAGATTATTCTCCTCTATTTCACACCGTTCCGCCGCTGGTGCGCTCGATGATCATGTCCTGCCACTCGCGGTTCAGCGTGACGAAGCGGGCGTTCCAGCCGGAGACGCGGACCGACAGGGTCTTGTACTCCTCCGGGTGCTCCCGCGCGGCCTCGAGAACCGATGCGTCGATCACGCCGGTCTGCATGAAGAAGCCGCCCAGCGCGACAAACGTGCGGAACAGGCCGCAGAGCGCCGCGATCCCGTTCTCCCCCGAGACGGACGTCGGATGGAGCCGGATGTCGAGCGCCGCGCCGGAGACCTGCTTCTTGAGATCGGCCCTGCAATAGGATTTGACGACCCCCGTCGCCCCTTCCGCATCCGTGCCCGGCGTGGGGCTGGCGTTGCCCGAGAGAATGGCGCACCGCCGCGTCCCCATCGGAGACGGGATCCGGCCCGGGGCCCACTCGATCTGCCTGCCGAACGTGGAGACGCCCGGGATGAAGAGGACCGGGGTCTCGTGCGCGTGGGCGAGGACCGCGTCGGCAAAGGTGTTGAGGATGCGGGTGACGTACCCGTCGGCCTCCGCGTCGTCGTTGCCGTAGTAGACGATCCGCTCCTTCGCGTACTGTCTGAGCGCCTCCGCCCCCTCCCAGTCATTTTGGAGGAGCTCGGTGAGCTCGCGGAAGGTGATCCGTTTTTCGCGGAAGCAGAGGACGTCGATGGCGTGCAGGCTGTTCCCCGCATCCGGCGCGCCGCCGATGTGCGGGGAGAAGACCGTATAGCGCGGCCCGCCCTCGTAATACGACCGGCCGTTCTTCGCGCAGTCCTCGGTGAAGAGCGAGACGAGGGCGCACGGCGGTCCGCTGTTCTTCCAATGCCACGCGCCCGCCTCATCGTAATAACCGCGCCCGGCAGAGACCGCCCGGAAGACCTCGTCGGCATAGCTGCGCAGCCGTTCGGCGTAGGCCTCCCAGAGCTCCTCGAAGCTCGCGAAGTCCCGCACATGGTCCGGCAGGCCGATCACGTCGCGCATGAGGAGCGAATACCCGTCGAAGGGGCCGTAGATGAAGTACGTTTTGCCGGGGATCTGCACCTCCCAGCAGCCGTCGTTGGCGAAGCGGCGCGCCTCTTCTGCCGGATAACCCGCCCCCGCGAGGGATTCGAGGATCAGATCCTCGTTGTACACCGCGACGATGCCGCCCCCGTACCGCACGACCTCGGCGATTCTTTGGAGGAGCTTGTCGTCGGTGTTCCGGTTCAGCCGGACGGTGACGGGAAAGTCCGAGATGCCGAGCTCTTCGATCACGTCGAGGACGAGGTAGGTCACCGCGTTCGTGACGTCGTGTCCGTCGGTGCCGATGCCGGAGAGGACGATGTTCTGGTAGTGCTGGGCGTCGCCCGTCCCGACCGGGGTATTCGTCACGATCCACTCGCAGCCCTTGATGAAGAAGTGCGCGAGGATCTCCCGGGCCTCGTCGAGCGTGAGGCGTCCGGCGGCGAGATCGGCCTCGAGGTACGGCCCGAGCATCTCGTCGATCCGCCCGATCCCCGGCCAGTTGCCGCACAGCCGGGTGAAGGCGAAGGTGATCCAGAGGCTCTGAACCGCTTCGTAGAAGGTCCGGGCGGGCTTCATCGGCACGCGTTCGAGGAGCGCATGGCAGGCGGGGTTCTTCTCTTCGGCCCCCGCGAGGACACGGGAATGCCAGAGACGGAAGGCCGCCGCGGCGCGTTTCAGATAGGCGGTATAGGGCAAGTCGGCGTATTCGTCCAGCTCCGCCTCGATGCCGTCGAGACCGAGCGAGAGGATCCGCCCGAAGCCGAGGGTCACATGGCTGACGGAGGAGAGGACGGCGCGTCCCTCGCGGAAGGCGGGAACGACGTGGTCGATGGCCGCGCCGAGGGTCGCCGATCCGATGATCCGCTCGCCCGATACAAACCGCAGCGGGCACTCGGCGGCGATCGCTTCGATGGCGCGGGCGTACTGTTCGTCGGGGGAGAGCGTCTCGAAATCCGCGATCCCGTCGAGGGAGACGGCGGGGCAGGCGCGCGCTTCATCGCCGTACTTCCCCTTCATGCTTTCGAGGGCGAAGCGTCTGGTTGCTTCCGACAGGCGGACGGGACGCGCGAGCCCCGTGGCGCAGGGGATGATGGTCATGACGGCCTCCTTTGGCGCAAATCCTTTTCAAATACGGCAAACGGGGAGCGTACTCCCTCATACGGCCGGGGAGCGAAAACAGCTCTTGAAAGAGGAGTACGGATTGCCACGTCGCAGGTCGAGGGACCTGCTCCTCGCAATGACACTCGTTTATTTATCTTGCAGCCATTTCGCGTAACCGCTGCATCCACGAACTGTCAACTGCATCTGATTGTGTCATTGCGAGGGCGCAGCCCGTGGCAATCCGCTCCCCTATGCGAGCGAAGAAGCAATGGCGTATTGATGCCGGTTTCAGAAACGCGGCGCACCCTCTTTGTTGCCTTCCCCCGCCGTGGGGAAGGTGGCCGAAGGCCGGATGAGGGGATTCTCTCCGCGTTCGCAATCCCTTAAGCCTTCTTCTCCCTCGTGAGGAGCAGGGCGAGGGCAACTGCCGCGATCCCGCCCGCGAGCTTGCCCACGATGAGCGGCACCCCCGTCGTCGGATCGACGGAGAGCTGGAACGCGAGGTGGTCGCCGATCATGAAGGACGCCGGGACGAGGAACGCCGCGTTCACGACGAGCCCCCGGTCGTTCATGTCCTTCGTCATGCCGAACATCGGGATCGCGTTGACGGACGTCGTGATGAGTCCGAGGATCGAGGCCCCGTCCATGCCCCCGCGCCGGCCGATCCGCTCGAAGAGGGGCTTGCCGAGCTTTTCGAGGAAATAGAGGACGGTGAAGGCCCCGGCGAGGAAGATCACGATCTGGCCGATGATGAGCATCCCCTCGTCGAAGGTGCCGAAGCTCTCCACCTCCCAGTTCATCACCTTGATGACCATAGCGGCGGCGAGCGCGGCGGTGAGGATCGCGGTGAGGACGTACCCGAAGACGGTGACGATCTTCACGGTCACGCGTTCGGCGAAGAGCAGGCCCACGACGAAGAGCGCCGAGACGGCGAAGAGCGGAACGAGGTTCCGGCAGAGCGTGACGAATCCGACGCCGAGGCAGAGCCCGCCGACGAAGCACGCGACGGGGACTGTGCACAGCCCGATGGCGAGGCCCTTTGCGAGGAGGGGCTTGCGCGCCTTCGGGGTGAGGGCGAATCCGACGGGAAAGGCGAACATGACGGCGCAGCCCATGGTGCTCCCGACGACCGAGCCGTTGAGACGTCCGACGGCGGGATCCTCAGCCAGGGCGAGCGCGAGGGGCCAGCCCCCGGAATCGTCGGCGAGGAGGAGCCCCGCGAGCACGGACGGGTCGATGCCGATGCGATGGCAGACCGGGGTGACGACGGGTGCGAGGAGCTTCGCAATGAGAGGTGCGAGCGCGAAGGGGCCGATCATGGCGAGGATGAGGGTGCCCGCGGCCTCGAATCCGCGCTCGAAGGCCTTGCCGGGACCGAAACGGCACCCGATGGCCCGATCCGCCGCGCCGATGAGGGCGAAGAGGAGCATGAAGAGGGAGATGCACTTGCCCGCGTCCATGAAAAGGCCCCTTTCTTTGGGAATGAGGAGTGGAAAATTCAGAATTCAGAATGAAGAATTCAGAATTAAGAATGGATTCAATTTAACTTCCCCCTTCCAACTCATCACTCCACATTCGTTGACAAAACGGGGGTTGGTTGGCTTCATTGTCAAACTTCAGCTTGTCATTCCGAGGAGCGATTCCCAAGAATCGCGACGTGGGAATCTCTCCAAACCGGAAGACGGACGCAGAGAATTGGTGACCATGTCATGCACAGCGTCCCGAAATTGGCACCCGGTTTCCATCGTACTCCCCAATTTCGGAGAGATTCCCACGTCAGGCGTCTCAGGACGCCTTCCTCGGAATGACAAGCTTTAGCTGGATGGCAAAGCCAACCAGCACCAGTTTCGTGAAGGAGTACGGATTGCCACGGGCTGCGCCCTCGCAAGGACACTCGTTCATTTTGACGGCTGCCGTGGAGAGAACATGTTGCCTTTGTGCGTAACGGCAAAGGGTGACGGCTTCGCACAGCACATCATGTGTCATTGCGAGGAGCAGGTCACCCGACCTGTGACGTGGCAATCCGCGTCCCCTGCGCGAAGGAAGAAGCAATCAAGAATGGTGGTTCGTCTCGTGAAAGAGTACGGATTGCCACGGGCTTCGCCCTCGCAAGGACACATATCGTGCAGCTCAACGGCGAAAGTTCAGCAGGATAACGTTCGGTTCAGTTCATTCTGAATTCTTAATTCTGAATTCTGAATTCTGAATTCTTTCCCCCTCCTCTGGACAAATCCCGCCGGATGGTGTATAATCATACAAAACCATCATTCCATGATCGGAGGAACCCACATGAAACAGAACATCACCCTTCTCGACGGCGCGATCGGCACGACGCTCTGGGCCAAGGCCGAGGCGCACGGCTGGAAGAAGGAGCCCGTCTGGACCTATAACCTCACGCACCCGGAGATCGTCTCGGAGATCGCCCGGGAATACGCCGACGCCGGATCGGAGATCATCCTCTCGAACACGTTCGGCGCAAACGGACCCTCGGTCGCGCGCTCCTCCTCGTTCGAGGTCCGCGAGGTCGTTTCGGCGGGCGTGAAGCTCGCAAAGGACGCCGTCGCCGGGCGCGGGATCCGGGTGGGTCTCGACGTCGGACCGCTCTCCGAGCTGATGGAGCCCTACGGGGATCTCGAAGAGGACGAGGTCGCCGCGATCTATGATGAAATGTTTTCCGCGGGCGTGGAGGCTGGCGCCGATCTCATCTTCCTCGAGACCTTCATCGATCTCGCCATGCTGCGCGTCGCGGCGGAAAAGGCGAAGGAATACGGCCTGCCGGTCTTCTGCTCCCTCTCGTTCGAGCGGCTCGGGAAGACCATGATGGGCAACTCCCCGGACGACATGATCGAGGAGCTCGAGCCCCTCGGCGTCGACGCGATCGGGATGAACTGCTCCCTCGGCCCCGATCTCGCGGTCCCGATCATCCGAAAGTTCGAGGGGAAGACGACGATCCCGCTGCTCTTCAAGCCCAACGCGGGGATGCCCGTCTTGAACCCGGACGGCACCGAATCCGCGGCGTTCAGCGCGAAGGCGTTTGCCGACGGTGTGATGCCCGCGCTCGATTTCGTCGATTATGTCGGCGGATGCTGCGGGAGCGCGCCGTCCTACATCCGCGAGCTCGCCGGACGGATGGGCAAGATCGGCTGAGCAATTTGTGAAATTTCTGTAAATCCCGGAAGGATGACGAAACCTTTCGGGATTTTTCGCGTCGTTAAGAGAGAATTCAGAATTCAGAATGAAGAATTAAGAATTATTAAATCTAATCTCTCACTCCTAACTCATCACTCCACATTCGTTCACGAGACGGGTGTTGGTTGTCTTTATTGTCAAACTTCAGCTTGTCATTCCGAGGAGCGATTCCCAAGAATCGCGACGTGGGAATCTCTCCAAACCGGAAGACGGACGCAGAGAATTGGTGACCATGTCATGCACAGCGACCCGAAATTGGTACCCGGTTTCCATCGTGCTCCTCAATTTCGGAGAGATTCCCACGTCAGGCGTCTTAGGACGCCTTCCTCGGAATGACAAGCTTTAGCTGGATAGCAACGCCAACCAGCACCAGTTTCGTGAAAGAGTACGGATTGCCACGGGCTTCGCCCTCGCAATGACACATATCGTGCAGCCCAACGCCGAAAGGAAAGCGGGTAATTGTTCGTCTCATCCAATTCTGAATTCTGAATTCTTAATTCTGAATTCTGAATTCCGAATTTCCCCCTCGCTCAACGCAACGAAAGGAGCTCTTATGAAACACGCTTGCATCGCTTTTCTTCTCGCGCTCTGTCTCCTCGCTCTTCCGGCATGCCGGGGAGGATCGCCGGACCACGGCAAGACGTCCGGGCCCGTGATCACGGGATCGGAGAACAGCCAGTCCGCGCGCACCGAGGTCCTCACCGGCGTCTACCG
>JAFPWV010000235.1 GCA_017412675.1 Clostridia bacterium
CGCTTCCGAAGCAGAAAGGAGGTTGAACCTGAGGCAGGGTGGATTCCCAAGGCGGGAACGGCCTTGGGCGGCGGTGATTGGCAAGAGGCCGGCTGCGGAGGCCTCTTGTCCGCCAGCCGCGTAGGCGAAAAAAGCAATCGGCCTCGCCGATACACAATCCGCAAGCATCAGCGCGCTGACAGGAGAAACGGCGTAAGTACTTTCTCCGCGTGCACCTTCAACACGCGCTCTTTCTGTCCTCGGGCACCGCCCGCTCACCCGATCTGCGGTGTGTGCGCCAGATTGATGAGAAACCGCACGAGGTCGTCCGTGGCGTCCGGCTTGGCGACGGCTTCAATGCAGGTCTTCATCGCCTCGAGACGCACGTCCGACATCAGGAGCTGATAGATGCACTCCTCGATCGGCGCGGTCTTCGTCGAGGCCATCGCGCAGCCGTTGTTGAGCAGGAATTCGGTGTTCCGCTCCTCCTGCCCCGGGATCGGATTCACGATGATCATCGGCAGGTTCTTCGCAAGGCTCTCGCTCGTCGTCAGGCCGCCCGGCTTCGTGATGATGCAGTCCGCGGCGTCCATGAGCAGGCTCACATAGTCGACAAAGCCCGTCACGAGGATTTTGCGCGCGGACTTCTCGGCGAGCCGGTCGAGAGCGGCCTTCGTTTCGGCGTTCCGTCCGGCGACGGCGATGATCTGGAAGTCCCGCTCCACGTCGAGGGACGCGATCCGCGAGACGAGCTCGCTCATGTTGCCGTAGCCCATCGAGCCGCCCATCACGAGGAAGGTCCGGAGCGCGGGATCGAGGCCGATCTGCCGCCGCGCATCCTCCGTCGGGGTCCGGGCGGAGAACGCCGGATTGATCGGGATGCCGTAGGGGAGGATCTGCTCGTCGCGAAAGCCCTTGCGGCGGGCCTGCGGCAGGAGCAGCTTATCCGGCGTGACGACGTAATCGTTCGCCGTGCAGTCCTCCCAGAACGGATGGAAGGTGAAGTCGGTGAGGATGCCGACGGTGCGGTTGGAGATCAGACCGCGCTTCTTCATCGTGGAGCACATCATCCCGGCGAAGGGATGCGTGAAGACGACGGCGTCGAAGCGGTCGGAGCGGATATAATCGACGAGCTCCTTCGAGAGGGCGTTCGTCGCGAGCTGCATGGCGTCGAGCTTTTCGTTGACGCGGCGCATTTCGGCGAGGCGGTACCCGATGCGGTAGGCGCCCTGCGCGCGCTCGGTGACCATCAGGTAACCGTCGGCGATGACCTTGGCGAGCTCGGGAGAGACGTATTCGAGGGTATCGAGGATCTCGGCGTCGGCGTCCTTCGCTTCGAGCGCGGTGCGGATCGCGCGGGCCGTCGAGTTGTGGCCTTCTCCCGCGGTGACGGATAAAATCAGAAAGTTCATGACAACCTCAGGGGGAATGATGAATTCAGAATTCAGAATTCAGAATTAAGAATGAGAACTTACCTCAATTCTGAATTCTCTCCGGTTCCCACGCGTCGACGGCGGAGGCGAACTGCTCCATCGTCACGGCGTGGTTGAGACGGTCGCGGAGAGCCGCGGAACCGCGCAGACCCTTGATGAAGTACGCCGCGCGGGACCGGGATTCGCGGACGCCGCGTTCCTCGCCCTTCTCGCGCACGACGTCTGCGACGAAGGAGAGGACGAGCGACTTGATCTCCTCGAGGGAGGGGCGGGCGTCGTCTGGCATTTCGGGGTGCTTCAGGCGCTGAAACAGCCAGGGATCCCCGAGCGCGGCGCGTCCGACCGCCACTTCCGCGCAGCCTCCCGCAAGATAGACGGCGGCGGTTTCGCGGGAGGAGATGTCCCCGTTGCCAACAAGGGGGACGGACGTGTCCCGGAGTGCGTCGGCGGCGCGTTTCGCGGCGGAGGGATCGGCGGAGGGGGCGTACATCTGCGCGCGGGTGCGGCAATGCAGGGTGATCTTCTGGGCTCCGGCCTCCGCCATGCGGCGCGCGAATTCGGGGGAGATCTCCGCATCCCAGCCGAGGCGGAACTTGACGGACGCGGGGACGCCGTGACGCTCGCAGACCTCCCGGACGGCCGACATGATCCGCGCGGCGCGGTCCGCATCGAGCATAAGGGCCGAGCCCTCGCCGTTCGAGACGATTTTCTTGACGGGACAGCCCATGTTGATGTCGATCCCGGCGGGCGGCGTGGCGTAGGAGCATCCGCGGTAGTCCCCGGAGAGGAGCAGCTCGGCGGCACGGGCCATGACCTCCGGCTCCCGGCCGAAGATCTGGAGGACGACGGGGGGCTCGCCGGGGGTGATTTTCGCAAGCTCGGCGGTTTTCGCGTCATCGCGGGTGAGGGCGACGGCGGAGATCATTTCGCTCACGGCGTAATCCGCGCCGAACGAGCCGCAGATCCGCCGGAACGCCGCGTCGGTGAAGCCCGCCATGGGCGCGAGGGCGAATGAAATGGGGTGGTTTGGCATAAGGGTGAATTAAGAATTCAGAATTAAGAATTCAGAATTAGGAATGAGGAGTGAACGGATCAGCGATAAGTCTTGTCTTCCCAGGAACATACACGCCGGGGGACTGTCCGTTTTTTGCGGGTTCGTACAGGAGATGCTGTCTGGTGTGGGTTTGCCGGTCACGGATATCGTAATAAAAGCCGCGTTCTTCAAACCATCCGAAACGGAATCCCAGTAGCTCGAACCGCTCCTCGTCGAGGTTTTCTTCGATCCATCCGTCGAGGGTTCGTTTTGCCCGAAAGGCCGAGATCGGATCGCCGCGGAAAAGGTAGTACGGGAACAGGATCAGGAACGCGGCAAGAAGTACGCACAGGACGCCGGTTGGCTGTTTGTTCGCGCGGAGGCGGCGGATCCCGGCAAAGAGGATCGAGGCAAAACCCATTCCGATGAGGAAGAACACACAGAGGACGCCCTCTTCCGTCCATTCGCCGCTGTCGAACCTATGCTTGACGATGCTGTACACCGCGATGGTGACGGCGACGGAGAAGTACGGGATCGTCAGGAGAATCCACAGGCGCGGTTTGAAGGACGCCGCCGTGAACAGCAGCAGCCAGACGATCGGGACAAGAAGCACATAAAGCGGAAGCTGTGAGAACACATCTTGATAGCGCATCAATAGGGCATAGGCGCATACCGCCGAAAGTGCAGCCGCCGCTGCCGACAGCAGGATGCGGAGAAGGGGGAGTCTTTGATTCATCGTACACCTCCGTCGGATTTGAACGTTCCTGATGGGGGAACGAGCTTGTGCCGGCGCGTTTGTCATGCGCCTGCGGGGGCATTCCCCGCGCTATTGCACTTTTTCTTCTCTCGGCTTATGGAACGGCTTGAGGGCGAGCCACGCGATGACGTGCGGGATCGGCGCGAAGACGAGGGACGCGAGGAATTCCGGCAGGACGGCCAGCCGCATCGCATCGCCGAAGCGGAGCTCCTCGACCGTCGCGTACAGGGTGAAGAGCGTGAAGAAGATGTGCACGAAGCAGGCGGCGAGGGTGTAGGCGGCGCGGGTCGCGGGCGTGTCGCGGAAGAGCTCCTCCGTGAGACACCCGGCGAGATAGCCCGCGAGCATATAGAGCGGCGCGAGGACCGATACGGTCGCGGCCCCGAGGGATTCGATCACGAACGCCGCGGCGATGCCGAAGATCGCGCCCCACCGGCCCCGCTCGGTCATCCCGACCGCGATGGTGAGCGGCAGCATGAGATCCGGGATCGCGCCGAGGATGCGGAACCGCGCGAAGATCGTGGTCTGCAGAAGCGCGAAGAAAATGAGCAGGAGGGCACACACCACGAGGCGTGCCGCGATGTCCGCGTCGATGATCGCCTTGATGCGCTGGCGAAGCGAACGGGTTTCCGTGCGGTGCAGATCGATTTCCTTCTCCGAGATCACCGTCTCGGATTTCATGAGCATCCGGTCGCGCTTTTTCATGAGAGCCCCCCTTTCGAGTGAATTAAGAATTAAGAGTGAAGAATTAAGAATTGTGAACGAAGAATGCAGAAAGGTTCCATGCCCAATTCTGAATTCTTAATTCTGAATTCTGAATTCTGAATTCCCCCTCACCCTTCGAGGTCCGCGGCGCTGACGACGGTGATGTCGTAGTCCGTGATGACCATGACGCGGGAGAGGTCGCTGTAGTCCGCGGCGCATTTCACCTGCACCGTCATCGAACGGGTGTAGGGGTTGATCTCGACCGAGTCGATGTACCCGATCACGAGACCGCGCGGGTAGACGCTGCCGTAGCCGCTCGAGAGGATGCGGTCCCCGACGGCCGCTTCGGAATCGCCCGGCAGGTAGTTCAGGCGGATCAGCCCGTCCGCCGCGAGGGAGAAGTCGCCCCGGCACACGCCGAGATCGTTCGTGCGCTCGACGTACGCGCCGACGGAGGAGTTCGGCTCCACGATGGTGGTCACCTTCGCCCAGTTGTGCCCGACCTCGGTGACGCGCCCGACGATGCCCTCGGACGTCACCACGGGCATGTTGATCTCCACGCCCGCCGACGAGCCGACGTCGATGGTCAGCGCCTTCGAGTAGTTTCCGCTCTCCCGTCCGGTGACCGACGCCGCGAGCATCTTGTAGTCCGTGTGCACGCGCTTCATTTCGAGGAAGTCCGCCATCCACGCGTACATCTCCTCGCGCTCGGTGGAGTCATAGATCTGCGTCTTGAGCTCCGCCACCTCTTCGCGCAGCTGATTGTTCTCCTCGACCAGCGCGTCGAAACGGGTAAAATACCCCGCGAAGCCGTCCATGGCGTCTGCGGCGTAATTGAAAAACTTCTGGAAGGGCGTGAGGAGCCCGTTGACCGCGTCGCGGAGGACGAAGGTCGCCCCCATCGAGGCAAGCACCGTCGGCACGATGCAGAACAGCAGCGCGATGACGGTGACGATGTAGAAGAATTTGGACTGGAAGAATTGTTTCATGATCTTGTCCGAATCTTTTGTTGATGTAAGAAGGAAGAGGCAAGAGGGGAGGCGGGAAACTATGCGGCAGAATATCACGTTCGTGCGGCCGGTCGGGAGGATCCGCTGCACAGCTGCCCTTCACTATTTATTCCGGTAATTGACGCCTCCGCTGTCGCCGTTCTCGATGTAGCGGCCGATGCCGACGGCGACGCAGTCGATGGGGTTCTTCGCCACGACGGTGCGGATGCCGGTCACGCGGGAGATGAGCAGATCGATGCCGGCCAGGAGCGCGACGCCGCCCGAGAGCATGATGCCCGTGTCGTAAATGTCGGACGCGAGCTCCGGCGGGGTGTTTTCGAGGGTGTTGCGGATGACCTCCACGATCTGCTGCAGCTCGTTCTGCATCGCCTCGCGCACCTCGCCCGACCGGACCGTCACCACGGCGGGCAGGCCCGAGAGCAGATTCCGCCCCCGCACCTCCATCGCGCCGCGGTCCGTCGCCGGATGCGCGCTTCCGATGCGCTTCTTGAGAAGCTCCGCCGTCGTCTCGCCGATGAGGATGTTGTATTTGCGCTTGATGTAGCCCGTGATGGCCTCGTCGAGCTCCGCGCCCGCGGTCCGGAGGGACTTCGAGAGCACGATGCCGCCGAGCGAGAGGACCGCCACCTCGGTCGTGCCGCCGCCGATGTCCACGATCATGGAACCGCGCGGGTCGTCGACGCGGAGTCCGCTCCCGAGGGCAGCCGCCTTCGGCTCCTCGACGAGGGCGACCGACTGCGCGCCTGCCGCGAGAGCCACGTCCTCCACCGCGCGGCGCTCCACCTCGGTGACGCCGTAGGGGATGCACACCATCACGCGCGGATGGCTGAAGATCGTGCTCCCCGACACCTTCTTGAAGTAGTGGTTGAGCATCGCCGCCGTCCCGTCGAATTCCGCGATCACGCCGTCCTTCAGGGGATGCATCGCCGTGATCGAGCCGGGCGTCTTGCCGAGCATGAGCTTCGCCTCGTTCCCGACCGCCACGACCTTCTTCGTCTTCGATTCCACCGCCACGACCGACGGCTCGCGCAGAATGATCCCGCGGCCCTTGAGATAGACCAGCGTGTTCGCCGTTCCGAGGTCAATTCCGATTGTTTTCATCGTCTTTCCTCCATCCTTCGGGGCTCAGAATCCCATCCGCGCCAGCTCTTCGGCCACGCGGCACACGGGCAGCCCCACCACGTTGTAATAATCCCCGCGGATCTCTTCCACGAAGACGCACGCGCCGCTCTGATAGCCGTACGCCCCCGCCTTGTCGAGCGGATCTCCGCTGTTCACATATTCGTCGATTTCTTCCTCCGAGAGCGGCCGGAACCGCACCTCCGTCGAGACGGCGAAGGCCGAGGAGCGCGCGCCCGAGCGGATCATCACGCCCGTCCAGACCTCATGTGCCCGGCCGGAGAGCTCCCGCAGCATCCGGCGTGCGTCGTCCGCGTCCTTCGGCTTGCCGAGCGGCCGTTTCATCGCGGGGGACCAGACGACCGTATCCGCCGAGAGGACCGGGGTGTCCCCGATCTCGTCCCCGTACGCCGCAAAGAGGGCGTCGTTCTTCAGCCGCGCGAGCGCGATCACATATTCCCCGGGATCACCCGCCGGGAACGGGATTGCGCTCTCGTCCGCGGGAGCCGTCAGCACCCGGTGCGGGATCCGCGCGAGGGTCAGGATCTCATGCCGCCGGGGAGAGGCCGACGCGAGAATGATTTCGGTATGATGCATGGGTCAGTTCCTCGTCACGAGCCGGCCGAGCAGGAGGGAGAGCGCGACGAAGATCACTGTGGAAACCGTGATCTTGACGTAGATCCCGAAGGTCAGCGACAGAACGGTGAGATTGAGGACGACCGGACCCTCCGTCCCGAAGCCCTGCCCGTAGGAGAGCCACGAAAGGGCCGGGACCCCCGCCGTGATCTCCGCGACGAGTCCGCCCACGACGATCCCCGCGAGGGTGAGGAAGAGATATAGCCAAAACGATTTTGAACGCATCGTTCCTCCTTGCAGCGGCACGCCGCTGTCATTCTGTATTTTCGGAAAATTTCTCTTAAACGCCCGTATGCCCGAACCCGCCCGCGCCTCTTTCGGTGTCGGAGATCTCGGGGACCTCCTCGAACGCCGCGCGGAGGACGGGGAAAAAGGCCATCTGCGCGATGCGGTCGCCGGGTTCGACGGTGACGGGCTCCGCGCCGAGGTTGACGACGGCGACTTTGATCTCGCCCCGGTAGTCCGCGTCGATGACGCCGACGCCGTTCGAGAGCGCGAGGCCGCGCTTCACCGCAAGACCGCTCCGGGCGAAGATGAGGGCGACCACCGATCCATCCGCTGAGGATGTGCCGAAATCGAGGGCAAGTCCCGTCGGGATGAGGGTCCGCGCGCCGGGTTCGACGGTGAGGGGGGCATCGATGGCCGCCGAGAGGTCACATGCCGCCGCGCCGAGGGTCTGATACGCCGGGACTTTGGCATCCGGGCGGAGTTTTTTGAATTTAACGGGGAGAGAGGACATGGGGGCTCCTTGATTTTGTCGTTGATTCTTTGGAATGAGGAGTAAACGGAATTCAGAATTCAGAATGAAGAATTCAGAATTGAGGTAGAAACCGCAAGCGGTTTCAATTTATAAACGGTTGTGCAGCGGCACGTCGTGAGCCTCCCCCTTGGGGGAGGTGACCGGCGGATTCGCGGGCGAATCAGGCGGTCGGAAGGGGGTTACCATCAACGGTTTCCTTCGGGAAGAACGAAACAGATCCTCAGCGATTCACCCCTTCCGGCTCGCAGATTTGCCGGGCAAATTGCTCGCCACCTTCCCCGGAGGGGCAGGCAAGGGTGCAGCGGGTCGTGTTCGAGCTTGTAATAAAACCGCTTGCGGTTCCTCCCCAACGCTTCACGCTTTGTTGTTCGTTATTCGGATTCCGAATACTTAATTCTGAAGTCTGAATTCTGCATTCTGAATTCTCAATTCTGAATCCTCCTCCCCTCGCCGCGCTCGCCGTGTCGGTATCGCTGCACGACGTCGAGGAGTTCCTCCGGCGATTCGTCGGTCCAGGAGAAGATCAGCGCAGGCGCGCCGCGGAGGGCATCGAGACGGTCGCCCATCCAGATGGGGACGGCGTTGTAGACCGTGTTCACGCAGTCCGCCTCGCCGAACACCGGGAAGCGCGCGCCCATGCGGTCGGTGAGGGCCCCGCGGCAGGAGAAGGCTTTCATGCGGTCCGCGACTCTTCCGCCGCGTCCGACACAGGAACGGTTCCCCGCCGCGAGGACGCATTTGGCGAGGGTCATGACGGGGATCCTGCCGTAGACGATCGGGACGAGGCCGAGGGATCGCACGGCGGCGCAGGGCAGCTCCGGGGAGGCGGCGATCCCGTCACACCCGAGCGAGCGGTAGAATTCCGCAGCGGCGGCGTTCGTCACGTTCCCGCGGAAGGATGAATCCGCCGTGAATCCGGCTGCGCGCGCGGCACGGACCTGCCCCGGCGTATGGCATTCGATGCGGCGGCATCCGGCGGCCCTCGCGTCGTCGAACAGGGCGGCGAGCGTCTCGTCCGGGAGCGGGAAGACGGGCAGGGACGCCGCGATCTCCGGGGGATCCTCGAGCCCGAGCCGGTCGAGGGAGGCTTTCGCACGCAGAACGTCCCACGCGGAGACGGTCACGCTCGTGAAGGCGGCGAGGATTTCCCGGAGCACGCCGGGATCTCCGTCGAGGATGGCCGCGTCGGCCGGGGAGAGGATCCACGCGGGATCGGTCTCGCAGCGCGGCGTCTTCGGCGGCTGATACGGGGCGGGGACGGGGGGCTCACGGTGCGGCGCCGGTTCGGTGGGGACGGAAGCCAGCGCTTCCCGCAGCGCGTCCACGGCCCGGCGTCTGAGATCGTTCAGGCGGCTGACGGGCATCCAGAGGCCGTCGTCGAGGGAGGCGGTCAGGGAATCGGGGGAATCGAGGGTGAAGCCCGTTCCGCCGAGCTTCGAGAGGCTTTTCGTGACCGCGTCGCAGTCGAGCGGGCGTCCGGTGGCCTCGTCCGGCGGATCTCCGTCGACGGAAACGGCCGCCGTATCGCAGGAGAGGGTCAGGCGGGCGGGGGCGTTCCGGCGCAGCGTGAATTCCATGCGGATCGGCTGCGCATCGCTTGCCGCGCGCGCTTTTTCGGCCTCCCGCAGCCGTTCGCCGAGGGCCGTTTTGATCGTTTTCGCATCCGGGAAGGACGCCGGGTTCTCGCGGGCGGGCTGACCGACCATCGAGGGGGCGTATTTCCCGGCGAAATATCCGTCGGTGAAGCCGCGCGTGAAGAGATCGGCGAGGTGAGTAAGCTCCTTCGGGTCCGCGGCCCGTCCCTCGTCGAGGAGGCGGCGGTAAACGGACGTCACGCCGTAGACGTAGGACGCGGGCTTGAGGCGGCCTTCGATCTTGAGCGAATCCACCCCCGTCGCGATGAGTGCGGGGATGTCCCCGGCGAGGCACATGTCCGCGAGGGAGAGCGGCGTCGGGGCGTTCCTCTGGGAAGACGGTTCGACGGTATAGGGCAGGCGGCAGGGCTGGGCGCATTCCCCGCGGTTGCCGCTGCGTCCGCCGCAGAACCACGACAGGAGGCACTGTCCCGAGCAGGAGACGCAGTGCGCGCCGTGGAGGAAGATTTCGATTTCGAGCGGTCCGCCGAGCAGCCGGGCGATCTCCTCGCGGGAGAGCTCACGCGGCAGCACGAGGCGGCGGAATCCGAGGTCGGAGAGCGTCCGGCAGTCGGCGGGCGAGCCCATCGAGGTCTGCGTGCTCGCGTGCAGGACGGCGTCGGGCCAGCGCTTCAGGATCTCGGCGGAGAGGCCCATGTCGGCGATGATGATCGCGTCGGCGCGGCTGTCGTCCGAGGGGGAGAGGATCCGGTCGCAGAGGGCGAGCGCCTCGTCCATTTCGCGGTCCCGGACCCGGGTGTTCACCGTGATGTGCGCCTTCGCCCCGGCCGCGTGGGTGAGGCGGATGGCGTCGGAGAGGGCGTCTCCCGCGAAGTTCTTCGCCCGCATCCGGTTCGAGAACACGGACGAGCCGAAATACACGGCGTCGGCTCCCGCGGCGAGGGCAGCCCGGAGGCTTTCGTCCGATCCGGCGGGGGCGAGCAGCTCGGGCAGCTTCCCGGTTTTCGTCATGTATCCGCCTCCCGCACGCCGCTCTTTTCCGCTTCGAGGAGCGCGCGGATGCGGCCGAGCTTTTCTTCCCGGGTCAGTCCGGCGTAGCGCGGATCGGGCGCCGGGGACCGGGTGTCGGCCTTCGTGTCGGCCATGGTCTGACGCGCGCGGCGCAGTTCGGCCTCGAGCTTCCGGATCCGGCGTGCTGCCGCTTCGGCCTCTCCCACCGCGTCGACGGCGACGAGGAGAGCGGCGTCGAGACGTCCGTCGAGGGTGCCGAACCTGGGATTGGCCTTCGCCATCGCCCGGAGGCGTTCGTCGACGATGCGCTCGATGCGGCGCGCCTCCTCCTCGCTCTCCTCGGTGACGACCGAAAGACGGCGTCCGGCGATCGAGAGGGTGAGGGCCACGCGTTCCTTGCCGGCGGTTTCCCGATGTTCTGCCATGGCGCGCCTTCCTTCCCGCGGGGATTCCCGCATGATATCCAATCTATTATACACGATCCGCGCCGCAAAAGAAAGGGGTATTTGTGAATTTCTCGCGGGATTCCTGCGCACACGGGCGTTTGCGGCGCGCGGAGGCCATAAAAACGCGCGAAATTTTGCGATGTTCACGAAATCCAGTTGAATTCAGGCGGAAACTGTGCTACAATAAGCCCAAGCAGCCGGGAGGACGCCTTCCGCCCGGTCAAAATTTCATCAAAAACGGAGTGATATCATGAG
The DNA here is from genome assembly GCA_017412675.1 of Clostridia bacterium. GTDB lineage: Bacteria > Bacillota > Clostridia > Oscillospirales > CAG-272 > UMGS1696. Next base: position 10,740 of record JAFPWV010000235.1, read on the forward strand.
TCTTCTTTCCACTCTCATCGGATCCATGTCCACGGACGAATCCGCAGAAGCGATTTCCCGGAAAACGGGTATCCCGAAGCTGGCGGTCGGCGCTCTCGTCGCGGCGGCCCTCCCCATGCTCATTAAGAAGCTGACGAGCAACGCGTCTTCGCAGCAGGGCGCGGCATCCCTCCTCGGCGCGCTGTCCCAGCACACGGACACGGCGTCCGTTGCGAACCAGATCGCAAACGCCGACACGGCTGACGGCAACGCCATCATCGGCCACATCCTCGGCTCCGATCAGGCGGCGACGGTGAATCAGCTCGCGGCGCAGACCAATCTGAGCGAGGAGCAGGTCTCCTCGGTGCTCGGCAACATCGCGCCGGCCCTGATGAGCTCGCTCTCCGCGGCGAACACCGAAAACGTGCAGGCGAACGTGCAGTCCCTCGAGGATAAACCGGCGTCCGGCGGCGGGCTCGGCTCCCTCCTCGGCGGCATTCTCGGCGGCGGCTCGTCGAGCGGTTCTTCCGGCGCGGCGTCCCTTCTCGGCTCCCTCTTCGGCGGCAAGCAGGAGAAGGAAGAGGAAGCGGCGATCGACGGCAGCTCGCTTCTGAACCTGCTGATGAACATGAAATAAGAATCGGCAGAGAGAAAACGAACAACGAAGAGCGAAGAGTGAAGAGTTGAGGCAGGTGCCTCGGTTTCCAAAGAGAAACGGTCGTGCGGCGATACCTTTCGCATCGCTTCATGACCGTTTATTTTTCTGCCGAAAAACAACCTTCGCTCAATTTGCGCAAAAACTTATTGACAATGCGCGGAAGATGGTGTATAATGTCCTTGAAAAGGGGGTGTTTTGTATGGCACAGACAAACATCAATATCCGCATGGACGAAGAACTGAAGAAGTCGTTCGATGCGTTCTGCGAAGAAGTGGGCATGAGCATGACGACGGCCTTTACCCTCTTCGCAAAGAAAACCGTGCGGGAACAGCGGATCCCGTTTGAAATCAGCACGGAGCCGGATCCGTTCTACGCGCCAGCGAACATGGAGAGACTGAGACGCGCCGCGGCGGACATGGACGCGGGACGGGGCAAAGCGCACGAACTGATCGGGGACGGCGCGGATGAATAAAATATGGCACGACGACGCATGGGAAGACTATCTTCATTGGCAGGCGACGGACAAAAAGCTCCTTGAGCGCATCAACGCATTGATCAAGGACTGCGAACGGAACGGCTACCGCGGGATTGGCAAGCCGGAGCCCCTGCGCTACGATTTGTCCGGCTGGTGGAGCCGCCGCATCGACGATGACAACCGCCTTGTGTACCGCATCCGGGAGGGAAATCTCGAAATCCTCCAATGCGGTTCACATTATCGTGACAAGTAGAAGTAAGCAGCGTCAAGAAAAGGTCGTGAAGCTGTATGTCCGATACAGCCGCACGACCGTTTATTTTTTTTAGAAACCCGCAGGGTTTCCTACCACAACTGTTAACTGTAAACTGTTAACTGTTCACTCAATTATTCGATGTCCTCCACCACCGTCTCCGGCGGGTTGTCGAGCTGCCACGGGTCGCGGGCGATCTGCTTCAGGAGGCGCAGCGCGGAGGCGTAATAATACCCGTCGCAGATGCGCTCGTCGAGGACGAAGGTGAAGTCGAGGTAGTGCTTGCGCTTCACCGAGCCGTCCATGTCGAGCTCATACACGCGCCGCTTCGTTCCGAACGCGAAGAACACCGGGCAGGTGCCGAAGTCGTAGAGGTGATGGTAGATCGGCGGGATGCCGAGGGAGCCCATCGACGTGATGAAATACGAGCAATGGAACGGGCTGGCCCGCGCGATCAGGGGCGGCATGATCCCGAAATAGTCGAGGGTCTTCATCAGCCAGACGAAGAACTTGAAGAAGAGCGCCGGGAAGTGCCGGATGAAGCCCGCGACGCTGTCGAACTCGCCGCCCGGATTCTCGCGGTAGCCGACGATCTCGCGGTTCACGGCCTCGTAGACCTCCTTCATCGTCGCGTCCGGGGCGAGGATCGCCTTCACGCAGGTGTCCGGGCTCTCGAGCGCCATTTCCTTTTTGATCGAGAGGGAGACCTCGACGTGCTTCCGGGTCCAGATCCGCTGACCGCGAATGAAGCGGTTGAGCGCGGGACGCTGGGACACGAGGCGCACATACGCCGCGATCATGACGTGCATCATGCTCAGATTCGTCATGCCCTCGGCCTGCTTCTCCTTGATGTATTTCTCGATCTTCTCCACGTCGAAGGAGTCCCGGATGAAGTTCTGCGAGCCCGTCCGGTTGACCATGATGAACGGAACGACCGCCGCCATCGCGGGGATCGTTTTCACCCGCCGCCATTCTTTTTCTTTCTTTGCCATAAACCCGCTCCCGCACGAAAATGCTTCTGCTTTTTGAATTGTTTGTATTATAGCACAGCCGTGCCGCGTTTGCAAGAGGCGGGGGCGGATTTGTCGCAATTTCGCGGGGAAATGCGCCGGGGGGGATTCACGGAATGTTTACAAAGTTTTTCGGGAGACAGGGAAGCATCGCGGGGCGGAACAATGTCTATAGAATAAAGGGAAAGCGCGGCGGAATGCATGAGAAGGGCGGCTCTTGCGGCAGCGGATCGGATATGATATAATAAAATCATCGGAAAAAGGGTCAGAATGACGAAGGGAGCACGGGGGATGAAGCGGATACGGAAAGACAAAGGGCGCGGGATCGGAGCGGCGGCGCTGTTCTTCGCGCTTCTGCTTCTCATCGCGGGCTGCGGGAAGAAGACGGAGCCCGAAGGGGAGCCCGAAATCGACAAAACGAACTGGAAAACGAATATCTTCAACGAAGCGGCTTTTCCCCTCCCGGACGGCGCGGCGCTGTACCCGTATATCACGCCGTGGTGGGACGCGGAGACCGGTGAGCTGACGTATCTCGCCAAAACGACGGTCGAAACGGAGACGGAGGACGGGAGCTGGTCCGTTCTCGAGACGCCGCTGCTCGTGACGGCAAACCTCCGTTCCGGGGAAATCAAAAACACGACGGCGCTTCCGGGCAGTACCGCGGAAGGTCCGTCGAAGGGCGTGATCTGCGCCGACGAAGCGGTCATTGTGCTGGCGACGCCGGACCGGCATTACCGCCTGCTCCGCTATGACCGGAAGACCGGCGCGGCGGAGACCGGCGACACAATCAATTCCCTCTTCCCGCGGCAGGTGCTCGGGATCGCGGGCGCGGTGCGGGATACGGACGGGAATGCGGCGGTCCTGTCGCAGGACGATCTTCTGTTCCTCGACCGGGCCGGGAAGGTCGTGAGATCGGCTGCGCTCCCGTCGAACGTTCAGGCGGCAGGACTGATGACGCTCCCGGACGGGACGATCCTCGCGGAATGCACCGACCGGCAGGGGGATTCCTGCTACTGTATTTATGATCCGGAGACTGTCAGCTTCGGGGAAGCAGAGACCACCGGTCACGGCGTCCATGTTCCGTGCGGCAGCGGATTCGATTTTTGCTACAGCGCTTACGCGAACGACGGGACGAGCGGCGTGTACGGGCAGAATGTCGGCGAGGAGCCGGTCTTCCTGTTGAATTACCTCAACTCCGGGATGCGGGGTTCACGGTTATGGTTCGCGGCGGACAAGGACACGATGATCTTTCAGGTCCAGGAAGGGGAGGTAGGCCTTTTGGCGAGGCCCGGCGATCCCGAACCGGTGCTCTATCTGCGCGGGGAGGATATCGACATCTCAAACGCGAAGATCATGTACCTAGCCTACGCGGACACCGGCATGACGACTGCGCAGACCAACGCGGTCTCCGACTTTAACCGCACGCACGCCGACTGCCAGATCGAGATCCGCGATTATTCCGAACAGGCCGACGGGGCGAACCGGCTCGCGCTGGATATGGTCACGGGCGTGTTCCGGCCGGACATTCTGATCGGGAACACATCGTCTCCGTATGTGTTCGCGGCGGTGGAAAAGGGGCTGTACACCGATCTATCGCCCTATCTTGAAGCGGATCCCCTCGTCACCCGGGACAACCTCTTCGACGCCGTGGAACGGTATTTCGACGACGGGCGGGGCGGGCTCTGGGGGCTTTCCCCGAATTTCACGGTCAGGACGATCGTTTCGACGCCGGAGAACCTTGGACCGTATGCCGACCGGGGCTTCTGGACGATCTTCGACGTTCTCGACTACTGCGAAGGACTGCCGGACGGCGCGGTGTTCTCCGAGCGGTGGACGCAGGGGGCGCTGGCGGTGTTCCTGCAGAGGCCGGAGGTGTTCCTCGGGTTCACGGACGGCGACACCTGCTCGTTTGACAGCCCGGATTTCATCCGCTGCCTCGAGTTCATGAAAACCCTTCCGACGGAGGACGAATATGTGAAAAGCTCTCCCTACGCCGAGGCGGACAAGCTCACGCTGACGGAGGCGTACCTCGGCGGGCAGATCATGACGGCGTCCGGGAGCATCTATACGATCACGGATTTCGCGCGGTTCCATCTGCACTTCGGCACGAAGGACTGGGTCCCGATCGGCGATCCCGTGTCCGAGGAGCGGCAGGGAGCCGGGATCTCCGTCAATACCGGCATCTCAAGCACCTTCCTGATCACCTCCTCCTGCGAGGAGCCCGCTCTCGCCTGGGAGCTCTGCCGCGCGTTCTTCACGGACGATGAATATCAGGGCGGATTCCCGTCGCTGAGGACGATGATGGACAGCATGGCGGAGGATTACCTCGTGCGGGAATATCTCTGGTGGTACGAGAGAGGCGGAAAATGGAGCATGGGCGAGGGCACGATCACCGAAGAAGACCGGCAGAAACCGCACGTCAGCGGGGTCTTCACGGAAGAGGATTACGTCAAGCTCACGGCGATCCTCGACGAAGCGGGGGCTCCCGCGCTCACGGCGAAGAAATACAACGATGTCAAGAAGCTCATCCGGGAAGAGCTGATCGAATTTCAGGCCGGCGTCGGGACGGCGGAGGAGTGCGCCAAAAAGATCCAGTCCCGCGTGTCGATCTGGCTGGCGGAGAACAAGTGAAGAAGTCCGTATCAAACGAAAAACCGCGGGTTCCGGGTGGATCCGCGGTCGTTTTTTGTCCGTTGATTTCCGTTTATTTTTTCCCCCGCCGCGCGAAGGACGCTTCATACATCTCCTCCAGCCGCTCGGTCATGGCCTTCGCCGTGAACCGCTCGCAAAAGAGGCGGCGCGCACCCTCGGACAGGCGGGCGAGAAGGGCTGGATCGTCGATGAGGCGGCCGATCGCCGCAGCCATCGCGGGGGCGTCCTTCTCCGGGACGAGGAGGCCGTTCACCCCGTCGTCGATGAGGGTGGGATTTCCTCCGTACGTCGTCGCGACGGCGGGGATCCCCACGCTCATGCCTTCGCACAGCGCGAGCGAGGTGGCCTCGGTCCCCCACGAGCAGTTGAGGTTGAGATCCATGATCCCGTAGTACGGCGCGACGTCGTCGGCAAAGCCCGCGAAGATCACGTTCCCGGTGATACCGAGGTCGGCGGCCTGCTTCCGGAGCGCGTCTGCCTGGGTGCCCTCCCCGATGATGAGGAAGACGGTGTTCGGATGCGCTTCGAGGACCGTCTTTGCCGCGTCGAGGAGGTACGAGTGGCCCTTGTAATCCTCGAGGCGCGCGGCGATCCCGCACACGAAATCCGCCTGCCCGATGCCGAGCTCGTCCCTGAGGGCGCCGCATTCCTCCGCGGTGACCTCCCTGAGGGGTTCGACGCCGTTGACGATGACGGTGATCATCTCCTCCGGGACGCCCGTGTCGGTGAGGTTCTTTTTGGCGGCCTCCGCGACGGCGACGATGTCGGTCGAGATCACACGGTTGAGGAGCCCGTTGAGCTGCTTGCCGGGGAAGGTCGTGAGGCGCTTCGGCGGCGGGAAGACGCTGTGGCGGGTATAGAAGCGGCAGGGGACGTGCTCGAGCCACGAGGCGACGCGGCCGGAGAGGGTGGCGTGGCAGTGCACGACGTCGGGGGAGAGGTCCCGGATGACGTGGCACAGCTCCCGGACAGAGCGGCGGTCCCAGCTCTTCTCCGCGCCGTATTCCATTTCGATCACCGGGAAACCGGTCTCCCGCACGGCGGGGATGAGGGCGGAGCCCTTCGGGAGTGCGACCCAGCCGTCGAAGCGCGCGCGGTCAAGGTTGTGGAGGACATGGACGAGGAGGCGTCCCGCACCGCCGATATTGCTGTCGGTGAGGATATTGAGGATTTTCATGCGAAAAAATCTCCTTCTCCGGGCGGTGCCCGGGGACACAAAAGAGCGCGCGTGCGCGTGCCGAATGAGGAGTGAGTCGAATTCAGAATTCAGAATTAAGAATTCAGAATTGAGGTAGAAACCGCAAGCGGTTTCATTTTATTAAAAGCTCGAACACAACCCGCTGCACCCCTTGCCTCGGCGAAGCTGAAAGGTCTAACACGGGTCGATGCACAAACCGGCGATGAGCGTATCGCTTGCGCCTTTGGCTGACTAACGCGGAACTGGCCCCTGTAATCTGACGTGCGAAAGGCGAGATGGAACTTGTTCCATCCGCCG
>JAFPWV010000236.1 GCA_017412675.1 Clostridia bacterium
GAGAAAGGAAGTAAGCGCATAACCACCTCCTGATCCAAGCAGGAAGAAAAACCAGCTCAAAGTGAGCTGGCGTAAGGCTTTGTGGTGTTTGGGGCTATTTTACCACGGCAGGATCAACGCATCGGGGGTAAAAATATTCTTTTCGAGATATTCTTCGACATTCAGTCCATTCGATTTCGCCGTGGTGACGATGGAGTATATCATGGCGGAAATCTCCGCTCCTTCCGGCGTCGCAGAGAATAGCCAGTTTTTTCTTCCGACGACGAAGGGCCGGATCGCGCTCTCTGCACGATTGTTCGAGAGCGGGATGTTTCCGTTCTCAAGGAACCGGGTGAGATATTTCTTTTCGTTCAGAGCGTGCCGGACTGCCTTGTCAAGATCACTCTTGGACGCGGCGGGAATGGTATCCAGCCATGCGTAAAACGCCTCCAGAATCGGTTTCGATCGTCTCTGGCGTTCTGCTTTTCTTTCCTCCGACGTCAGCGGTTCGCGAACCTTGACCCAGCGGCGGAATTTTCCGTTTTCGTTATACTCCGGTTCCTCTCCGCTGTAGATATGCTCCAGCGCAAAGAGTCGGTTGATATACCAGATCGCTTTCTCCGACGCGCTTTCCGGAGCTTTGTCTCCCGGCGGTGGGGCGGCTTCCGGCTCTTCCTTTGGCTTCGGCTTGTTCCGCAGCGCATCCACGAACTTCCGTCGGACATGTGCCCAGCATCCGCACCGGATCGCCTTTATCAGCTTGTTGTATGCGTCGTATCCGTCACATACAACGTATATCCATCGAGACGTATAGTCTGTTAAAAACTGCTCGTTAGGCTCCTACGATGCACTTTCTCCCTTCATTTAGCTAAATCCGGACTTGTCGTTCCACATGCCCATACATACGCCATCCCAGCCCGAAAAGCAAGTCCTGTATTGTCCATCCATCTCCCCGGAGCGCTCCACGCAAGGCCAGCAGTTTCCAGAATTGGAGGAGGGGGATATATTACCAGATCATACCAACCCGGATGGTTTCGCCGTATATACGGTTTTTTCTTTCTGGACTGCCTGAATCTTGACAACCTCTTCCGAGCAAGGTATAATACACTTCAGAAAGGGATTTCTGAGGAATCCGATCACATGAGAAATGCTAAACAATCGAATCATTGAAAAGCAAAGCCTGATAGATAGCGAAAAAGAGATAGAAGGGGAACCCTCATGAGAAAACATGTTTCCATCTTGTTGGCAGTCCTGCTTCTGGCGGGATCTCTCTGCTCCTGCTCGGAGACGGAGCCGGATTCCGACATGCCCGATCCCGATCCCGCGGTACTTGCCGAAACCACGCCTGAAACCACAGCAGAAACGGAGCCCGATCGCGCGCATACCCCGGACAACCTGCCCGAACTGGATTTCGGCGGCGCGGTGACCGTCATTCACTCCCGCGGTGACGCCGAAGCCCTCACAGAGATCTTCTCCGAAGAACTGAACGGAGAAGCCGTAAACGATGCAGTCTTCGAGCGGAACGTCAAGATCGAGGAGCGGCTGAACGTCTCGATCGAATGCTTCGCGGGAGACGGTTGGGAGAACTACGACAACACCGTGTCCGAGATCCGTTCCTCGATCATGGCCGGGGACGGAGCTTACGACATCATCGCGGGCTGGTCCTCCCGCATTCCGGCTCTTTCGCTCGAAGGGCTGTTTCTGGATTTGAACCAGATGAATTATCTCGATCTGGCTCAGAGGTGGTGGAGCGATTCCGCTGTCCGCGAATTGCAGATCGGAAACAAGCTCTATTTCGTCACCGGCGATATCGCGCGGTCTATGCTTTCCTCCCTGTGCGTTTATGTCTTCAATCAGAAGGTCGCAGAGGACAATCACGTGGAAAACCTCTACGACGTCGTCAAAGAGCGCCGGTGGACCCTCGATTACGTGTACGGCCTGACATCGGGCCTCTACAAGGATCTCAACGGAAACGGCGAGGGAGATTTGAAGGACTTCTGGGGACTCGTGACCTCCTGCATCAACGACGCCGACGCCTATATGCAGGGAGCCCGCATCTCCATGATGACCCGCGACGAAGAGGGCTATCCCGTTCTTTCCGTCAACGAGGAGCATCTGGCGGACCTGGTCTCGAAGGTGTACCGTCTGGACTGGGAGAATCCCGGCTGTTTCGCGATCACGAACGCCGAAACAAACATCCGGGACACCCTTGCGGAGGACAAGGCGCTTTTAGCTTCCACGCGGGTGGCAATCATCGTCAGTTCTCTCGCTGATAAGGAGAGCGACTACGGCGTGCTCCCCTATCCCATGCTGAACGAGGCGCAGGAATCCTATGGCACCCGTGTTCAGGACGCGCTCTCCCTGTGGTGTGTTCCGATCGATGCGAAGGATCCAGACCTTTCCGACGCGGTGATGGAAGCCCTTGCGGCCGAGAGCTGGCGTACCGTCACGCCTGCATACTACGATATCGCGCTGAAATCCCGTTACTCCCGCGATCCCGAGACCTCTGCAATGATGGATCTCATCAAGGACAGTGTCCTCATCAACTTCGAATCGCTGTATAACCGGGCCATCGGCCAGCCGTGGTTCGTGCTACGCAACCTCATGCCGCAGAAGGACAAGAATTTTTCTTCCTATTGGGCGTCCAACAAAAAACTGCTGGCGAAGAACGTCGACAAAGCCATCCAAAAGCTGAAAGACCTCGATTGACGCTTTCCGGTCTCCGTTGTCATCGCTTCTACGAACGGAAAGATGAAATTCAGAAAAGGATGAGTGAAAAATCATGCTGACGAAAGAACTTGCAAAACAATGCGGCTGGAAAGAAAACGGCAGATATGACGCGGTTGTGGTCGGGGCGGGTCCCGCCGGAGTGGGCGCCGCCATTGCAGCCGCAAGGAAAGGACTGCGCGTCGCTCTGATCGAAAGCTACGGCTTCGCGGGCGGCGTGGGTACCAAATCCTGCGTGCCTCTTTACTTTGGTTTCGGCGTCGACGGGAAGCAAAGCACCGCCGGCCTGTCGGAGGAATTCATCCGCCGCATGGATGAGGTCGGCGCGGCTTCGTTCATCGCAACGAAAGACTGTTCCTATCCTGAATTCCGCCCGATCGCCGGACGTCCGTTGACCGCGAGGATCCAGCTTCATCCCGAAACGATGAAGCTTATGTATCGCCGCATGCTGGACGAAGCAAAGGTGGAATGCATCTTTTATGCCCAGATGGTAGACGCCGTCACGGACGAGGACCGGATCGAGGCGTTGCTGGTGAATTTCCTCGAAGGACCGGGACTCTTGTACGCCGACACCTTCATCGACTGCACTGGCGACGCACTGATGTTCCGTCAGGCGGGCGTTCCGGTCAGCAAGTACGCGGAAGAGGATGGAATGCATAAGTCTATGTTCTTCTTCGTGGGTGGTGTCACGCCTTTTGATCACGACTACAACAGCAAACTCTATATAGAAGCCCGCGAGGCGAGACGATTGCCAGAAAAGGTCTGGCAATATTTTGGATACTCGCTCTCCCTCAATCCAGGCGTGGTCAATATCGCAGTCTGTTATGACGAGGGAGACGCGCTGGATTCCCGCGATATGACCCGCATGGACGGCGAGCTCCGCGAGAACGTTTTTGCCATCGTGGACTGGCTCCGCGCGGAAATGCCCGGATTCTCCCGCTGCTATCTCCTCGAAACAGCCTCCCATGTTGGCGTCCGGGTCGGACAGGGGATTGTCGGCATGGATTCGGTGACAGAGGAACTGGTCGTCGCGGGATTGGCCACCGATTCGCCGGTCACGCTTATCAACCGCACCTATGGCGCTCATGCCAACAGTCAGAAAACCTTCATGGCAACCTGGTCGAAGAGCTCCAGCGGATTCAGTGCGGTTCCCATGGGAGCGCTGGTTTCCCCGTCCCTGTCAAACGCCCTGGCTGCCGGACGTTGCATTTCGGCCGATCCCCATACGGTGGCGACCTTCCGCATGATGAATACCTGCATGACGCTCGGCGAAGCGGCGGGGCTGATGGCGTCTTTCGGCGGCGATATGCGCGCTCTGAAATATGCCCGTCTGAGACCGGAGCTGGACAGGGCCGGATTTATCTTGAAAGTCACATGAGAATACATACCGCACAGATACACGGCATTACTGTTCGGAGTGCGGAGCCTGAGTACACTGGCGAAAGGGATTTGAATGCGGAAAACGCGGGATGGATTCCCCCGATAGCCTGACACATTCCGGTAATACAGTGAAAACGCAGCTACCGTTCGATCAAACACATATCATGATTCAAAACAAAGAAAGGAATCGATCATGGGAACATTGAAAATAGGTGTTATGGGCGCAGGACGAGGACTGGGTCTGGCTGAAAACTTTCTTCTTCAAGGCTGCAAGCTCATCGCGGTCTGCGACAACCGCCCCGAACGGTTACAGAATGCCAAAAACAGATTCGGTGAGGGAATCATTTACTGTGATAACTTCGGGCAGTTCATCGAGCAGGACATCGACGCGGTCATTCTGGCCAATTTCTTCCACGAACATGCGCCTTATGCGATTGAATGCTTGAAACGCGGCATTCATGTGTTCAGCGAATGCATCTCCAACGGCACGATGGCAGAGGGTGTCGAACTGGTTCGTGCAGCGGAGCGAAGCAGCGCAGTCTATTTTCTTGCGGAGAACTATCCGCAGATGCTTTTCAATCTCGAAATGAAGAGGGTCTGTGACAGCGGAACGCTCGGGAAGGTCCTGTTTGCCGAGGGTGAATACAACCATCCCGTCGCGCCGACCGACACTGCTTTCCTCAAGACCTTCAATTACTTTGAAAAGCATTGGAGACATTATCTCCCTCGGGCATATTACATCACCCACTCGCTCGGCCCGGTTATGCATATCACGGGTGCGACGCCCCGGAGGCTCACGGCGTTTTCCATTTTCGCACCTTTATCCGCGGAAGCAACGACTGCTTCGCAGGTCGGGGACGCTGCGACAGCCATTATGATGCAAAATGACGACGGTTCCGTTTTCCGTGTCTTCGGCTGCGCACGTTTCGGCGCTCACGAAAACTCCTACCGGATCTGTGGCACAAACGGGCAGATCGAAAATGTCCGCGGGTGCGGCAACAAAGTGCTTCTTCGATATAATGGATGGCAGGTTCCGGAAGGGATGAAGGAAGTCCAGCAATATGAACCGGACTGGCACGACAGGGACGAGCAGTTAATCCGATCCAGCGGTCACGGCGGTGGCGATTTCATTACGGCGCGGTTGTTCTTAGACTGTATCCGTAGCGGTGAGCTGCCCGAGCATCCGTTCAACGTTTATTCAGCCACGGTGATGTCCTCTGTCGCGATCCTTGCACATCGTTCCGTGATGAATGGAGGACAGGCGTGTGATATTCCCGATTTTCATTCCGAGGCTGACAGAAAACTCTTTGAAAATGATCAGGAGTCACCTTTCTACCGGGAAGACGGGACAGCGCCGACCATTCCATGCTGCTCTCATCCGGATTACAGGGCGAATCCCGCTCAGCTGGAGCGCTATCGCTCGGTCATGACGGACGGAAAGAACACGTCGGATGAGGTTCTGTAAAGATCGTCGATCCGACGGTTATTTCACCCTTCCTCCGATGTATGCGTATGCTGTGATGTCCAGACTTTATGCGCCCTGAGGCATAACTGTCTGAAATTGCAGTTATTTCAGAAGAATTGACCGGAAGAAAGGAAACAACATGAACGAACGTATGGATCCGAAAAAGCTGCACATTGCAATGTGCTATTTCCCGCAGAAGTTCTGGGACGAAAAGCATTTGAAGCAGGCGGTTGACTGTGGGATCGATATGTTTATATATCTCATCGGCGCTCCGAGATCTTTTCTCGATCTGATGCAAAAATACGGTATCGGCGCGATCGAACACGGCGCTGTTCCGGGACATCGCGGCAATGGCTGGGAAGGGAAATTTTCGGAGACGAATCCGCTGGCCATATATGAGCAAGCGGCTGCTACCTTCAACGATCACCCTGCGATCTGGGCGATCAATGAATGCGACGAGCCGTCCGCGCTCGACCTTCCACATCACGGTGTCGTAATCGATGCCATCAACCACTGTTTCCCGCATCAGTTCCCGTTCATCAATCTGTTTCCGAGCTATGCCTCCGTTGCGGAAAACACAGAGGATCAGGCGAAGAGTCAGCTCGGCACTCGTTCCTATGAGGAATACCTGCGGCGCTATACGGAATGTATCGGACTTGACTACATCTGCTTCGACGATTATATGTACGCGCACGAGGACAACCCGCGTGCCGGACAGTTCTTTGACAATCTCCGCCTTGTTGCTGAAGCCTGCCGGAGAACAGGGCGGCGCATGTGGTGTCTCCTGCAGTGCGGAGAGATATGCGATTTGCCTGCGGATATCACTGTGAATAAGCTCCGTTTTCAGGTAAACAGCGCTATGGCGTTTGGCGCAGAGATGATAGGCTGGTGGGAGGGTTCGCAGATCATTGGCGAGAACGGCGAGCCAAACGAACAGTTTGACCGCCTGAAGACGGTGCATCAAGAGACGCTCGCCGTTGCGGATGATTACATGCGCTACCGCAACGTGAATACGTACTTGATTGGCTTTCCAGACGGCGATCCGATCCCGGAGGGCAGCCATTTGGAATCGCTCCCCACGCTGAATACAGGCGTTTACTTCCACGTCCGTTCCGAAAACGGAAAAGCGTTATGCATCGGGCAGATGACGGCGCGGGACGGGAGCGGCAAGCAGGCCTTGTGGATCATGAATGCGAGCGATTTTACTGGAATGGATGAGGAACCGGCGTACATAACGATGAACGTACGACACCGGCTGGTTCACATCAGCGGTGCGGCGAAACTGCTCACCGGCAATGGGACGATTTCTTTCGAGCTTCCGGTCTGTCGAGCAGCATTGGTTGAAATTGAGGAATGATGCCGCCTATGGGAGCTGTCAGATAATAGACGATCCTGTCGCTTTCATGTATAAAGGAACATGGTCCACAGATTAAGCACGGAATCGTACTGTCGTCCGGCGCGGGAAAGACAGACACTCTCTGCCGTCAGGGATTATCATATTCTCACTCCAAAAAGACCGACCATAGCAGCAAAGGAGGTACAAGTTCATGAGGATCCATCAGCTCTCAGACGAGATTTCTGCCCGGATCGAAGAATGCACCTCGGTTCTTCGGGATGAGATCGGCCGCGCCCCCTCCGTCTCAGCGCGGGGGGAGACCTATTATATCAGCGCAGACGGCGATGACACGAAAGACGGCAAAACGCCCCGTACTGCATGGAGAACGGCGAAAAGAGCGGAACAGCAACGTCCGGCGGCGGGATCGCTGGTCTTGTTCCGCCGGGGAGACATCTTCCGGGGTGGTTTCCGCGCGCTCCCGGGCGTGACGTATTCGTCCTACGGGGAAGGGGATAAACCGCTCATCACGGCCTCGCCCTTCGACGGCGCGAAGACCGGAACATGGACGGAAGTCTGCCCTTCGGTCTGGCGGTACAGCGAAAAGCTGAAGGACGACTGCGGCGGGATCGTCTTCGACGGCGGGACGGCGCACGGTCTGAAGAAGGTCGTGAACTGGGAGAGCGGCGCGCCCGTCGATTCCGTCACCCGCGAACCGTTCCGGGGGTATTTCGACCTCACCGGCGACCTCTCCTTCTGGCACGACCTCGGCAGGGAGGCTATCCGTTCGGAAGACGGCGGCTTTGTCTACCTTCGCTCCGAGTCCGGGGATCCCGCGCGCCGCTTCCGCAGGATCGAATTCCTCCCGCGCGTCCACGGCATCACGATCGGTGGGGACAATGTCACGGTAGACGGCCTGTCCGTGATGTACTGCGGCGCGCACGGGATCGCGGCGGGGACGGTGAAGGGGCTGACGGTGCGCAATTCCGTCTTTGGCTGGATCGGAGGCGGGCTCCAGTACTACCGGAACGGAAGGGCCGTGCGGTTCGGGAACGGCGTAGAGATCTACGGCGGATGCGCGGACTATACCGTTGAGCGGTGCCATGTTTTCCAGTGCTACGACGCCGGGCTGACCTTCCAGTATTCCTCCGGCGGCCGGGACGAGATCCTCATGGACGGCGTCTCCTTCCGGGAGAATCTGATCGAGGACTGCGTCTATTCGGTCGAGTATTTCCTCGGCAGGCCGGACGGGGAGGACGTCAGCCGCATCATGCGCCGGATCGCGATTGAGGGGAACGTCATGCGCCGCGCCGGATACGGATGGGGCATCCAGCGTCCGGACAAGACGACCCCGGCGCACATCAAGTCCTGGGATCACGAAAACCGCTGCGGCGGAGATTTCCTCATCGGAAACAACGTGTTCGACCGTGCCCGCCACATGATGCTGCACGTCTCCGCCGGACGGGAGGAATGGCTTCCCGCGTTCCGGGACAATACCTACATCCAGTACCGCGGCGCGGACCTCGGCAGGACCGGTCCCCTCCCGACGTCCATGTCCGCCTACGAAGAGGACGCCCTCCCCGCCATGCTCGGAGAGGAAACGTTTTACTGCGTCTGAAGCCTTCACGACTTGACCGTGAAGACGGCAAACAATCATTTCCGAATGAGGCAAAAAATGAACGAGTCCCTGATCACCTCAGCCATTGCTTACATCGATGGCCTGTTTAAGAACATATATGACGGACATGACGTTGATCACTCCCTCCGTGTATATCACAATGCGCTGCGGATTGCCGAACTGGAAGGATGCTGCGATATGGAGATTGTTGCACTTGCAGCGATACTGCATGATGCAGACGACCACAAGCTGTTCAGCACCGAGAACAACGAAAATGCACGGATCTTCCTCAATCAGCAGCATATCTCCGCCGATGAGGCCGATCGGATCTGTGAGGTGATCAACTCCGTTTCCTTCAGTCGGAATCGTGGGCGGCATCCGGAAACGCAGGAAGGAAAAATCGTTCAGGACGCGGATCGTCTGGATGCCCTCGGAGCGGTCGGGATTGCACGCACCTATGCCTTCGGGGGAAGACATGGGCGCTCGATTGACGAAAGTACCCGGCACTTCTATGAGAAGCTCCTCCTTCTTAAGGATGAAATGAACACATCGAGCGGAAAGAAAATGGCTGAGTCCCGCCATGCATTCCTCGAGATGTTTCTGGCGGAGTTAAAGAACGAGACGGATTCACCATGAACACAAGGAACATCGATCATGAGGCGATGGAGAATGGGAAAGCGCACGGCTTCCAAGAACCCGAAGGGAAGACTGCAAGTGCTTACGCATTCTTCCTCACTAAAAGTTTACCAAAAATGAAAGAAACGGTATGAGAATACACGAGAAAACAGAAGAAATATGATTTGATTGTGAGGTAAAAAGAGGACGTGGCGCTGGGGAAGAATTCTCAATAAATGGCTTCTTTATTGTGTTTGCGGAGCTTTTTTGTACAATCCGTTGTGAGAAATCGGAGGATTAGTGGATTTTCTGTAAATTTTCACCGGGCATGCTTGTATTGGAGATCGAAAAACGGTACAATAAACACGAAGCAGACCGATACCGGCGACATCCGGGCAGGCAGGCGACCCCGGAACCCCCGGTATTTCATTTTTTCAGGGAGCGTTTATGAAGGAATTCTGGAGCGAAAACGGAAAATATGTCGGAAAAATGCTCATCAATCAGTTCGGGGCAACCTTTTTCGGCATCATGCTCGTCATGGCGGCGTCCGCGGCGCAGAGTCAGCGGATCTGGCTGAGACTGTTTGCCAGCTGCTTTTCGACGCTGTTCTATCTCTACCTGATCTACAACGTCCTCTGGGAGCACGGCGGGCAGGACCGCATCCGCGCCGACGCCGGACGAGCGATCCGCAAGCCGCTCACGGGCCTCTGGATCGCCGTCCTCGCCAACATTCCGAACTTCATCATCGCCGCGCTCATCATCGTCAGCCAGCCCTTCAAGGACACCAAGGCATGGGCGGTGAGCCTCAACGTCGTCGGCCGCGCGCTCGCGCTTCTCTGGGAGGGGATGTACGCCGGGATCGTCGCGACCTATTCGCCGATCAACCCGATCATCCACCTGCTCGACATTTTTCCGGCCCTGTTCGTGGCCTGGGCGGCCTATCTCCTCGGCCTCAACAACAAGCGCCTCCTCCAGCCCTTCGAGCTCAAACAGCCCGCGGGAAAAGACGAGGCGAAAAGCGGGAAGTAAACCGAATTGCATACACAAATCCGTCCCTCGGGGCGGGTTTTTATATTTTTTGCGAAAGCCCTCTTGACATCGCGCCGCAAGTCTGTTATACTTAGACCGTAAAGATCTAAGATACTTAGACTGTAAACAAATCAGAAAAGGAAAACGATGAAAAACCAGAAAACAAGAGGAGCAGCGCTCCTGCTCGCTGCGGCATTCCTGCTCGCTTTGCCGGGCTGCCGGAAAAACGGCGCGGACGGCGGGAAGAATCCGAGCACACCGTCCGCCGCCGGCACAAAAGCCGAGGGGGTGCTCGAGCACGTCTGGACGGGGACGGAATACGCGCTGCCGGAGGGCTGGACCGTCGGCAAGACCCTCCAGTACGATCCGGAAACCGCCTCGATCTTCGCGGAGGCCTCCCGCAGGAATGAGAGCGGCGGCACGGAATACGCGCTCTGCACCGTCACGGACAAGGCCTATCAGCGGGAACCCTTCGTCAACGTGTCAGACGGGGACGCCCGCGTGATGCTGTCAAACGCAATCCGCACCGGCGACACGCTCTGGTATGTGAAGAATCTGAATCCCGGAACGACGGAGAGCAAACAGGTTCTCGTCCGGCGCGACACGGAGACCGGCGAGGAGACGGAAACCGCCCTTTCCTCACTCTTCGACGGCGGGGATGCGTTCTTTCTCGGTTTTCTCGTCGATCCCGACGGCGATCTCTGGCTCAGCACGCTCAGCGAAGTCATCGCGATCCGCCCGGACTTCACCCGACTCTGTTCTATACGCCTTGAACGCGGCGGGGATCTGTATCTGCGCGCGGACGGAACGGTCTTTGTGGTCACTGAGAACCCGTCGGGACCCCTCCTCGCGGGGATCGACAAAACCACGGGACATCGCATTGAGGAGATCCCCCTCCCGCCCTCGCGTCATGCCGTCTGCTTCCCGGCGGAGACCGATTCTCCCTACGCCTACCTATACGCGGCGTCCGGCGGTGTTTTCGGCGCGCGCATCGACGAAAAAGGGGAGATCGTCTCCGAATGCCTCCTCGATTACGTCAATTCCTCGATGAATGCGGACAACGTGACCCTCATCGGCCCCGCGGGATCGGACGGGCTTTTGTTTCTCGAGGACGGACATGCCTTTGTCTACCGGCCTGCCGGGACGGTGAACCTCGCGGACGTCACGGTGCTGACCGTTGCGATCTCCCGCCCTCTTTGGGATCAGGTGGTGCAGGACACCATCGCAGACTTCAACAAATCCCACACCGGCGCGCGGATCATGCTGCTCGATTACAGCACCTACGCCACGGGCGAAAACATTACGGCGGGCTCGGAGCGGCTGGCTCTCGACATGGCGGCGGGGATCTGTTTCCCGGATATCGTTGTCGGGAGGCCCGGCGAGGACGCGTCGATCGATCTGATCCTCGACAAGGGACGCTATACCGATCTCTATCCCCTCCTCGACGCGGATCCGGAACTGAGCCGCGACGCGATCCTCGACTGTGCGCTGAGGACCTTCGACGATCACGGCAAGCTTTGGTGCCTCTCGAATTACTTCCTGTTCGACACCCTCCTCGTCCATCCCGACGTGCTCGAAGCCTGCGGGCTGAGCGGCAGGACAAGCTGGACCCTGTCGGAATTCCTCGATTTCGCGGAAAATCTTCCTGAGGGTGTGGAGTTGACGGACGGTGCCGTGCAGACGACGGCGATCCGCGGATTCCTCGGAAACTACGGCCTCGGCGCGTTCTTCGACCGGGACGCCGGGGTCTGCTCCTTCGACAGCCCGGACTTCATCCGCTGGCTGCGCTTCACCGAATCCCTGCCAAAGGACGAGGCGGAGCTGAAAAAGCGTTCTCCGGTTTTCGCGGCGTCCGAGGCGGAGAAATACGATTTCAAGATGAACGGCAAGGTCGCGCTGGTCGAAGGAGGAGCATTCCTCTACGGTCAATTCCCGGATTTGGAAGCGACGTTCGGCAGAAAAGACTGGGTCATGATCGGATATCCCGGCGTCGGCACGGAAATCAGCGCACAGACGGTTTACGCCATCGCGTCGACCTGTACGGAGC
Source organism: Clostridia bacterium (assembly GCA_017412675.1). GTDB lineage: Bacteria > Bacillota > Clostridia > Oscillospirales > CAG-272 > UMGS1696. Next base: position 12,194 of record JAFPWV010000236.1, read on the forward strand.
CGGAGCTCGCATGGGTGTTTGTCCGCAGCGCGGTGTTTTCAGAGAGAAACACATTTACATACAACGGCGAGGATGACCTTCTGCCGGTGCTGAAGGACCGCTTCGAGGCCGGGATGGAACCGCTTTATCACGCCGAATATATCCAGTATTTCAATGGAATGCGGCAAAGCCATCCGAGGCCCGATCCGCCGACGACGGATGCCGATCTCAGAAGCCCCGGTTATATCATCGCGTTCACCGAGGAGGACGCGGCGCACGTCACCGAATCGCTCTCGTCCGCAGGCGTTCCGCTGTCGAAGCGCATCCCCGATGAGGTCACGTCCATCCTCAACGAAGAGCTCTCCGCCTTCCTCGCGGGTCACGGCTCGGCCGAGGACTGCGCCGGAAAGATCCAGTCTCGCGTCTCGATCTGGCTCGCGGAGAGACGATAACCGACAAAAAAGGGACTCTTGCAGTCCCTTTTGCGTTATATTTCCGTGATCCAGTTGTCGTACGCCGTCTCGATCCCGTGCGCGGCGAGGACCTTTGCAGCCTCCTCATGCGGCGGGTGGAGCGTCCGGGCGAGATGGCTGACGATGAAGCGCGGGCAGAGCTTCTGGAACGTGTCCTTCATCTCCGACACCATCGCGACGTTGTTGTGCTCGAAGATGCGGTAGTCCCCCCGCACGTCCCCGATCGTGCAGTCGAAGATCATGC
>JAFPWV010000237.1 GCA_017412675.1 Clostridia bacterium
GGGGAACGCGCCTTTGGGGCCGGGTGATTGACAAGAGGGCCCGACCCGAGGGTCCTCTTGTCCGCCAGCCGCGCAGGCGAAAAAAACGATCGACTTGGTCGATTCCATATCCGCAAACGTTAGTGCGCAGGCCGAACAAATGGCGTAAACGAAACAGCGCAGACAGGATGAACGGCGAAAACACGCTCTTCGCGGGCTTGCCAACGGTGAGCCCGCCGACTGTCACCGCGGACCCCGCGGCACCGCCCGGTCTTCGCGGGCTTGCGAAGCGAGAAAGCGCGCGGATCAAAACCCGCGCGCGTCTTTTTTATTTCGTGTCCTCATACAGCTCGCTCAGCTGCGTGACCTCCATGAACTCCCCCGGGTCGACCGGTTTCCCCGCAACCGTCATGGAGAAGTGGAGGTGATTCTCCTCCGCGCTCTCGATCAGCGCCGTCTCACCTGACGCGCCGATCACCTGCCCGGCTGCGACACGATCCCCCGGATGGGCGATCTCGTTCGTGTGCTCGTCCAGCCCCTGATACGTCGTCTCGGCGTCCCCGCTGTGGCGCATGACCACCGTCACGCCCATCATGGGATCGCGGCGCACCTCCGTCACCACGCCGTCAGCGGCTGCGAGGACCGGCGTCCCCGGCGCGCAGGCGAAGTCAAGCCCCCTGTGCACCCGGTAGTCGTTCATCGTCGCGGAGAAGACCGGCACCGTCAGGCTGCAGCCCTTCACGACGACGCCCCCCTCGATCGGCGCGCGGAACACCGGAAGCATCTCCTCCGGCCCGACGGTCGCGTTCACGGCGGCGTCCTCTTCCTCCTCCGTGTGCTCGCCCTTCTCCTTGCCCGTCGTCTTCACCTGTTCCTCGACGGCCTCGGTCTCGGGCACCTTCGATTCGTCTTCTTTCTCCGTCTTGACGGCGTCCTCCGCATCGTTTGCCGATCCGATGCCGTCCGGCTCCTCCGCTGCCCGATCTTCGACCCGGCTGCCCGGTACGGGTTCGCGGGCCTCGGCTTCGGCCTTCGCTTTCCGGTTGGCGGAGGAGGTCAGGGCCACCAAAACGATCAGCGCGGTGAGTACGAGCGCGAGGGTCGCGAGGAGGATGCGGTTCTGTTTTTTGCTTGCGTTTGTCATGAAAAAATCCTTCCTTTGCATGCTTGGGTTTTGTCTCCGTTATTGTGAGCCAAAACCGGGGCGTTTATGCAGAGGAAGGCGCTTTTTCGTCTTCGCACGCGAAGTTTTTCAGAGCTTGTAGCCCGTCCCGATGAAGAGCGCGGCGTCGCGGCCCGTGTCATCGGTGACCTTCACCTCGTACACGGCGGTCGTGCGGCCGTCCTTGACGCAGGAGGCGCGGGCCGTCAGGCGTGTCCCCTTCGGCGCGGCGAGGAAATGGATGTGCACGTCGATCGCAACGGTCCCTTCGTGCCGGTTGTTCGAGGCGACGGCGAACGCAAAGTCCGCGAGCGTGAAGAGGACGCCGCCCATGACGCCGCCGAGGGCATTGCGGTGGTTTTCGCCGAGGACCACCGAACAGACGCAGCCGTCCTCGGTCAGCTCGTCGAGCGCCATGCCGTTGACCGTGGCGAAGCGGTCGTTTTTGAAGTATTCCCGCGCTTCTTCGACGGTGGAAAAGGTACTCATGTTCGCCTTTCTTCCGGGGATCCCGGACGCGGATCATTCCACCCCGAAGAGGAGGGCGGCATAGGTCGGATAGGGCCAGTAGGTCTCGGCGGTGAGGGATTCGGCCTCGTCGCACGCGGCGCGCAGGGTACGCATGAGCGGCAGGACCCGGTCCTTCGCGTGGATCGCGCGTTCGGTGTTGTCCCGGATGCCTTCGGCGCGCTTCACCGTATCGGCGAGGGCGAGGGTGTCGCGCTGGATCGACGCGGTGAGTTCGCTCAGCTTCTTCACGAGACCCTCTTCGTAGGCGGTGTCGATGTCCGCGATCAGCTGCTTCTTCGCGAGCGCGGCGGCCGCGGTGTCCTTCGCGTACGCGGTGACGGCGGGCAGGATCTCCTTTCGGATCATGTCGATCATGGTGTTCGCCTCGATGCGGATGGTCTTGACGTAGTTCTCGAGCGCGATCTCGTACCGGGAGCGCATCTCGGTCTCGGTGTAGACCTTGTGCGAGGTGAAGAGCCGGATGTTCTTCTCGTCGAGGAAGTGCGGCAGGGCCTCTGGCGTCGTCGGGAAGTTCGAGAGCCCGCGGACCTCGGTGGCCTCGCGGATCCACGCATCGTCGTAGCCGTTGCCGTTGAAGATGATGCGGCGGTGCTCCCTCACCGTCTTGCGGATGAGGTGGTTGAGCATCTCGCGGAAATCCGGCGCGGCCTCGAGGCGGTCGGCGAAGACGCGGAGGACCTCGGCGACGGCGGTGTTGAGGACGGTGTTGCAGTCCGCGATGGACTGGGACGACCCGACCATGCGGAACTCGAATTTATTGCCGGTGAATGCGAAGGGGGAGGTGCGGTTGCGGTCGGTGTTGTCCTTCGGGAACTTCGGGAGGACGTCCGAGCCGAGCTGCAGCTGGTCCGCGGCCTTCGGGTTGTACACCTGATGGGCTTCGAGGGTCTCGAGGATGGCGGTGAGCTCCGTGCCGAGGAAGATCGAGACGACCGCCGGGGGAGCCTCCGCCGCGCCGAGACGCCGATCGTTTCCGGCGGATGCCGCGCTGATGCGCAGAAGGTCCTGATACTCGTCCACGGCCTGGATGACGGCGCAGAGGAAGAGGAGGAACTGCGCGTTCTCGGACGGGGTCTCGCCGGGTGTCAGGAGATTGATGCCGGTGTTGGTGCTGATCGACCAGTTGTTGTGCTTGCCGGAGCCGTTGACGCCCTCGAAGGGCTTTTCATGCAGGAGGCAGACGAGGTCATGCCGCTTTGCGACCTTCTGCATCATCTCCATGGTGAGCTGGTTGTGGTCGGTTGCGACGTTGGCCTGCGTATAGATCGGGGCGAGCTCGTGCTGGGCGGGCGCGGCCTCGTTGTGTTCGGTCTTGGCGAGGATGCCGAGCTTCCAGAGCTCCTCGTCGAGCTCCTTCATGAAGGCGTCGACCTGCGGCTTCAGGGTGCCGAAGTAGTGGTCGTCGAGCTCCTGGCCCTTCGGAGGCTTCGCGCCGAACAGGGTGCGGCCCGTGAAGATGAGGTCGCGGCGCTGGTTGTAGAGCTTCTTCGGGATGAGGAAGTACTCCTGTTCCGGTCCGACGGACGTGCGGACGCAGGCGACGTCGGTATGGGGATCGAAGAGGCGCAGGATACGCATGGTCTGCTGATTGAGCGCGTCCATGGAGCGGAGCAGCGGCGTTTTCTTGTCGAGCGTCTCGCCGCCGTAGGAGCAGAACGCGGTGGGAACGCAGAGGGTGCGGTCCTTGATGAAGGCGTAGGAGGTGGGGTCCCAGGCGGTATAGCCCCGGGCCTCAAAGGTCGCGCGCAGGCCGCCGGAGGGGAAGGAGGAGGCGTCGGGCTCCCCGCGGACCAGCTCCTTGCCGGAGAACTCCATGATGACGCGGCCGTCGCCGATGGGGGAGATGAAGCTGTCGTGCTTTTCGGCGGTGATGCCGTTGAGGGGCTGGAACCAATACGTGAAATGGGTGCATCCACGCTCGATGGCCCAGTCCTTCATGGCGTTGGCGACGACGTTGGCGATCTCGAGATCGAGCTGGCGTCCTTCGTCGATGGTTTTCTTGAGGGAGCGGTAGGTATCCTTCGGGAGGCGTTCCTTCATGACGCCGTCGTCGAAGGCATTGCAGCCGAAGTATTCCGAAACAAGAGCCATAGTGTCCTCCCGTGGGGGAAAAGCCCGGAGCCCGTCGTGCGGATCCGGTGTGATATGGAATATTATACACGTTTCTGTCGGCGGATGCAAGTCTAAACGGCAAAATTCCGGCGGTTTTGGAGAAAGGCACGAAAAAAAGGGCCTCGCAGGGGGGATTTTGCACGTCCGTGCGGGGCCGCGGGGTCCGCGGGGACAGGAGGCGGGCTCACTGCGCAAGCCCGCGGAGAGCGGGTCGCTCATTTTGTCTGCGCGCTGACGCTTGCGGATTTGGAATCGACCAAGTTGATTGTTTTTTTCGCCTGCGCGGCTGGCGGACAAGAGGGCTCCGGAGCCGCCCTCTTGTCAATCACCGCTCCCAGAGGCGCTTTCCCCGCCTCTGGACTCCACTCCTCCAACGTGCGTACCTCGAGGTTTCTGTACCGTTGCTCCATTTCGTCTGGTCCCACGGCGGATGGAAC
>JAFPWV010000238.1 GCA_017412675.1 Clostridia bacterium
AGTCAAAGAAACCTTGGAGAAGGCGGGAATACATTTCCTGTATCTCCCTCCGTACAGTCCGGATCTGAATCCGATCGAGATGCTCTGGTCAAAGATCAAAGCCATCCTTCGCAGTCTTGAAATTCGTACAGCCGAAGAACTGCCGAACGCCATCGCTTCTGCCTTCCACGCCGTCACCACTTCGGACTGCCTTGGCTGGTTCTCTGCCGCAGGATTGTGCTCCTAAATGTGTGGATTGCTATAGTATCAGCACTTGTCCACAAAAATTTTTCTATTCTCCCACACCTCCCCCCTTGACACTCCCCCCAATCCATGATACAATGTTATCCAAACCCCGCCGAAAAGGATAACATCATCATGGTTGAAACCTACCGCATCGCAGCCTATACCAGAATCTCCGTCGACACCGAGCTTGATCGGGATAATACGAGCATTGAAAACCAGAAGGCCATCATTTCGGACTTCTGTCGCGCTCATTTTCCGACAAGCTCGGTCGTTTTTTTTGAAGACCGGGATCATTCCGGATACACCTTCGAGCAGCGTCCCGGTTACATGGAACTCCGCCCGCGACTTCTCGACCACACTTACGACATTCTCATAGTCAAAGACCTTAGCCGGTTTTCGCGTCGAACAGGGAAGGGCCTTTCAGAATTTGAGGATCTTGCGGAATCCGGCATCCGCATCATCTCCATCGGTGAAAATGTGGACTATCCGGCGAAGAGAGACGACTGGATGAAGATCAAGCTGTACTTCTTCGTCAACGAAATGCCTGTTACAGACGCGAGTGAAAAGGTATCGCGTGTCATTGCCAATCGGCAGACCAGAGGAGAGTGGATTTGCTCGGTTCCATACGGTTACGTCATCACCAACTCGAAGAAGATGCTATTCGAGGTCGACGAAGGTGCGGCGGCGGTCGTCCGCGAAATCTTCCGCATGTATCTCGACGGCTGGGGATATAAAAAGATCGCTAACCACCTGACGGATCAGCATATCCCCACCCCACGGATGCACGAAAAGGCGAGAGTGGAAGCGCGCGGCGACACCTACCGCAAGGTAATCAAGGAAAAATGGAGCATTGTCACGATCTCCGAAATGCTGGAAAACGACTTCTATATCGGCACGCTCCGCCAGCGCAAATCAAAGAGGAAGACCATCAACGGCGCACAGCAGCCCCTTGATGAGAGTGAACATCTCGTCTTTGAGAATCATCATACCCCGATTGTTGACTACCGGACTTTCGCCGAGGTTCAGCAGCAAATGAAGGTCCGCACGACGAATAACTACCGTGGTGTTAAGAAATACGACAACATGTATTCCGGCCTTCTGTACTGCGGAGATTGCGGCGAGCACATGTTTGCGCTGAGCCGGGCAAACGCGAAGGAAGCATACACCTGCGGCACCTATCATATCCGCGGGCGGGCAGGATGCACCTCCCATCACATCCGCGCTGACGTCCTCGACGGGATCGTCAAGAACTATCTCCGAAAAGTCCGGGATAATTCAGCAGAAATGATTGCCGTCCTCGAAAAACGAATCAAGGACGAACAGGCTGAAACCGGAGACAGTCTCCGCGCCGCCGCCGAGTTTGACGACATGATCGCCGCCGAGCGGGAACAGCTGAAGATCATGATGCGGCAGAAGGTCCGCGATCTCGCACGCCCCGGCGCGAACGTCGCGGTGCTCGAACAGACTTACGACGCCATGATCGAGGAGAGCGAGCACCGGATCGAAGGGCTCGAGAACCAGATGAAGCTCGCCGCGGACAGCCGGAACACGGTCATCCGCGCCAACCGCATGGCAAAGACCGCGATCGAGCTCTTCGACGAAATCCTTGCAAAGGAGAAGCTCGACCGCCGCGACCTGAACCTCCTCCTCGACCGGATCATCGTCTATGAGGATCACGTCGAGGTACACCTGCAGGACGACGTGGACGCACTCCTCAAAACCGGGACGGCAGATCTGGACGCGCTTGCATTCCCGGAGAACGAAAGCGGAGAGACTGCCCCGGAACCCGCGATGGTCGCCGTTCAGCGGGCGGAAAAGCACCAAAACAAGGAATTTTCCGTCCATGAGTTCAGTGTCGGTGACCCCCTTGAAATCTACACGGATCGCGAAGGCGAGGTCATCTTCAAGAAATACTCCCCCATCGGTGAGCTCGCGCAGTTCGCCGGACAGTACGCCGAAACCCTCTCGAAGACCTGCGGGCTTGCCGTTGTGATCTGCGACCGCGACGCCGTCATCGCCTCCGCAGGCGTGCCGAAGCGCGATTACGCGGACCGTAAGCTCACCCCCGAGGTCGACCGCATCGTCGAGAACCGCCAGTTCTATATCCCCACGGACGGCGAATCGGTCAGCGTCGTCGAGGGCGGCGGACCGGTCGGTTGTCTCATGCCCATCATTACGGAGGGCGATATCGCGGGCTGCGTCGCCTCCATCCACGGCGAAGAGAAGTCCGCCGTTGCCCCGGAGATCGAGGCGAAGCTCATCCAGACCGCCGCGTCCTTCCTTGGCAAACAGCTCGAAGCATAAGAAAAGAATGGGTTGTCGCAAATAGGGCAAAAGTTTTCGTCCACCTTTTTCAAAAGGTGGTAGGGTGTCGGGGCAACGCCCTGACCCGCACTCCGCAGAGTGCGGAACACCCAAGCCTTCCAGAGAGTTCCTCTTTTTGGTTCTTTTTCTCCTCGATAAAGGAGAAAAA
>JAFPWV010000239.1 GCA_017412675.1 Clostridia bacterium
TAAGAATTCAGAATAAAGCGGGCAATGAAGGGGGAAGCGGGAACGTTGAGGCGGGAAGCCTTCCCCTTCAGTTCCAAGAAAAAAACGGTTGTGCGGCTGTATCTCATGTCCAGCTGCATAACCGTTCTTCTTTGCGATCCGCCCGCGATTGCTGCCGCAGGGATTCGCTCTTCCTGCTCTCCGTTCGTTTCCCGCCCGCTCAAGGGGTTCCCGCCGCTTCTGCGAGAAAGCTCTTTTTCGGCTTGTACGGGACGAACACCTGTTCCGCGTGTTTGAGGACCTGCACGCTCTCGAATCCGTCGCGGAGCTCCATCACCGCCGTGAGCTGCGACGCGTCGTCCGCATGAACGCCTTCGACGACGAGCTTCCGGTAGCTGTACACGCTCATCCGGTCCGTGCCGATCACCGCGGCGGGCCATTCCTCGCCCGTCACCTCGTCGCGGAGGCGGAAGACGAATTCATGTCCCTCGGGCATGTCGGTGTACCGGTAGACCGAGCGGTTCCAGCGCACGGCGAACTGCACCTCGCCCGATTCCGGGTTGTAATAGAACCCGTACGCCGAGAAATACCCGTCCGCGGCGAGCTCGGCTTCCACGCGGCAGGTCAGGATCTCGCTCTCCCCGTCGGCCCACGCGCGCTTCATGGCGTCCGTGGCCTCGAGGCCGGAGAATTTCGATTTGTCCGCCGCCATGCAGCAGCGGAGCACGAACATCACGATGACGACGAACAAAAACGTCAGCGCGACGGTTTTGATGATCTTGCCTGTTTTTCCCATATCGATCTCCCGATCACCTGCATCCGGAACCGTGACCGCTCACGATCCGTTTTTTGTTTTTCTTCTCTTTCCGACGATCTGCTTCATTTCCTCGCTCCGGAGAAGCGCCGTGACGAGGGCGTAGACGAGGACGCCGCAGAGGGTCGGGAGGACGAGGGCGAGGAGCTTGCCGTGACTGCCGAAATGCGGCGCCGCAAACCATACGGCCGCGCCCATCACGACCGCCGCCGCGACGCTCTTTGCGATGTCCGCCCAGTCCGCCCCCACCGAGCGGATCAGGCCGCGGCGCAGGGCAAAGGCGAGGTTGACGGCCAGATTTACCCCCGCGGACAGCGCGGAGAGGAGCGCGATCGCGCCGACCCCGAACCGTTCGCCGAGGAGCGCGCTTCCGATGAGCACCGCCGCGACGTTGACCGTCATCGAGATCAGCGAGGAGATCATCGGGATCTTCATCTTTTCCGCTGCGAAGAACGCCTTGACGAGCACCTCCCCGCACGCAGCGAACACCATGCCGACGGCGTACATGCGGAGGGCCGATGCCGTCATGTCCGTGTCGGACGCCGTGAAGACGCCGTTCTCATACACCAGCGCGATGAAGGGCCGCGCGAGCACCGAGACGCCCGCCGCGATCGGGGCGATGAGGAAGACCAGCGTTTTGAGCGAGGTCCGTGTCAGCCGGTCGCTCTCCGCCGCGTCACCCGAAGCAGCAGCCCGGGCGAAATATGGGAAGAGGAGGTTCGTCGCGACGAAGGAGAACAGCCCGACGAGGATGATGTAGAGCCGGTTCGCGTAGTCCAGCGCGGTGATGGCCCGCCCACCCTCGATCCCCGACGCGAGCCGCGTGTTGATGAGGTTGCACACAGGCGTCGTCCACGTCGCGATGAGGATCGGCAGGGTATTCCTCGCCGCCCGCGCGATCTCCGGGGTCCCGAGCGGCGCCGTCAGCCGGGGTCGGAATCCGCGCTTCCACACGGCGGGCAGCTGGACCAGGGCCTGCGCCGCCCATCCGACGAGCATGGCGATGGCCAGCCCGCGCACGCCGAAGCGATCGTTGAGGAAGACGAGATACCCCGCCATGATGAGGTTCGAGACGAGAGAGATCAGCGCGGGGATGTTGTATTCCCCCTCGGACTGCAGAAAGCCGACGAAGGAGAACGCGAGCCCGACGAAGATCACCATCGGGAACATGACGCGGGTGAGGGAAGCGGCCAGCGCGGCGGTCTCCGGGGCCAGCTCCGGCGCGATGAGGCGCACGAGCGACGGGGCAAACACCACGCCGAGGGCCGCGATCGCCGCCGTGATGAGCAGAATGAGGTTGACGTAGGACTGCGCGAAGTCCATCGCCTCTTTTTTGCTCTTCTTCACGGCGATGCTGTTGTAGACCGGGATGAACGCCGCGGTCACGACGCCGCCGAGCACGAAATCGAAGATGGTCATCGGGAGCTTCGACGCGCACCCGTATGCGACGGCTTCCGCACTCGTCCCGTACGCGGAGGCCACGAGGATGTCCCGCACCAGCCCGAGGAGCTTCGAGATCAGAATGATCACGCCCATGAGCGCGGCGGATTTCGCAAGGGAAGGGGAAGACTTACGCTGCATGAACGCGGCTCCTTTCTGAAAAATGAGGAGGGACTATGAATCAAAAATGAAGGATGCGGAACGGTCCCTGTCCAATTCTGAATTCTTAATTCTGAATTCTGAATTCCTTCCTTCACACGACCTGAAACAGATAGAACTTCAAGTAGTCCGTCTCCGGAACAGCGCGCAGGAAGGGATGATCCGGGGCGGCGGCGCGGGATTCGATCTGCACGAGGTCCACGCCGGCGTCCTGCGCGGCCTCGTCGAGCATCTTCTCGAAGAGGGGCCGCGTCATGAAGTGCGAGCAGGACGCCGTCGCAAGATACCCGCCCCGCGGCAGGCACCGCATCGCGCGGTAATTGATGTCCTTATATCCCCGGTACGCGTCCTTCACCGTCGCCGTCGATTTGGTAAACGCGGGCGGATCGAGGATGATGTAGTCGTAGTCGCGCCGCTTCTCGTTCACCATCGCGGTGAGGAGCGCGAAGACGTCCGCCGTGACGGTCTCCGGCTCAATGCCGTTCAGCGCGGCGTTGTACCGGGTCTGCTCGATGGCGGAGGCGGAGATGTCGACCGCCGTGACGTGTTCGGCCCCGGCCTTCGCGCAGTTCAAGGCAAAGGCGCCCGTGTGGGTGAAGCAGTCGAGGACGCGGCGGCCCCGGGCGATCTTCGCGGCGGCGAGGCGGTTGTACTTCTGATCGAGGAAGAACCCGGTCTTCTGTCCGTCCGCGAAGTCGACGTCGTACCGGATGCCGTTTTCGGTGATCTCCGTGTGTCCGTCGGCGTGTCCGTTCAGGCCGCCCCAGAAGCCCTTCTGCTTCTCCATGCCCTCCTTGAGGCGCAATTCTCCCTCGTTCCGCTCATACACGGTCGAGACGGTGACGCCGTAATCGGGGAGGAATTCGACGAGGGCCGAGAGGATCGTGTCCTTCACCCGTTCCGTCCCGAGGCACAGGCACTCGACGACGAGGGTGTCGGAGAAGAGATCGACGGTCAGGCCGGGGAAGCGGTCCGCCTCGCCGTGGATCAGGCGGCAGGCCGGGAAATCGGGACCCATGACGGTCCGCCGGTAGTCCAGCGCGTACCGCACGCGGCGGCGGTAGAACTCGTCGTCGAAGCGGTCGTTCGCGTTTGAGGAGATCAGCCTCACGCGGATCTTCGAGCGGCTGTTGTAATACCCCGTGCCGAGCCAGCGCTCCTTCGGGGAGAACACATGGACGAGGGCGCCGTCCTCAGGCTGACTGTCGACGCGGACGACCTCGCCCTCGAAGACCCACGGGTGCCCGGTTTTCGCGTGCCGCTCGCCTTTGGGGGTGATGAAGATTTTCGGGAAATCCAGCATGATTTTCCTATGCCTTTTCTGATGTGCTTTTTTCGTCAGCACCGATCGGTGCCGAATGAGGAGGGAGGAGTAAATTCAGAATTCAGAATTCAGAATTCATAATTGAGGTAGAAACCGCAAGCGGTTTCAATCAAATTCAAAGCCGAACAATCACCGCTGCACCCTTTGCCTCGACGAAGTCGAAAGGACGAACACGCGCAAACTGTATTTTCGGCGTTGAGTGAGCTATGATATTTACCGTGCCACTCATCTTGGGGATGGCCCCTGTTAATCTAACGTGCGAAAGGCGAGATGGAA
>JAFPWV010000240.1 GCA_017412675.1 Clostridia bacterium
CCGCCGTCGTAGATCGCCTCGCAGTACATGCCGCCCCAGGAATTCCCCTGATCCCCCGTACAGTACACGATATAGGTCCTCCCGCCGTATTCGCAGAGATCGACGTCGCTGTTGTTGGTGTTCGGATGGGTGAGGTTCATCTCCCTCTGTGCTTCGGTGAGCAGCACGCCCGGCTTCACGCACCGGTCCTCTCGGCTTGCGATGAAGAGCGGGTTGTAATAGCCGATCTCCCAGGTCTCGAAATCCACCGTCCGGTAGATATACGGCGCGTAACGGGTAACGGGCAGCTCCTCGAGACAGATCATGTAGTAGTACCCGCCGCTGTATTTCAGAGCCGGGCACGCGTTGTACCGCTCATTCGTATAGGCCGTGTCGAAGGGGAACAGCTCCCAATTCGCAAGATCGGCGCTTCGGGCGAAGAATTCCGTGAAGCCGGTCCCGATGTACGGGTTCGGCACCCGCTCTCCGGGATGCGCGTCGTCCCACGCTGCGTTCGCCTCGAGTGCCATGACGTATCCCCGGTCATCCCGGCAGACGGCGGTATTGAACAGGCAGAAATTCTCCGGAAAATCGAGGACGCGCGATTCCTCCCAGGTTGTCAGATCGTCGGAGACCCAACGGAACACATGGTTCTTCTCCGTTGCGAAGACATGGACCCGGTCCCCTTCGCAGAAGGCCTGATAGAAATACGGTCCCTTCCGGCCGAAAACGCATGAGAAGTCATTCACTTCATACGGCGTGACGACAAAACCACCGCCGTAGTTCTGCAGACGCATGAGTCGGCCCTTGTACACGAAAACGGACATCTCCCCGCCGCTCGGAGAAATGATCCCCGATTTCCTGATGTCAGGCGGGCCCTTGAGCGGTTTGACGGACGGGAAACGGATTTCACGGATCATTTTTGCCTCCTCATCGTGGGCTTTTTTCGTTTCGGGGGTGTCGGGCTCTGGGAGGTTTGTCCCGGTGACTGCGCTTCGTGTTCCCTCCGTGCGTGCGGCGCCCCGCAGTCGAGCAGCGGGCAGTCCACCGCTCATGGCGTGGGCTGCGATTCGTTCAGGGAAGGTGCGGCGATCTCTGCCGGTACCGCTTCCGGCGTCCAAACGGGTTCCATCGGGATCGCGGGCCAGAATTCCCCGGCAGGATCGGCGGCGTCCGTCTCCTCCGCATTCTCGTTCCATTGGGCATTGAGCCATCTGATGCGCGTGTCGACCCAGTCCTTCAGGTAGTCCAGTTCCTCATCGTAAGTAAAGCGGGACATCCACCCGCGCAGATCGGACATCTTCAGCTTCTGCGGCCACTTCTTCTGATCGAGGACGCGGCTTTCGGAGAGAAATTCCGGCAGATCCTCCATGTATTGCCGGAAAGCGGCGATCTTGCCGGATTCGTACAGTTCCGTCCACCGGGCGTGCAGCGCTTGGACAAATCCCTCTTCCTTCGTCAGCGTCCGGTACCACGGGGAGAACCCCGATTCGGCGACGTGGAACCCCTCGGGATACAGGCAATCCGCAGCCCCCATCTGATTGCCCATGCAGGTGTCGTAGTCCCAGCAGGGCCCCATGTGGAGCTTTCCGTCCTTCGCGTACATGTAGCAGCTTGTGGTGAAGCCGGAATCGTAGTTCTTGACGAGCTCGTTCACGATGTACCAGTCGACGAAGGAATCCACGTCGATAAAGCGGGAGTAGTCCTCGATCCCGCGGGACATGATCGCGGTGTCCGCCTTGACGATCAGCTGGCGGTAGGTGCGCATGAGTCTTTCGCGCTCTTCCTCGTCGGCGGCGTCCGAAATCGGCTCGACGAACATGATGTGCGTCCCGCTCGGAGGGATGATGCAGTTCGAGCAGTCGGCGTGCCGGTATTGGGCTTCGATCTCGAACAGGGCATCCGCGTCGACCTGTCTGTCTCCGAGCCCGATCTTCTGGGAGAGGACATAGAGGCCGTTGTACTTGCCGTTGAGGTACACGTCCACATAGCGGGTCTGCACAGAGTATTCCATCCCGACCAGCTCCGAGGCGAGGTTGAGGGTGATGTAGTTGCGCAGCAGGGTCTTGTCCGACCATGTGGTGATGAGGACCCACTTCTTTCCGGTATTCATGCCGAGCAGGGGAGCGGCCTCTTCGAGCTTCAGCGTGTACGGCTTCTGCGGAAAGGACCAGCTGTAATTCGCGCGTCCCTTGATCTGGAGCGGCATCCCGATGATCCCCTCGCCGTTGTAAACGAGGGAATAGCGGGCGTCTGTATAGACCCCGTGCTGGATGGCGGACGGCTTTTTCTCGCCGAGGTCGATGTAGAGCGCAGGCAGATTGGTCGTCTGCGGATATGCCGCCTTTTCCTCGTCCGTCAGGGGATGGGTGCGCGTTTTTCCGTCCACGATGATCCGGGATCCGGAAGCCGGGATCGTTTCGGGAGAAGCGGTCTCCGTCACCTGCGGCGTGTCAGGCTGAACAGCTTCCGTTTCTGCCGTTTCCTCCGGCATCGAGGGGGCGGTCTGACACGAAGTCATCAGCCAAAGCACGGTAAAAAACCATGCGATAGATCGATTGCGTTTCATCAGGATACCCTTCCCCATCATCCGCGGATACCGGATTTTTCACACCGGCCAATGACCGACCGGCTCTCTCATTCGTCCTTTCCGGTCCCGGGAAGCGTCAGGAACATCTGCTCTTTTGTGTTCAGATTGTAACTCATGTCGTGCTGTCGGCTGTCCACATCGAGATAGCCCCACGGAGACTTGGTCACGCCGCCGAGAAAGCCCCAGAGGGTCGTCCCCGGGTAGGCATAGAGGAGGTTCCCCGCTTCGTCGTACAGGCGGTTTTCCCCTTCCTCCCGCATCAGGACACCGTATGGGGTGAACGCGTTGAAATCGCCGGGAAGCTGCATCGGCCCGGCAACGGTATCGAGGCTGCCGTCGAGGACGTAGAAATACCCCGTGTTGGAGCGGACCCAGTACCGCCCGGACTCCGCGGACCAAAACATCGAGGCGACGCCCTGCCCGTCCCCGAGGTTTTTGACCGGGTTCCCTTCCCGGTCGCAGAGGTCCCATGTCCGATCGTTGAGCGCGTACCAATCGTTGATCGGGACGGTCTCCCTTGCATTTTCCCGGTCCTGCTCCTCGCCGTACCACTCGTCGAACGCGCGGCGGTCCATCATCCGCCCGGTCCTCGCGTTGACCACGGCATTGACTTCGGTCCAGTCCCCGAGCGTGCGGTATTCCACGGCCCAGTAGTCGCTGCCTCCGACGGTGCCCGTATTCCAGCCGTCGTTCCGATACCCGTCAAGCGGGGCAGCGCGTTTGCAGTCGTACACCCCGACGTCATATCCGCGGCAGATCTCGATGGTGCTGCCGTCCGGGCGGATCAGCTCGACGACCTGATAGCTGCCGTTCTGAAAATCGTTTCTCTCTGTCACGCGGAATGCGTTCCCGCACCGTGAGAAGGAGAACGTTCCGTCCCCACGCCAGACCACGATCCCGTCGTGATCGCAGAAGACCGTTTCGCCCTCCCGCCGGTAGGAGAACCTGCCGTCCGCGTGGATCCGGAATCCCGAGAGCCCTTCCTCGACGAAGAAGCAGCAGAGACGCTCGTCGCGGTCCACCACGCAATAGACCCGCTCCGCGCCGCTGACGTTTTCTTTTGCAAGGCCGAGATCGTTGTAGAACGCGTCCGTCCATCGCTCCATATCCCGATCCCAGAGCGCCATGCCGTCCTCGAGCGCGTGGAGGCGTCCGTTGAGACGGTCCCACTTCTCCTGGATTTCCTCAGCCCCGTCGCGCCCGTTGAACACGATGTTCATCTCTTCCGTGATGTTCCACCCATAGTATTCAAACAGCTCGTCATAGTATGCTTTGAGAGCCGTCGAGGCCATGTGGTATCCGCTGTCGTCGCGGATCTGCTCGAGGAGGTCCGCCACCGTGCCGTGCGTCCGCATCAGAGCGTATTTCCCGTCCACCGAGAGCGCGACGAGAAGATCCTGCCGCATGCTGTCCTCACCGTACCGCCAGAGGCTTTTCATGATGCCGAGGAAGAGCGTCTCCCCGGCCGCGCGCAGTTCCCTGCCGATCTCGCTGTCGCTGAAATACGCGTCGACGCCCTTCTTGATGAGGTGGGAATCGAGCGCGTTGTGGCCTCCCTCCTCCGCAGCCGTATCGGACAGGACGTCGTAGATCTCGGGATCCAGCTGCCGCAGCGCATCGTGAAACTGCTCCGTAGTCCCGCGCATGCTGTCGAACATGCGGTCGATCTCATCGCCGTTCTCCCAATAGGAAGCGATCACCACGTCGAGGTTCGCAAGCATGTCGAGGTATGCCTCCTGATAGATCGCGGACCCCTCGGAAATGTCTCGGAGCGGCTCGATCTCCACGGCCGCGTCACGTCCGGATTTCCCAGCGCGCGGCGTCTCCTTCCGGTTCCCGCGGATGCTGCCGATCACCGCCGAGGCGAGCACGACGGAGAGCGTCACGACAAGCACCGCCCCCGCGATGACAGCGGCGATCACCGGTTTTCCGGGACGTTTCGCTGCCGGAGCCGGCGTGACAGCGGGCCGGGATTGCTCCGGTATCTTCGCGGTGCGGACCTCTTCTGGCGCGGGATTGCCGCAATACGGACAGTATTTGTTGCCGTCCGGGATTTTCTTGCCGCAGTTAGAACAGTACATGCTTCTGAATTTCCTCGGTTTGAACACCATCAAAAGCCAGTCAAGAACGATATTGCCTGCCGTTCCCTCCCGTTCCCGGATGAGGCCCGGCGTGTGTCTGTCAGTCTTTTTCGGTACGTCTGGCGTACCCGGTCTCACCGTGAACCGAAGTACCCGATCTTTCTGAAATAGTCGACATATTTGCGCAGATACGGCAAGTCTGTTTCCTTCCAAGCAAATCCGAACTGCTTCAGGTACCGCACCGTAAAGTCGTTTTCCATGCGGACACTGCCCTCGAAATGAACGCGGTCATGCTCGTCCATATCCTGGATGAACGTCTCAAAGATGTATTCTTTCCCGGTCTGCTTTGCCGTCCGACGGAGAGCTTCCGTAAAGACCGAATCATCCACCGCCTCGATGCGGCATCCGATCGCGTTCAGGTACTCGATCAGTTTTTCAAAACGCAAGGGCTTGTTGTTGATGTGAAAAACGGTCTGCTCGGTACTGAAATGCCGCGCGATCGTCATCACCGCACTGGCTGCCCGGTCAACGGGAGTAAACTCACAGGACAGCGATCCGAGGAGGCTGTTCGGGACGCAGCCCAGCTCGATCACGGCTTTGATGTGTTTCAGGAAGTTGTTGCTCTCATAGTTGTACTGAAATACGCCATCGCTGCTGCGGTTGGTCAGGTTGCCCATGCGCATGATGTTGGCCTTCAAGCCGTCTGCCATGGCCTCGAGCACCGCTTTTTCCGCCTCGAATTTGCTGTGGACATATACATTGTTCAGCGGCTGGCCGATATAGAACGATTCTTCAGAGAACCGCTGCTCTTCCCCGCCGACCGCACCGTCCGATTCATCCCCGAAGCCGTTTCCCGAAACGCTGAGCGTGGAAATGTGGATCAATTTGGCGTCGGCTGCCCCGGCAAACGCGATCAGCCGTTTCACCGACGCAACATTCGCTTCATGGAAATACCGGTAAGAGCCGTAGTGTTTCACGCTCGCGGCGCAGTTGACGACGGTATCGATCTGAGGAAGCAAGGCCGCATATTCCTGCTCCGAGAGGCCGAATGCGTCCTTCTGCAGATCGGCGCAGATCACTTTGATCCGGTCGGATTTACCGAATTTGCCGTTAAGGTAGAACTCCAGCAGATCCGACATCCGGTTCATACTGTCGGCCGGGCTCTTCCCGCGGACGAGACAGAAGGCGATCCCGCCGTCATGTTCCAGATAATCCGCAAGGATATGAATCCCGAGATAGCCGGTGGCTCCCGCAAGCAGGATGTTGCCGACATCCGTCCGATCCGGCTTTGCCATGTTCTCCGAGGTGTTTCTGGCAAGGATCTCCCGAACCGATCCGAAATCAGCATCGGAATAAGAAACCGTTTGCCTGTCGCCGTTGTCGATGCAGCGGCAGAGCGCCTGGATGCTTGGATTGTCAAAGAGGTCCTGCAGGTTGAAATAGATCCCTTCGCCGTGGGCTTCGGAGACAAACTCGATCGCTTTCAATGAATCCAGGCCGTGATCGAAGAAATCATCGGCAATCCCGATGGGAGAGGTGTTCAAGACCTTCTCCAGCAGGCTGCACAGGATCTTCTCCCGCTCCGTCGCCGGCGAAAGGTATTCCGTATCCGGCGGGATGTTGTAGAGATCTATGGCGGGCAAGGCGCTGCGATTGATCTTCCCGCTGGGCGTCAGGGGCATTTTGTCCATGTGGGTGAAGCGATGCGGGTACATATACCTGGGCAGCTTCTTCCCGATCTCTGCGCGGATTTCCTTCGGTGTGAGCTCTTCCCCGGTATAGAAGGCGCAGATGAGCTGCCGGCCTTCGTCGTTTTTGCGCACGATCACAACGGACTGGGAAATGCCGTCCACGGAATTGAGGGCGCTTTCGATTTCGCCGAGTTCAATGCGCAGGCCCCGGATTTTGATTTGAAAATCATTTCTCCCGACATAGTCGAGCCTTCCGTCTTCGCGCCAACGGGCAAGATCTCCGGTTTTGTACAGCTTCCCCTCGCCAAAAGGATCGTCGACAAACCGCTCAGACGTCAATTCCGGACGATTCAGATATCCCGCGCCGACGCCGTCTCCTGCGATGCAGAGCTCCCCCGTCACGCCGATGGGGACAAGGTTCATGAACGGATCGACAACATAGATGCACGTGTTGGCGATCGGCCTGCCGATGGTGATCTCCCGCCCCGGCTCCAATTCATCGACGGCAGAGCAAATGGTCGTTTCGGTGGGACCGTAGATATTGAAGACCCTGCTGCCCGGCGCGTATGCGGAAATCTTGCCGAACAACGCTTCGCCAAACACCTCGCCGCCGATGACAAAGGACCGGATCCGCGAAAGAAACTGCTTGCTCTCGCTGCCCTCGATATAGTTTTCGATCTTCGTCGGCGTCGAAAAGAACATGTTCCGCTCGGAGCGGGAAAACAGTTCTTCAAATCGAGTCCGGTCGAAGATCTCCTCTTCGCTTGCCAGGATCAGCGGGTATCCCTGAGAGACGGATAATACCGAATCCATCTGGAAGGCATCGAACGTCACGATGGTTGCGGATACCACGGCATCGACACCGTCCCAGAACCTCTTATTTGCCGTTATGAAATTCATCATCCCGCCATGTTTCAGCAGGGACAGTTTGGGCGTTCCCGTAGAGCCAGACGTGTGCAATGCACAGAACGGATCGTCACTTCCGGATACGATGCCCGGATCCTTCGTGTTCGCGGACCGCAGCCATGCTTCGATCGTGTGATGGTCGATGAAACACCGCGCGCCGCTTTCGGAAAGCATGGATGCGATTCTCTCCTGCGGATAATCCGGATCGATCGGCAGATATGCCGCCCCGGATTTGAGGATCCCCATCATGGCAGAGATCAGGAAACTCTTCCTCGGCAGAGCAAACGCGACGATGTCCCCCCGGCCGATGCCCTTTTCCAGCAGGGCGTTTGCGATCCGGTTCGCATCCTCGTTCAGTTCCCGATAGGTCAGTGTCCTGTCGCATGCGATCACCGCAGGCTCATCCGGCGTCTTTGCCGCCTGTTTTTCAAACAGCTGATGAACGCAGGTTTCGCGTGGGAGAGCAGCTGCCGTGCCATGGAAGGCATGGAGGAGCTGCCATTCCTCCTCCGGGGTCAGCAACGCCAGCTCCGATATCTTCCGGCTGTCATCCGCGAGGGCATCGAATAGAAGAACCATCAAATGGCGGTGGAGCATTTCGATGTCGCGGTCTGTGAATTTGTCCGTCTGATAATCGTAATGAAGGCGCAAGATACCCTCGTTGTCGCGGTCGTCAAGATGAATCTGCAAACTCTCCGTCTGCATACCGGAATGATACCAGGTTGAGACATGACCGCCGCTGACGGAAGCGTTCTGATAACTGACTAAAAC
>JAFPWV010000241.1 GCA_017412675.1 Clostridia bacterium
CCTAACGATTTGCATGGCACCCCTTGCCTCGACGAAGTCGAAAGCTCGAACACAGAGCACTTTCCTCCTCGGCGTTGAGCGAGCCACAAGCCTATCCGTGCCACTCATCTTTGTGAAGGCCCTGTTAATCCAACGTGCGAAAGGCGAGATGGAACTTGTTCCATCCGCCGTGGGACCCAACGAACTTGAGCAACGGTACAGTTGTGCCGTGGTACGCACGTTGGAGGGGTGGATGTCCAGCCGGTTTCAGCTTGCTGAAACCGAGGGAACCGCGCCTCTGGGAGCGGTGATCGACAAGATGGGCGGTCGGTTTCACCCCGTGAAACCGGGGAGCCCTCTTGTCCGCCAGCCGCGCAGGCGAAAAAAACGAGTGATTTCGCTGTACATCCCCGCAAACGATAGTGCGCAGACAATAGAAAAGGCGTACCTTCTTTAGGTACGCACTTTTCAATATTGGTGAACGAACTTGCCGCAGGCGCGCTTGTCTGTATTCCACGGAGACCCTTCGCGCCAAGGCGAGTTCATCTTGTGTCTCCGCGGACCCCGCGGCACCGCCCGGCGCGGCCGCATCAGTTCCCGTTCTCGAAGAGCTCCACCACTTTCGAGTAGTACTTCGTCGCGACCTTTTCACGCTTCTTGTAGAAGGACGTGATGTCCGGATGGTTCGCATCGACGAGAAGATCCTGGAAGTAGAAGGACACACCCTTCCAGTTGTCGTACACATACCCGAGGTCGAAGACGCGCGCGTTCACGCAGAGATCCATCATTTCCGCGTCCTCGGGAGACTGCGCGTACCGCTGCTTCAGGCAGACGTCGAAGTACGCCGGCATGACCTGCTTGTACGATTCGGCGCAGAGCGCTTCGCACATGATCCCGACGAATTCGAGCTCCGGCTCCGCGATAATGACCGACATGGCCTCGTGGTTGCCGTCGACCATCGTCTTGTATTCCGCCTGCGCTTCGTTCAGCTTCGGATAGGGGATGACGCCGTATTCGTGCTCGAAGTCCGCAAGGAAGGAGATCGTCCCGTCGAGGTAGGCGTTGCAGGTCAGCGTGCCGTTCTGTGCGAACAGCTTCATGCCCGCCTTGTGCTCGCCCTTCTTGTAGACGCCGGGCGTCTGGTTGATGAGGTTCCAGCAGGCGTCGTACACGTCGACGAGGTGCTCGGAGTAGTAGCGGAACTCGAGCTCGCCCGTGTCGTCGCGGGAGAAGATCTGGTTGTCGCACGCCCAGAGATAGGTGTTGAGGTTGGAATAGCTGTCGGTGCCGAGCCCGAAGTAGTCGCCCTCGTCCTCCTTGCCGTTGCCGTTCGCGTCGGTGTAGACGACGGAGCAGACGTTGCGCAGGGCGTCGATCGTCCAGCGGCCTTCCTTCACGACGGTGTAGAACGGTTCGAGCTGGTAGTTCTTCGCCTCGTCCTTGTCATAGAGCATGACGTAGGAGCGGCCGACGGAGGACAGCGCGAAGTCGCCGATCGCAAGGTAGCAGCGGCCCGCGATGGTCAAATCGTCGATGTTCGAGCGGGACCACCAGGAGCGGGTGAAGTCGACGTGCGGGATGTCGTACCAGTTGAGGTATTCGCCCTTCATGGCGTTGCCGGAGCTGGACACGACGTGGTACTGCACGAGGTCGAAGGATTCGGAGTCACCCGAGGCGACCGCCGACGTGATCTGGCTGGCGCAGGTCCCGTAGGAAGCGACGCCGGAGTAGACGGTCTTGGCGTTGAAGCGTTCCTCGACGGTCAGGTTGCGGGTGTACACCGCGTCGTTCACGCCTTCGCCGTTCATCTCTTCGGTGTAGATGTACACGCCGAAGCCCTCCTCGTCGGAACCGAGGACGATGAAGTCGCGTCCGCCGAAGTCCGCCTCGGGAAGGTCGTCCTTTTCCGCGAGCCGGGAGTTGACATCCTCTGCGGGTTCGGTTTCCGCCTCAGCCGCCGAGGGATCGGGGGATTCGGCCGCCGGGGTCTGGGTGGTGTTCTCCGGATTCGATCCGCTGTTGCTGCACGACGCGAAGGCCGGAAGGATCATCAGCGCGGCGAGCAGGAGCGCGAGGAGTTTTTTGTTCATGGATTGCCTCCTTGGGGAATGGATTTGTCTTCATTATAGCCGCTTTGGACCGGTTTGTCAAGAAATTCCCGCTGTTTTCACAAAAAAACCGGAGGCCGCGGGCAACATTTACAGCTATTTCACAAAGCGGCGGGGGAGATATGATAAAATAGGAACAAGACCCGATGCAAACACCATTTGAAAAAGGAGATTTCCCATGAGCTTCAAGATCGCGTTCATCGGCGCGGGCAGCGTGGGCTTCACCCGGCGGCTCCTCTCCGATCTGCTCACCGTCCCGGAATTTCACGATATCGAGGTGTCCTTCATGGACATCAACCCCCAGAATCTCGACATGGTGTACCGCCTCTGCCAGCGGGACATCGACGAAAACGGCCTCGACATCAGGATCAAGCCCACCCTTGACCGGCGCGAGGCGTTCCGGGACGCGAAATACGTCATCAACGCCGTGCGCGTCGGGATGCTCGAGGCGTTTGAAAAGGACATCGAGGTCGCGCTGCGCTACGGCGTGGACCAGTGCGTCGGCGACACGCTCGCGGCGGGCGGCATCATGTACGGACAGCGCGGCATCCCGCAGATCCTCGATTTCTGCCGGGACATCCGCGAGGTCGCCGCGCCCGGGTGCCTCCTGCTCTCCTACTCCAACCCCTGCGCCATGATGACGTGGGCGGCGAACAAATACGGCCATGTTCCAACCGTCGGCTTATGCCACGGCGTGCAGGGCGGTCATTGGCAGATCGCGGACGCCCTCGGATACAAACAGAGCGAGGTCGACATCACCGCCGCCGGGCTGAACCACCAGACGTGGTACATCAAGGTCTCGCACAACGGCGAAGATCTGACCGACCGGATCCTCCCGGCGTACGAGGCGAACGAATGGCTCTCGAAGACCGAGAAGGTCCGCATCGACATGCTGAAGCACTTCGGGTACTACTCCACCGAATCGAACGGGCACCTGTCCGAGTACGTCGCATGGTACCGGAAGAACCCCGAGGAGATCAACAAGTGGCTCGATCACGCGGGCGGCTGGTCGAACGGGGAGACGGGCGGGTATCTCCGCGTCTGCCGCGAGGGCCGCAACTGGTTCGAGACGGATTTCCCGAACTGGCTGGCGGCGCCCGCGAACCGGTTCGTCCCGGAGAAGCGCTCGCAGGAGCACGGCTCGTACATCATCGAGGCGCTCGAGACCGGGCGGGTGTACCGCGGCCACTTCAACGTCATGAACAACGGCACGATCACCAACCTGCCCGACGAATGCGTCGTCGAGGTCCCCGGCTACGTGGACAGAAACGGCATCGGCATCCCGAAGGTCGGGGATCTGCCCCTCGGATGCGCAGCGGTGTGCTCGCAGTCCGCGTGGGTCCAGCGGCTCTCCGTCGAGGCGGCGGTGGCGGGCGACCGGCGGCTCCTCGTGCAGGCCATGATGATGGACCCGCTGACGGGCGCGCTCCTGACGACGCCGGAGATCGACCAGATGGTGGACGAATACCTCATCGAGGAAGCCGAGTGGCTGCCGCAGTACGCCGACGAGATCGAGGCCGCGAAGGCCCGCATGGAAGCGCGGAAGGCGAACGGCACGTTCATCACGAAGCACCGGGGCGACGCGGGCGCGGCGAAGGTGCACGAAAAGACGGTCGCGGAGATGCAGGCCGAGGCGGACGAACGCCGGAAACTCGCCGCGAAGACGGATAAGACGCATTGAGGTGAGAAGATGAAGAGGGCGATCTGCTGGATCCTCACGGCGCTCGCCGTCGCGGGGCTGGCATCGTGCACCAAGAGGCAGAGACAGCCCGACGCCGATGCACTCTTCGGAACGGTCTGCTCGGCGGACGACGGGCTGGCGATGGCGAAGGGGGCGGATGCCGTCGTCATCGAAGGGATGTGCCTCACGGCGGGGGGCGAGGTCTGGGACGCGTTTTATGAAAAGGTCAGCCGCGGGTCCCCGGCCTCCGTGCTGTGCGCGCGGTACTACACCCTCGACCGGGAGCGCGTGAGCGAAGAACTGTATGAGCAGGAAAAGAACGACTACCCGAAGCTGTTCTTCTATCGGCTCGACTATGACGGGACGGCGTACACCGTGAAGATCCGGCAGAGCACGGAGCGGGAGCCCGAGACGGAAGACGCCTACCGCTGCCTGCTTCACTTCACGGGCGCCACGCCTCCGACGGCGCTCTGGCGGAAGTACGACTACTATGTCCTGACGGACGATCCGGACGTCACGTGGGAGGACATCGAGGCCGGGATGTTCAGCTCCCAGCTCGGTGCGTGGATCCGCCACTGCGCAGTGTATCAGAATCTGTACGACTGAGAGAATGAGGTTGTCGCAAAGACAAACTTGGTGCTGGTTGGCTTGCCTACACAGCTTGCGTTTGTCATTGCGAGGAGCGATTCCCAAGAATCGCGACGTGGCAATCTCTCCCGTATTGGTGAGCACGATGGAAACCGGGGACAATAACGGACACGCTGTGCATGACATTGTCACCAGTTTTCTGCCTACGGTCTCCGGTTTGGAGAGATTCCCACGTCAGGCGTCTCAGGACGCCTTCCTCGGAATGACATCGTTTTGGCTTTGGCGTTTCCGAATCCGGAACCCGGTTTTATCGCTGCATTTCTCCCTGTTCAGGAGGAAAAGCAACACTCCTCCCCGAATTCCTTCATCCCCGCCGCACTTCTTTCAAAAAACTCTTGCACAATCCACCGGGATGTGGTAAAATACAAAAAAGATCAGCGATGCCGGAGGCGGACATGACCAACAGAGAACGCGCGATGAACATCCTGCACGGCCGGCCCGTCGACCGGCTCCCCGCCGTGCACTTCGGCTACTGGGGCGAGCTCCTCACCGAGTGGGCCGATCAGGGCAAGATCCCGCGGGAGCTGGCGGAAGGGAACTGGGACGGCAGCCAGAAGGAACGGGAGCTCGATCAGCTGATCGGCTGGGATTTCAACTGGTACCACTGCACCGGCTCGAACAACGGCCTGTCCCCGGGCTTTGAGACCAAGGTCCTCGAGGTCCTCCCGGACGGCACCCGGCGCATCCAGAACGGCGCGGGCATCATCGAGCGGCACAAGCCCGGCGTCATCTCGATCCCCTCGGAGGACGATTACCTTCTGAAGGACCGCGAAGCCTTCGAGACCCTCTACCGCCCGAAGATGCAGTTCTTCCCGGAGCGCGTGAACGTCGAATACTACAGGCACTTCAACGAGACGCGGCCCATGGACGTCCCGATCGGGCTGCACCTCGGCTCCGTGCTCGGCGACATCCGGAACATGACCTCGGTCGTCGGGATGAGCTACCTCCTCTACGACGAGGACGAGGACCTTTTCGCCGATCTTGTCGACACCTATGCGGAGATGCAGTACCAATGCGCGAAGACGATCCTCGAAACCGGCGCGAAGTTCGATTTCGCCCACTTCTGGGAGGACATCTGCTTCAAGAACGGGCCGCTCGTCTCCCCGGAGATCTTCGACGAGCTCTGCGGGAAGCACTACAAAAAGCGCTGCGACCTCTGCCATGAATACGGCATCGACATCATCTCCCTCGACTGCGACGGCGTCGTCGGGCAGCTTTTGCCGACATGGTTCGAGAACGGCGTCAACACCATGTTCCCGATCGAGGTCGGCGTCTGGGGCGACCAGTTCGAGCCCGCGCGGCAGAAATTCGGCCCCGGGATGCGCGGCGTCGGCGGCATGGACAAGACCGCCCTGCGCAAGGACAAGGCGGCGGTGGACCGGGAGATCGAGCGCATGAAGCGGCTCGCGTCGCTGGGCGGGTTCCTGCCGTGTCCCGATCACCGGCTCATGCCCGGCACCAAATTCGAGCTCGTGCAGTATTACGCCGACGAAATCAAGAAGATCCGGCTGTGAAGCCAATCGAACCATAAAACAACACTCTTTTCCGAAAAGGAGCGCACCATGAATACCGAACTTCTCAACGAAATCTCCGAAAACCTGCAGCGCGGCAAAGCCAAGGTCGTGAAGCAGCTGGTCGAGCAGGCCGTCGCCGAGGGCATCGAGCCTGCCGTCATCCTCAACGAAGGCCTTCTCTCCGGCATGAACGTCATCGGCGAGAAATTCAAGACCAACGAAGTCTACGTCCCCGAGGTCCTCGTCGCCGCGCGTGCGATGAACATGGGCGTCGGCGTCCTGAAACCTCTGCTCGCGGATGCGGGCGTCAAGGCGAAGGGCAAGGTCTGCATCGGCACGGTGCAGGGCGACCTTCACGACATCGGCAAGAACCTCGTGAAGCTGATGTTCGAGGGCAAGGGGCTCGAAGTCGTCGACCTCGGCACGGACGTCTCCCCGGACACCTTCGTGCAGACGGCGATCGACCAGAACTGCCAAATCATCGCCTGCTCCGCCCTGCTCACCACCACCATGGGCGTCATGGAAGAGGTCGTGAAGAAGGCCGAGGCGGCCGGGATCCGCGACAAGGTGAAGATTATGATCGGCGGCGCGCCCGTGGACGACGCGTACTGCCGGAAGATCGGCGCGGACGCCTACACCCCGGACGCGGCCAGCGCGGCGGACAAGGCGGTCGAGCTCTGCGGGGAGCTCCTCGGAAACATCGCCTGAGCGGGATCCATGAAGATGGAAGACTTCGCGGCGGTCTCGGAAAAACTGACAAAGATCGCCCTGGATGCGGGTGCGTTCCGCGCGGGCGTCATCTCCACGGATGAGGTCCGGACGGACGCGGGCTTCCGGAAGATGTGCGAGCAGAATCTCTGCGGCAACTACGGGCGGAGCTGGATGTGTCCCCCGGACGCGGGTCCGATCGAGGAGCTGATGGCCGAGGTGCGCACCTATTCGTTCATCCTCGTCTATCAGACCGTCGGCGAGCTCGAGGACAGCTACGACTTCGAGGGCATGATGGAGGCCGGCGCGCGCCACAATCAGGTGGTGAACCGGGTGCGGAACGCGATGAAGGCGGAGCCGCTCTCGAAGGTTCTGCATCTCGGCGCGGGCGGCTGCCGGATGTGCGAGGTCTGCGCGAAGAAAACGGGCGAGCCGTGCCGGCATCCGGAGCTTGCCATGTCGTCGCTCGAGACCTACGGGATCAACGTGTCCGAGCTTGCGAAGGCGGCGGGGATGAAGTACATCAACGGACAGAACACCGTGACCTATTTCGGCGCGGCGCTGTTTGATCTGTCCGATCAGGAAAACTAAAGAAAACGAGGCGGATCCATGACGAACGGACGGACGGTCACGGTATCGGTCGGCGGCAAAGAGATCCCGGCAGGCGTCGGGGAGCGTCTCGGCGCGCTTCTCTCGGAGAGCGGCCTGCTCGCCGGCGACTCTTTCGCCATGCCCTGCGGCGGGCACGGACGGTGCGGAAAGTGCCGCGTGAAGGCTGCGGGCGGCGTCTCCCCCCTGACGGAGCGGGAGCGGTCCGTTCTGAGCGAAAAGGAAATTGCCGAGGGCGTGCGGCTCGCGTGTCTGACGTCGGTGACGGGGGACTGCGAGGTGACGCCCTGTGCAGCGGGCGGGGTGTCCCAGATCCGTGCGGACGGGACGCTTCCCGCTTTTTCGCTGTCCCCGATGTTCCGCCGCTTCGGGGCTGCGCTCGACATCGGCACGACGACCTTGGCGGCGCGGCTGTACGATCCGGCGGGGCGGCTCCTTGCCGAGATCACCGAATTGAATCCGGAATCGGCCTGGGGCGCGGACGTCATCAGCCGCATGGAGGCCTGTCTCGCCGGACACGCGGCGCAGATCGCTGAGACGATCCGGTCGGCGGCGGACGGGATGCTCTCGAAGATGGCGGCGGACACCGGGATCGAGACCCGCGCGATCGACGCGATGGTCATCACCGGGAACACCGTGATGCTGCATCTTTTGACCGGGGACGACGTCGAGCCGATGACGCACGCGCCGTTTCACGCGAACCGTCTCTATGGCGAGTTCGTGACGGCCGGGGAGATCGGGCTCTCCGCGCTCACCCCCGACACGCGCATTTATCTGCCTCCCTGCGCGGCGGCGTTCGTCGGGGCGGACATCTCGACGGCTCTTCTGGCCTCGGAGATCTGCCGCTCGGAGCGCACCGCGGTCCTCGTCGACATCGGCACCAACGGCGAGATGATGCTCTGGCACCGGGGCGAGCTCCACGCGACCTCCACGGCGGCGGGACCTGCGTTTGAAGGCGCGGGTATCTCGATGGGCATGGGCGGACGCGCGGGTGCGGTCGACCGGGTGAAGGTGGAAGACGGCGAGATCACGGCGCATGTGATCGGAGAGGTGCCGCCCGTCGGGATCTGCGGGAGCGGGCTCGTCGACGCGGTGGCCTGTCTGCTCGAGGTGGAAGCGCTCGACGAGACGGGGTATCTCGAGGACGATCCGGCGATGATCGCGGATCCGGTGTGCCTGACGCAGGACGACATTCGGCAGGTCCAGCTTGCGAAGAGCGCGATCCACGCCGGGATGCGGACGCTGCTCGCGGCGGCGAACGTGGACTGCGCCGAGGTCGAAGAGCTCGCGGTGGCGGGCGGCTTCGGGAGCTATCTCGACATTCCGAATGCCGTGGCGATCGGGCTTCTCCCGGAGGAGCTCGGGGACCGCGTCCGGGTGCTCGGAAACGCCGCGCTGGCGGGAGCGTCGATGCTTCTGCTGGCGGACGATCTGCGCGGGGAATGCGAACGCCGTGCCCGCGGGGTGAAGATGGTGGCGCTGGCGGCGAACCCGGTCTTCGCGGCGGAGTACATGGAGAGAATGATGTTTTAAAGGCCGGGCGGTGCCGCGGGGTCCGCGGAGACAGGAGACGAACTCACCTTCAGCCGAAGGGATCCGTCTCCTTCGTGGAGCCTGCCTTGGCAAGTTCGTTCACCAATATTGAATGTGCGTACCTGAAGAAGGTACGCCTTTTCTATTGTTTGCG
>JAFPWV010000242.1 GCA_017412675.1 Clostridia bacterium
ATACAGTAGCTCGCTCAACGCCGAGAATACAGCGGTTCGTGTTAGTCCTTTCGACTCCGTCGAGGCAAGACGTGTTGTGCAAATCGTTAGGCTTGGATCAAACACTTTCCCTCTGCACCTTTGCGGGGACAAGTCTGACGAGGCAAGCTGTCTCTTTGGCGTTGAGCGTATTGCATTCGTTTCAAGCTGCCTGACGCGGAACTGGCCCCTGTAATCCTGAAATGACACGGCGTTATGCCCCATTGAACGGAGCTTCAGAATGAAAAAGGAGGTTGTACCTGAGGCAGGGGTGGAGTCCAGAGGCGGGGAACGCGCCTTTGGGGCCGGGTGATTGACAAGAGGGCCCGACCCGAGGGTCCTCTTGTCCGCCAGCCGCGCAGGCGAAAAAAACGATCGACTTGGTTGATTCCAAATCCGCAAGCGCCAGCGCGCAGGTCGAATAAACGGCGCAAACGAAGCCGCGCTGACGGAAGCGTATAAATAAGATCCGCCCCGCAGGAAAAATCCATGCTCCCCTTGACTTTCCCCCCGTTTTGGGGTATAATATAAACCTATAAAACAAATGGGTTTCTTGGGATCTCCCCGGAAATCCCTTTTCAGGAGTCCGATATGGCTGAAAACCTCGTTTCCATAGAAAATCTCTCCGCCAGCGTCTACGGCAAGCCCATCCTCTCGGGCGTCGATCTCAGGATCGGCCGGGGCGAGACCCACGTCCTCATGGGCCCGAACGGCGCGGGCAAATCCACCCTCGGCAACGTCCTGATGGGCAACCCCGTCTACACCCTCGACGGCGGCACGATCTCCTTCGACGGCGAGGACATCACCGACGAATCCCCGGACAAGCGTGCCCGCCGCGGCATGTTCCTCTCCTTCCAGAACCCCCTCGAAGTGCCCGGTCTCTCCCTCGAGGAGTTCATCCGCAACGCCCTCAGACAGAAGACCGGCAAGCCCGTCAAGATCTTCGCCTTCCGCCGCGCGCTCGCAGCCGCGATGGAGCTGCTCGATATGGATCCCGCCTACGCCGAGCGCGACCTCAACGTCGGCTTCTCCGGCGGCGAGAAGAAAAAGGCCGAGATCCTGCAGCTTCTGATGCTCGAGCCCCGCTTCGCCATCCTCGACGAAACGGATTCCGGCCTCGACGTCGACGCGGTCCGCACCGTATCGAACGGCATCCGGGAATATCAGAAGCGCGAGGACGGCGCCCTTCTCATCATCACCCACTCCACCAAGATCCTCGAATCCCTCCACGTCGACTATACGCACATCCTCGTCCGCGGAACGATCGTCAAGACGGGGGACGCCTCCCTCGTCGACGAGATCAACCGCGAGGGCTTCGAGAAATACATCGGCTGACGGAGAATCCCATGAAGAACGAATACCGCAAGGATACCCCCGTCGGCGGCGCGGCCGGCACCCTCCTCCCCGACGAGGCGGAGCGCGAGCTGTACGACTTCCGCGACGAGGAAAGCGAGGAAAACTTTTACCGCATGGAAGAGGGCCTCACTCCCGAGATCGTGCGCGAGATCTCCCGCGCGAAGCACGACCCCGAATGGATGCTCGAATTCCGGCTGAAATCCCTCGAAATCTACCATAAGATCCCCGTTCCGGACTGGGGCCCGCCGATCGACGGCCTCGACATGGACAAGATCTCCTCCTACGTCCGCCCGAAGACCGACATGCAGCAGAGCTGGGACGACGTCCCCGAGGACATCAAGAACGCCTTCGAGAAGCTCGGCATCCCGAAAGCCGAACGCGAATCCCTCGCGGGCGTCGGCGCGCAGTACGACTCCGAGCTCGTCTACCACAACGTGCGCGAGGACGTCGCAAAATCCGGCGTCGTCTATACCGACATGGAGAGCGCACTCACCGGCGAATACGCCGACATGGTCCGCACCCACTTCATGAAGCTCGTCCCCCCGACCGACCACAAGTTTGCCGCCCTGCACGGCGCGGTCTGGTCCGGCGGCTCCTTCGTCTACGTCCCGAAGGGCGTTCACGTCGAGATCCCCCTCCAGTCCTATTTCCGCCTCAACGCGAAAGGCGCGGGCCAGTTCGAGCACACCCTCATCCTCGTCGACGAGGGCGCGGACCTGCACTTCATCGAGGGCTGCTCCGCCCCGAAGTACAACGTCGCCAACCTGCACGCGGGCTGCGTCGAGCTCTATGTCGCTAAAAACGCCCGCCTGCGCTACTCGACCATCGAAAACTGGTCGAAGAACATGTACAACCTCAACACCAAGCGCGCGCTCGTCGAAGAGGGCGGCACCGTCGAATGGGTCTCCGGCTCCTTCGGCTCGCACGAATCCTATCTCTACCCGACCTCCGTTCTGAAGGGCGACGGCTCCCATGCGGAGTTCACCGGCGTCACCTTCGCGGGGCGCGGACAGAACCTCGACACCGGCGCGAAGATGATCCACATCGGGAAGAACACCTCGTCCTTCATCGACACCAAATCGATCTGCAAGAGCGGCGGCGTCAGCACCTACCGCTCGTCCGTCGAGATCCGCCGCTCCGCCGAGGGGGCGAAGGCCTCCGTCAGCTGCGGATCCCTCATGCTCGATTCGATCTCCCGCTCCGACACCGTCCCCGCCATCGATGTGCGCACCGGACGCGCGGACGTCGGCCACGAGGCGAAGATCGGGCGGATCAGCGACGAGGCGGTCTTCTACCTCATGAGCCGCGGCATCAGCGAATCCGAGGCCCGCGCGATGATCGTCTCCGGCTTCGCGAGCCCCGTCTCGAAGGAGCTCCCACTCGAATACGCGGCCGAAATGAACAACCTCATCAAGCTCGAAATGGAGGGCGGCTGATATGACCCTGCAAGTGAATCATCTCCCCGTCCTCACGTGGAACGCCCTCGGGCTCAACGCTGCGGCGATGGATTTCCCGTCAGAGGGCCTCACCTCGCCCGCGCTCACCGTCAACCACTTCTACGGCGACGCGGAGATGGAAAAGGACCTCTCCCCGGATGAATTTGAAGCGCGCATCGCCGCCCTCGGCACCTCGAACGAGGAGGAAGCCGTCGTCGCCGGAAAATTCCCGATCTACGCCGAGCAGGCCTTCCCGACCGGGATAGGCGCGGATGTCGGCCGCCTGATGCGGGAAGCCGCCGTCCCCGGCACCGTCCTCACCTTCCCGGAAACCTGCAAGCCGCCGAAGCACATCACGTTCCGCTATACGATCCCGGCGGGTGCGGCAGCCCTCGTGCGGCTCCTCATCGTGGCGAAAAAGGGCTCCGACGCCTCCGTCCTGCTCTACGCCTCGTCGGAGGACACGGCTGCCTGCGGGATCGAGACCTTCGTTTATCTCGAAGAAGGCGCGCGCCTCACCCTCACCACCGTCCAGCAGATGCACGGGGAGAGCTTCTTCTTCCACGACATCGGCGGCTGGGGCGAAACGGATTCCTCCTTCACCGTCTCGAAGCTCGACCTCGGTGCGAAGACCGTCTATGAAGGCCTGAACCACACCCAGGCGGGCGACGGGTCCCGCTTCTCTGCCGATCTCGGCTTCCTCGGCCTGCACGGTTCCCTGACCGACATCAACTACAACGACGTCTTCCGCGGCAGACAGGCGGACGGGCGGATGACCTTCAAGGGCGCCCTTATGGACGGGGCCTCGAAGACCTTCCGCGGCACGATCGACTTCCGTCAGGCCGCGACCGGGTGCAGCGGGGACGAACAGGAGGACGTGATCCTGCTTGGCGACGACGTCGTCAACAAGACCATCCCGCTCATCCTCGGCGAGGAGGAGGACGTCGAGGGGCGTCACGCCTCGACCATCGGCTCGCTCTCGGACGACATGCTCTTCTACATGCAGACCCGCGGCATCGACCGGGTCCACGCCGAGGAGCTCATGGTCCGGGCCAGCCTCGCGGGGATCGCCGACAAGATCCCGTCAGACGACATCCGCTGCGGCGTGAACACCGCCATCGCGGACATTTTCAAGCCGGAGGTGGACGAAGCATGATCGACACATCCGCCGTCCGCCGGGATTTCCCGATCCTCGGGGACGGACAAACCATCTACTTTGACAACGCGGCGACAAGTCAGCGGCCCGCCTCCGTCCTCCGCGCCGTCGAAGCCTTTTACCGCGAAACGAACGCCAACCCCCTGCGCGGTCTTTACCGCTGGAGCGTCGGCGCAACGGAAGCCTACGAGGCGGCGCGTCACAAGGTCGCCCGTTTTCTCGGCGCGCAGGAAGACTGTGAAATCGTCTTCACCCGCAACGCGACGGAGGCGATGAACCTCGTCTCCTACAGCTGGGGCGGCGCGAATCTCCGGGCGGGGGACGAGATCGTCCTCACCGTGATGGAGCACCACAGCAACATCATCCCGTGGCAGCAGGCGGCGAAACGCGCGGGCGCCCGTCTCGTCTGGCTCGAACCCGACGCCGAGGGCTGCTTCTCCGAAGAAGAGCTCGCGAAGATCGGGCCGAAGACGAAGCTCGTCGCCGTGACGATGGTCTCGAACGTGCTCGGCGTGACGAACCCGATCCGGGAGCTGGCGGCGCGCGCCCATGCGGTCGGAGCCGTGATCGCCGTCGACGGCGCGCAATCCACGCCGCATCAGCGCATCGACGTGACCGCGCTCGGCGTCGATTTCTACGTCTTTTCCGGCCACAAGATGCTCGCGCCCTTCGGCATCGGCGCACTGTACGGCAGAAAAGCCCTCCTCGACGCCATGCCGCCCTTCCTCACCGGGGGCGAGATGATCGAGCTCGTGACCCGCGAGGACGCGACCTGGGCGCCCCTCCCGGCGAAGTTCGAGGCCGGCACCGTCAACGCGGGCGACGCGGTCGGGCTCGGCGCGGCCATCGACTATCTCGAGACGATCGGCTTCGACGCCATCGAGGAGCATGAAAACCGCCTCGCCGCCCTCGCGATGGAGGGGATGCGGAAGATGCCGCACGTCACCCTCTACGGACCGACGGACCCGGCGCGGCACAGCGGGATCGTGACCTTCAACATCGAGGGCTGTCACCCGCACGACGTCGCCTCGGTCCTCGATTCGGAGCATATCTGCATCCGGGCGGGGCACCATTGCGCGCAGCCGCTCATGAAATTCCTCGGCGTCGGCTCCACGGCGCGGGCAAGCATGTATTTCTACAACACCGAAGACGAAGTCGCGCGCTTCCTCGACGCCCTCGGGCATGTGCGCGGCTGGCTCGGCTATTGATGGGAGGAGGGATCCGATGGATCTGAAAGCGCTGTACCGGGAGATCGTGAACGAACACAACCTGCATCCCGGCCACAAGGGGGACCTTCCCGCCCCCACCCACATCCGTCAGGGCGTCAACCCGACCTGCGGGGACGACATCAACCTCCAGCTCGAAGTCGATGAGAACGGCGTCATCACGGCGGCCTCGTTCAACGGCTCCGGCTGCGCGATCTCCCAGGCCTCGGCGGACATCATGATCGATCTCATCGAAGGCCGGACGAAGGAAGAGGCGCTCGCGCTCGCCGACGCATTCCTCGCGATGGTGCGCGGCACAGCGACGGATGAGCAGCGGGAGCTCCTCGACGAAGCCGCCGCCCTCGAAGACGTCGCCCACATGCCCGCCCGTGCGAAATGCGCGACCCTCGGATGGCATACGCTCGAAAAGGTCCTGCGGGAAGAGGGGGAAGAGTAAGAACGAATGCAGAATTCAGAATTCAGAATTAAGAATTGGACTGAGCCGAGCATTTTCCCGCTGTACCTTCGGCGGCGAGCTGCCTTGGATGGGCCATTGCCGCGGCGCACACAAGGAGAGGCCGTTCTTCATTCCGAATTCTGAATTCTT
Source organism: Clostridia bacterium (assembly GCA_017412675.1). Classification (GTDB taxonomy): domain Bacteria; phylum Bacillota; class Clostridia; order Oscillospirales; family CAG-272; genus UMGS1696. The sequence goes on from JAFPWV010000242.1 coordinate 5,779, forward strand.
AATTCTTAATTCTGAATTCCTCCCTCCTCCCTCCCGACGGAATTCCCTTGACATTTCTTCGGGATTGTGCTATCATGATCGCAGACCAATGCAGCGGGATGCCGCAGATCGGAGGGACGGTTTCCGTGGGACTTTTTTCGGACCGCTCGGGAGGCTCGGGAGGACGGACGGGATGGAAATGGGTGGATGAGGTGCGCGACATCCTCCACCTGATCGTTCTGCCGTTTCTGATTTTATGGTGGATCGGCAAGATCCTCTACTGGATCGTCGTCTGGTCGTACCGGCTGTTCTCGCGCCGGTGACGGGCCCCGTCTTTTGCCGCTTCCTCTTGACATTCTCTCAAAACCGTGCTATAATACTCCCGAACAAACGCAGGGGTGCTGATTGCTGAGACGCCGGGGATTTCTCCGGCGAACCCTTCACCTGATCCGGGTAATGCCGGCGTAGGGAGCTTGACCGACGGCCGTTTTGGGCGGCTGTCACCCGTGTCGTTATGGCGCGGGATTTTTTGTTTCAGATTCATTTCCGCCGTTTGTTCGGATCTCATTTATCCCGAAAGGATGGTATTCCATCATGGCAGCAAACTCCAGAAAATTCGACGTACATGTCCTGGCCGAGACCGCGATCATGGTTGCGCTGGCGACCGTGCTCAGCCTGGTCAAGGTCTACGAAGCGCCTTACGGAGGCGCCGTCACGCTGCTCTCCATGGCGCCGATCATCATTCTCTCCATGCGGCACGGATGCGCCGTCGGACTTGCGGGCGGCTTCGTCGGCGCCGTCATTCAGCTTCTGCTGGGACTGAACAACGTCGGCTGGGTTCCGGATCTCGGAGGCAAATTCCTCTGCGTCCTCTTCGACTATCTCATCCCCTTTACCCTGCTCGGCCTCGGCGGCATGTTCCGTGGCGTGAGGTTCTCCAAAAACGAAAAGACCGATCTGGTCGTCGCCGCGCTGCTCGGCACCCTCGTCGTCACGGTCCTCCGTTATGCCTGCCACATTCTCTCCGGCGTCGTCGTCTGGTATGCGCTCGATCTCGAATGGTACGCCGACGATCCGGGCCATATCGTCAACCGCTATTCCGCTTTCCTGTTCTCCGCGATCTACAACGGGTCCTTCATGCTTCCCGAAATCATCGAGACCTGCATCGGCGTTCCGATCCTGACGCTCGCTCTGCGCAGAGTCCGCATCCTCGGCAGGACCAGGAAGTAATACTAATCTCAGAATAAAACTTCGAAGAGGTTTTATCCTGAACCGGAAACGGATTCATCGTTTCCGGTCAATCTGAATTTTCGACTTGGATTGAGATTTGTATAAAGCCCTGGCGGGTTCCGAAATCAAACAAGAAACAAACGGTCGTGAAGCTGTACTTCCCATACAGCCGCACGACCGTTCATTCTTAATTCTTAATTCTGAATTCTTCATTCCCCTCACGCCGTCACGATCCCTGCGGCTTCGCGGAATTCGGGCAGCTTCGCGGCTTCCTCGCGCATCTTGTACTTGAGGATCTTCCCGGCTGCGTTCATCGGGAACGAATCGACGAACACGACGTACCGCGGGACCTTGTGCTTCGCCATGTGCTCGCGGACGTAGGTCTTGATCTCGTCCTCGGTGCACACCTCGCCCGGCTTCACGATCACGCAGGCCATGATCTCCTCGCCGTACGCCTTGTCCGGCACGCCGATCACCTGCACGTCGCTCACCTTCGGGTAGGTGTAGATGAAGTCCTCGATCTCCTTCGGATAGATGTTCTCGCCGCCGCGGATGATCATGTCCTTGATGCGGCCCGTGACCTTGTAGTTCCCGTCGGGCAGGCGCCGGAGCAGGTCCCCGGAGTGCAGCCAGCCGTCCTTGTCGATCACGGCCGCCGTCGCCTCGGGCATCTTGTAATACCCCTTCATGATGTTGTAGCCGCGCGCGCAGAATTCGCCGTCGACGTTGTCCGGGCAGTCCTCGCCGGTCTCGGGGTCGACGATCTTGCACTCCACGCCGAAGATCGGGCCGCCCACCGTGTTGACGCGGGTCTCGATGGAGTCCGTCGTCTTCGACATCGTCGTCGCGGGGGATGCCTCGGTCTGCCCGTAGGTGATGCAGATCTCCGGCATGTGCATCTTCTCGACGACCTCCTCCATGACCTTGATCGGGCAGGGGGAGCCCGCCATGATGCCGGTGCGCATGTGCGAGAAGTCGGTCTTTTCAAAGTCCTCGTGCCCGAGCATTGCGATGAACATCGTCGGGACGCCGTGGAACGCGGTGATCTTCTCGCGGTTGATGCAGTCGAGGCTCTTCTTCGGAGAGAATGCCGGGATCGGGGACATCGTCGTCCCGTGGGTCATCGACGCCGTCATCGCGAGCACCATGCCGAAGCAATGGAACATCGGGACCTGGATCATCATCCGGTCCGCCGTCGAGAGGTCCATGCAGTCGCCGATGGCCTTGCCGTTGTTGACGACGTTGTAATGCGTGAGCATGACGCCCTTCGGGAAGCCAGTCGTCCCGGACGTGTACTGCATGTTGCAGACGTCGTCCTTGTTGATCATGGCGGCCCGGCGCCACACCGCGTCGATCGGGGTCCGCTCGGCGTACGAGAGCGCTTCTTCCCACGTCAGGCAGCCCTTCTGCTTCGATTCGACGGTGATGATGTTGCGCAGAAACGGCAGACGGCGCGCGTGGATCGGGCGGCCCGCCTCGGTGGTCTCGAGCTCGGGGATCAGTTCCTTCATGATCGCGACGTAGTCGGAATCCTTGTAGCCGTCGGTCATGACGAGGGTGTGGGTGTCGGATTGGCGCAGGAGGTATTCCGCCTCGTGGATCTTATAGGCCGTGTTGACCGTGACGAGGACCGCGCCGATCTTGACGGTCGCCCAGAAAGTGAGATACCACTGCGGCACGTTCGTCGCCCAGATCGCCACATGGTCGCCCTGCTTGACGCTGAGGGAGATCAGCGCGCGGGCGAAGGTGTCGACGTCGTCGCGGAACTCGGAATAGGTGCGGCTGTAATCGCAGGTCGTGTACCGGAACGCCCATTGATCCGGGAACTCCTCGCACATCCGGTCGAGGATCTGCGGGAAGGTGTAGTCGATGATCTTGTTCTTCTCCCAGACGTACCAGCCGTCGCCGCGGTTGTTCTTCTGCAGGCGCCCCGTGTGGTCCCCGCCGCCGAGGTACTGCTGCATGAAGTGGGCGTAGTGCGGGAAGACGATGCCCGCGTCGGAGAGCTCCGGCATGTACTGCTTCAGCCATTCGAGGGAGATGTACCCCTCGTAGTTGACCGAGCGCAGCGCCTGCATGAAGCTGTCGACGGGGAGGTCGCCCTCGCCCATGAGCTTATACGCGATCGACCCGTCCGGATTCACGACGGAGTCCTTGATGTGCGTGTGCTTGATGTACGCGCCGAGGTTCTTCACGGTCTCGGCGGGATCCTCGCCGCCGAAGCGGTACGGGTGGTTGAGGTCCCAGAGCGCGGCGACATTGTCGCTCCCGATCCGCGCGAGCACGTCCGCCAGCCGGTCGGTGTGCGAATAGACGCCGTTGGTTTCGATGAGCAGGGTGACCCCCGCCGCCTCCGCGATGGGCGCAAGCTCCTTCATCGGCCCGATGACGAGCTCGTCGTCAAAGTCGGTCGTCGGCTCCGCCGTGAGGTCGCCGAGGATGCGGATATACGGCGTCCCGAGGGCCTCGGCCAGCGCGATGTATTCCTTCAGCTCCGCGATCGTCTCGCGGTGACGGTCCCCGAAGCGCAGGGCACACCCGGAGGAGAGGCAGCAGATTTCGAGCTTGAGACGGCTGAGCTGCGCGCGGGTGGCGGCGAGGTTCTCCGGCTTGAACGGCGCGGCATGGACGGAGAAGAGGTTCCCGCCGAGTCCGCGCATCTCGATCCCGGAAAACCCGAGGTCCTTCGCCATGGAATAAATATCCGGCCACGAAAAATCGGGACAGCCGAGGGTGGAAAACGAGAGTTTCATGATTCCCTCCAAGATAGGGTATAGATAAGTGAAGAGTGAACAGTAAACCGTTGGGGCGGAAATCCGCTGACGAAGACTGCAAACGCGCTGCGGGACAAAAAAAGCGCCTCTTCCGAGAGACGCAACTTTCGTTCCGTGGTACCACTCTGTTTCGGCGGATAAACCGCCCTCTTTCCGGGCACATCGATGCCCTCCTTCTGTAACGGGAAGTCCCGTCCGCGTTTACTGACCGAATCGTCGATCCGGCGTTCAGGCGGCTGCTCGGGGGTGAGTTCCGCTACCTTCGCCCTCCGCCTTGCACCATCCGGCGGCTCTCTGTGCGGCTCGTGACGCGGGGATTCCCCTTCGCTGCATTTCGCTGTATGTGAACCTGATTATAGCACATCCCGCCGCCGCTGTCAAGAGTGGATTTTGAATAAAATTGCATTTCCCGCGCCGGGCATTCTTCCGCAGCCTGCACACAGGCCTCCGGAGGATAACCCTATATGATAGCACAAAACGCATTCAAAATCAATAGGCACCTTCACGATTTTTCCGCCTCCCCCGCCGCCGATCTTCTCCGCTGTGCCGATCCCGTTTGCTTGACACCGAGGATCGCGGATGGTATAATGGAGTGATACGAACATCCGAGAAAATCGCGCAGAGGAGGTGCCCATCATGCCGGAGAACAGAACGCCCGAAGAGCTGGCCGAGATCGCAAAAGAGATCCGCCGCCGCGTGCGGGACCGCATCGAAGCCGCGACGCAGGCCCCGGAGGACGCCGGGGAAAAGCTGAACGCCGCCCTCGATGCCGTGACCCGCGCGATGGAGGAGGTCGGTGAACAGCTCGACGCCGCCGTCAGTCGTCTGGACAGACAGCTGGACAGTCGGCTGAACAGTCGTCCCGAAGAGCGTGCAGACCGGCGGGACGCCCCGGCTCCGCGCACCGTCAGCGGCGGTGACGATTTCTGGGACCTCGGCCGCCCGAAGCCGCGCATCTACGCCAAGCCCGACTTCCGCTCCGGCTCCCTCTCCCCCGCCGACGTGAACGCCCCCGATCCCGAACCGGCCCCCGGCGAACGCATCGCGCAGGCGGAGAAGATCGTCCGCGGCGGCGAGGCTGCGAAGGAGGAGCGGATCCCCGCGTCCTATCAGGGCTCGGCGGGGCGCGTGGTGAACACGGCGGGCGGTCAGCGGTCCGTGCCCCAGGGCTCCTACGCGACGCGCTCGTACCGCCGTGGATCGAAGCCCGCACCGCGCGAGGCCGACCGCATCGGCACGAAGAGATCCCCCTGCTCCTCGGTCGTCATGACCTACAAGCCCGAGGGCTCGCTCATCCGGGAGATCAGCGTCAGGACCTGGGAGGCGGACACCGAATTTTACAACCGCTTCCTCAGCGACGCGCTCAAAAGCCACAACACGAAGTTCACGGGCGATCTCGGGGAGCGGCACGTCCCCGTCCCGTATTTCTCCTACGTCCCGCAGTACGCGCACATGTCGCTCGCGCAGGTGAAGTATTACGAATACGTCCGCGAATCGGTCCGGCACGGCATGTTCCCGCTCTGCGACTTCCCCTATGTGCTCCTCTTGATCTATGAGATCCTCAACCTCCCGGACGCGATCCCCCCGGCAGAAGGGGCGGCTCAGCTCGCGGCGATCTGGATGGGCTACCGGGCAGCCTATCCGCGCCTCGACGGCTATCTCTGCGAATGGCTCCCGGACTACTGCATGATCCACGGGATCCCCCTCCCCGACACGCTCGCCCCGATCCTGCCCGAGATCGTCCCGAAGGCGCAGTTCAAGGAATTCTACCTCAACCGCGCGGCGGGAGGGATGCTCACCCGCACGGTGATCGAGACCTCCTCGGACTACGACTACCGCACGAGCCGGTACTACGCCGAGCACCGGGAGGACTATGAACGCCACATCCCCGCAGCCGTGGGAGCAGCGCTCGGCGCCGAAGCCCTCGAAAAGCGCGGGATCTTCACGCTCGAGCGGGTCTACAAAATGACGCGGGACAGCTTCTGCGGCGCGATCGTCGCGTCCTCGGTGAAGCGGCGGCTCGACATCGAATTCGTCTCGTTCACCCGGCGCGCGGACACCCGTCCCATCGTGACCGCGCTCGTGAAGCACAGCGAGAACCGCCTCCGCGCCGTCCTCGGCATCAAGGCAAAGCTCGGCGAGAACGGCCTCGGCGAGGAGGACTGCCGTGCCATCGACGCCTATTTCGCGCCGCTTTTACCGACGAAGGAGACCGAGCGGCAGCGGAAGGAGGACGCCTACATGCCCCCGGATTATCTCAAGAACTACGAGGCGGAGGACACGGGCTTCGATCCCGCCGCAGCCGCCGCCATCGAAGCGCAGTCCTGGGCCAACGCGGCGCGCCTCACCGGGGAGGATTACGGGACCGCGCCGGTTGCGGAATCAGCCGGGGACCCCGACCCGATCCCGGCCCCGGTCATCGAGGGCGAGCTGTCGACGGAGGATCCCGATGCCGCCGAGACGCCGGTCGTTCCCGAGACGCCGGAGGAGACCACAGAGGCCGTACAGGAGACCGCAGACCCCGGCGACGCCCTCTTGAAGGAAGGTCTCGCGGCGGCGATGGCGGGCGGATTCCGGGCCTTCTGCCGCGAGCATGACCTTTATGAAGGCGATCTCGCGGACAAAATCAACGCGCGCTTCCTCAATCTGGTCGGGGACGTCGCGCTCGAAGCGTCGGCTGACGGCAGCTTTCTATTCATCGAAGAGTACAGGGAGGACGCAGAAGAATGGCTCCGATAAAGAACGAAACGGTACAGAAGGTCCCGCGCCGGATCCTCGGGACGCTGCTCTCGTCCCTCTCGGGCGGCGTGGTCCCGCGGGTCGGCGCGCCCTACATCGCGATCGGCCGGACGGAGGAGATCGACGCCTTGGCGTCCTCCCTCGACCGCGTGGCCGACGGCGAAGGCGCGACGAAGTTCATCATCGGGCGGTACGGCTCGGGCAAGAGCTTTCTGATCCAGCTCTCCCGCGGCTATGCCCTGGACCGCGGCTTCGTCACGGCGGATGCCGATCTCTCCCCCGAGCGGAAGCTCTCCGGATCGGGCGGGAGCGGGCTGGCGACGTACCGCGAGCTGATGAAGAACATCGCCTCGAAATCCTCCCCGGACGGCGGCGCGCTCCCGGTGATCCTCGGCAAGTGGTTCACGAAGATCGGCGCGGACCTCGTCGCGGAGGGCTACGATCAGGCGGGCGAGGAATACGGTCTCGAATTCTCCCGGCGGATCATGAAGAACCTCCGGGAGCTCGAGGCGGACGTCGGCGGCTTCGATTTCGCGTCGGTCCTCCGCACCTATTACGAGGCATGGCGGGACGACGACGATCTGCGGCAGTCCGCGTGCCTGAAATGGCTCCGGGGCGAGTTCGGCACCCGCACGGAGGCGCGTCAGGCCACGGGCATCCGCTCCCTGACGATCATCGGCGACGACAACTGGTACGACTATCTCAAGCTCTTCACGGCGTTCGTGCGGCTGGCGGGGTACAGCGGCCTCTGCCTCTACATCGACGAGTGCGTGAACCTCTACAAGATCCCGAACCGCATTTCGCGGGAGAACAACTACGAGAAGATCCTCGCCATGTTCAACGACACGATGCAGGGCCGCGCGCCGGGGATGATGATCGTCTTCGGCGGGACCCCGCAGTTCCTCGAGGACAGCCGCCGCGGGCTTTACAGCTACGAAGCCCTTCGGAGCCGTCTGGCGGACGGGCGGTTCGGCGGCGGCGAGCTCCGCTCCCTGATGCAGCCCGTGATCCGCCTGAAGCGCCTCTCGGACAGCGAGCTCTACGCCCTCGTGATCCGGCTGACCGTTCTGCACGGGGAATATCACAAGTGGGAGCCCCGCGCGACGGAGGCCGACATGCGCGATTTCCTCACCCAGTCCATGACGCGGGAGGGTGCGGATTCGATGATCACCCCGCGCGAGATCATCCGGGACTATGTGACCCTGCTCGATTTGCTCTACACGAACCCGGACCGGTCCTTCGCGGACATTCTCGGGCATGTGCAGCGGACGACGGTGTCGTCGAAGATCGACGATGCGGAGGATGAAGAGGGGGGCTCTTCCGGGGTCTCCGCCATCCCGCCGAAGCCTGCGGTGACGCTGGACGACATTGAATTTTAAAGAGCGCGCCGAAGGTGCGCGCCGCGGGGTCCGCGGTGACACATGGCGGGCTCACTTTACAAGCCCGCGAGGAGCGGGTTGGGTCGATTATCCAGCTTGCATGGCTGCGCTTTCGCCGTTTATTCGGCTTGCGCACTAACGTTTGCGGGGATGTACTCGCTGAATCCATCATTTTTTGTCCTTCCGGACGGGACCCAAGAGGCTTCCGCGGCCAGCCTCTTGGGGATCACCGCCGCCCAAGGCCGTTCCCGCCTTGGGAATCCACCCTCAACGTGCGTACCTCGGAGATTCTGTACCGTTGCTCCATTTCGTCTGGTCCCACGGCGGATGGAACAAGTTCCATCTCGCCTTTCACACGTTGGATTAACAGGGGCCTTCACCAAGATGAGTGGCACGGATAGGCTTGTGGCTCGCTCAACGCCGAGGAGGAAAGTGCTCTGTGTTCGAGCTTTCGACTTCGTCGAGGCAAGGGGTGCCATGCAAATCGTTAGGCTTGTATCGAGCATTTGCTCGCTGCACCATTGCTGGTGAAAGTCTGACGAGGA
>JAFPWV010000023.1 GCA_017412675.1 Clostridia bacterium
GGATGGGGGCAACGGAGGTGACAAGGTAGATCTCCACCATGCGCCCATACACGACAATGAAGATGCAGACGGACAAGGCCCAGGTACAGATCCCCACAAACAGCGACTGGAACCAGAGGCCGAACAGCGGTCCGATCTCCATAGTTTCCAGTCTTGCCTCGAGGTCCGGTATCACCGTATTGAAATCGATCCCGGTCCCGTGCAGAATCACCCCGGACGCGCCCGCCACCACGCCCTGCGCCGCGTCGAAGATTCCCATCACGATGGTCCATGTATTCGTGACGATCACGACGGCACAGGCGGTTTTGAAGACCCACCGGAAGATGGCCCATGAGTCCACGTCCGCCATGTTGTTCTTTTCCGTGACGAGCTGGATGAGCTCGAGCGTCATGACGAAAGCGAGGATCGCCCCGGCGATGGGGACGATCACGTTGTCCGAAAGGTTCCGGATCATGTTGTAGATTGCCGCGTTCCATGCCTGCGGCGTCGTTCCCACCTGCCCGGCGATCTCCGCCACTTTTTCGTTGGTTGCGTCAAACAGACCGGTGAGATTGTGCATGATCCCGCTGACCAGCAGGTCTTTCAGCTGCTCCGAGATCTGATCCCACAGATGATCCAATTATGAGCGCACCTCCTTTCCAGGGAGGCCCGTTTTGAGCCTCCCCGCAGAGATTTTTGAGGGTGAATCAGGTCGTGACAAACAGGCCGGTGAGAAGCGGAACGAGAACGATTCCGACGATTGCGACACCCGCTCCGGCCATGAGCTGCTTCATTCCCTGGGACTTGGCGCCGGGGTTATCATTACCATATCCTTCCAAAAGATTTATCACACCCCACACACCGAGGCCGGCTCCGAGGGCGATGACGAGGGTCTGGAGAACACCGATTGCGCTATTAAAAAATGCCATAAAATTCCTCCTTTGTGATGGAAAGTTTCAGTCGCCGGAGACGTCTTCTTCGTAGGTAACGTAGGTGTCTTCCGGCTTCATTTTGAGATCGTGTTTGAGGTATGCCTCGATGTCGAACGCATTCTTCGGGTCCGCGTCCGAGGTGTACCGGTAGTTCGGATGCCGCGTGATGTCGTACTTGTCGGAGAAGAACGGACGGACGCCCCGCACCTGAAGGATGCACTTGCCGCCGTCCATGACCGCCAGTTCGTCCGGCGACAGCAATTCTTTGCCGAGCTTCTGATAGTTCAGGGAATGGGAAACCTCCCGCCCCCGGCTCTCGCCCGTGTTGTATGTGTCGATGGTCTCCTTGCCGAGGGAGGCCGACAGCTCTTTCAGCGTCGTGGGTTCTTTTCCGCCGAGGAACAGGGAGGTATCCATATTGCCGATGATCGTGTCGGCGTTGTCTTTGTACAAGGCTTTCAGCTGGCTCTGCGCCTGAAGGATCAGGCAGGCGGAGATCTCGCGGGAGCGGATCGTCGCCACCAGCTTTTCGAGCCGGGGAATCTGCCCGATGTTCGCCGCCTCGTCGATGAGACAGCGAACGTGAACGGGAAGCCGTCCGCCGTAGAAATCGTCCGCTTTTTCGCAGAGCAAATTGAAAAGCTGGGTGTACACCATCGAAATTAAGAAGTTAAAGGTGTCGTCCGTATCGCTCATGATGAGGAACAGAGCGGTCTTTTTGTCACCGATGGTGTCGAGCAGCAATTCGTCCTCCGAAGTCAGGTCCCGAAGCTCCTGAATATCGAACGGCGCAAGGCGCGCGCCGCAGGAAATTAAGATCGATTTTAATGTTTTGCCCGCAGCCAATTTGAACTTCTCATATTGTCTCACAGCAAAGTGATTCGGCTGTGCCTCTTTCAGCTCGTCGAAGAGGGTATCCACAGGATTTTTGAACGTCTCGTCGTCCTCGCGTACCTCCATCGAGTTGATCAGGCTGCACAGGGTGCTGAAGGTCTGTTCCTCCGCAGGGGCTTCGTAATGGAGATAGCCGATCAGGGCCGAATACAAGAGTGTCTCGGCTTTCACCCAGAAGTCGTCCCCGGATTTGGCGTTTCCCGTCGTGTTGGCGATCAGGCAGGTCACCAGCTTCAAAATGTCCTTTTCGGCGTGGATGTACGCGAAGGGATTGTACCGCATGGATTTCGCAAAATTGATCGTGTTGAAGATACGGATGCGGTATCCCTTGTCCAGAAGCATTTTCCCGCACTCCACGGCAACGGAGCCTTTCGGGTCCGTCACCACGAACGAACAGGGGTACTTTTCCGAGTCGCACTGCATCAGGTTCGGCTTCAGAAAGAACCGCGTCTTGCCGCTTCCGGAGCCTCCGATCACCAGCACGTTCTTGTTCCGCGCCGTTTTCGGGTCCTTCGGGCGGTTGTTCATCGTAAGACTTTCCGTCGCGGTCAGGATCACGTTGTTCCGGGGATCGGGATCCGTGTACGGCGCGATGTCCTCCGGTTTTCCCCATCGGGCGGAGCCGTACTCGGTGTCCTTGCGGAACTTCTTCGCGTTCCTTCCCTTGACGCAGACGGCCAGCCGGAGCGCCCCGCCGACCGCCGCGCCGATCAGCAGGTCGAAGGGGTGGAAGCTGGGCAGGGGTGACTGAAACGCGGCGTTCAGCCCCTCCAGAATCTGCCGCAGCTTTCCGGCAAAGTCCGTCCCGGGAGCCAGCCGGAACGTCTCTCCCAGCTTTGTGCCGAGCAGACCGAAGAAGACATACGGGATATTCGTGAGGATCAGCTTTTTGACCTTTCTGTTCACCGTTCCCGCTCCTTCTTCTTCGTTCGGTTGACAACCGGGGCCTTGATAAGGCTTTTGATCTGTGCGAGCGCTTTGAGGACGGAGGGCCGGGACTGTGCCTTGACCTGTTTCCGGGTGTACTCGGTGAACGCGGCGGTCATGGCGTCGGCGTCGGGGGCTTTGAAGAACACGATGAACTTGTCCTCCCCCTTTACCTTGAACGGCGCGAAGTCGATCCCGTACTTCCGCGCCACCCTGCTGAACGCGCCGATGTTTTTGTCGTTCACCTCGATGGACTGCATCCCTCTGTCCTTCGCCGCCAGCTCCTTTACCGTCATTTGTCCGTGCGGTCCGTTCGCTTTTTCGGCGGCTTTCCGCGCTGTCTTCACGTCATGCTTCTGTTTCGCTCCGGCGAGGACTTTCCCGAGGGCTTTAGCGAGCGTGCTTGCCGTCAGCTTGGTGCAGTTGGTCATGATCACGGCGACCCGGCTCTCGACCTCTTCCTGCATGAGACATCACCTCCTTTCGGGCAGGATTCCTCACTGCCAGATCTCTCCGTCCTTCATGAGGGCGGTATGCGCGTTCGCCGCCTCCATGATCTCGAAGTAAGCCCAATGGGACTTCGGCAGATCGGTGAAGCGGGTCACGCGGAGACCGGACAGCGCGGTTTCGTCGGCGGACCGATTCAGGAGCCGGTTGACGACGGTCACGACCTCGGCGCGGGTGATTTCCCGCTCGCCGCCGAAGGTGCCGTCCTCATAGCCCTTGATCCATCCGTGCGCCGCGGCGTCCTCGATGTACCGGGCTGCCCAATAGCCGGAGGACACGTCCGTGAATCCGGCGTATTCCTCCATCAGCGTCTCGGAGCCGTCCCCGTACTGCTCGAAGAACTTCACCGCCAGCGTGACGAACTCCGCGCGGGTGATGGGATCGTCCGGACGGAGGGAGGCGGATCCGGAAGAGGCGATCACGCCGCAGTCGGAGAGGTACTTCACATACCCGGCGTACCACGCATCCTCCGGCACATCCCGGAAACCGGTCTTCGCGGCGTTCGGCACCGTTTCGCCCCGGTGTTCGGAGAGCAGGCGGGCGAAGATCGTCACCGCTTCCGCATGGCTCATGTTCCGCTCGGGACCGAAGGTGCCGTCCGGATAACCGACGAGGTATGCGCTGTGCCGTTCGGTGACGGGCTTTTCAGAATCGGTCTTTTCCGTGCCATCAGCGGTCTTGTCCTGTTCCTTTGCCCCGGTTTCCTCCGCTTTGTCCGAGGGAAGGAGGACGGAGCCGTCCTTGTCGGTTTTGCCCTCGGCGGTGTGCTTCAGGTCGTTGGTCATGAGGATCACGACGCCCTCCGCCGCCTCACCTTTGCGGCCCTTCACGGTGACGAGGATCCGGTGGTTTTCGTCCAGGTCAACGCCATCGGGGAGATCGATTTTCAGCTTGCCGTCGCGGTCCACGGAGATCTTCGCGTCCCGGATGGGTCTGCCGGTCTCACGGTTGACGACGGTCACGGTGTAGGTAAAGGTTTTGTCCCCATCCTTGAAGCCGAAGGTCAGCCTGCCGTCCCGGTCCGTACTGCCGCCGTCCCCAGGAACGGTGATTCTGCCGTCCTTGTCGGTCATGCCGGAGCAGCGGTTGTCATAGCTGTCCGAAACCGTGACGGGGAGATCGGTGACCGGGGAGCCGTCCGCGGAGAGCAGCACGACGACGGTGACGGGATCGGCATAGTCAATGCCGGTATCGCGGGGCAGGACCACGGTGAGGGAGCCGTCCTTTTCCAGCGTCACGTCCGCATCCTGGACGGGAGCCGCGTCCTTCTCAAAGAGGACCGTCACGGCATAGTGCCCGACAGCGGCCTCGCCGTGGTTGTCCGTTCTGACGCTCCGGTACAGCCGGTCGATGGTCTCCGTAATGAGGACGGTGTGACACAGCTCGCATTCCCTGTACCGCAGGCCGGTGACGGAGAAGTCGGGTTCCCTGTCGATGATCCACGCGGATTCCTTGTGGCCGAGCGGGGGAAGAAAGTCGGACTGTCTCTCGTCCCCGCAGATCCGGCACACATAGCGGGTATAGCCAAAATCGGTGCAGGTGGGCGGAACGGTTTCGGTCTCATAGTCGTGACCGGTGGGAAGTTCCAGCACCGCGCCGCAGACTTCGCAGAGGCAGGGATCGGTGCAGGATGCGGGTTCGCCGGGGGTGTGTCCCTCCGGGGAGACGGCTTCGAGCAGGTGATAGCCGCACCGGACACAGCGTTTTTCGGTCAGTCCTTCGCTGTTGCAGGTACAGTGAAGCACCGTTTCTCCCTCGCCGAACTCGTGGCCGAGCGGATCGGTGAAGGAATCCCGATAGCTCCCGCCGCACTTGACACAGGTGTGGATCGTATATCCGCCCTCGGTGCAGGTGGGCTCGATCACGGTGTCCTCGTATTCGCAGTCCTCGGGAAGAGCGACGTCCTTGCCGTAGTTCGGATCGTCTTCGGGCAGATGGACGTTGACCGCGCCGCAGAACGCGCATGTCGTCCGGGTCAGGTGCTGTCCGGTGACTTCGCCGTCAGCGTCATACTGCGTTTCGTAGGCGTGCCGGCTGCCGTAAACGTGGGTGCACCAGTTGGCGAAGACCGGGGACGCCATGAGAACGGCGGCGGCCAGGGCAAGAAAAAGGGCGGCGATTCTGCCGCCGAAAGGCTTGTGATTCATTTCGTTTTCCTCCGAAAAGTTTGATTTTGTTTGGGGTTCCGTATTTGAGGCATTGGGGTTGTCTAAGGCGGCACCACCAGACGCCGGACGAAATACAGCATCGCGTTTACTCCTTTCCGCGGATCATCCGCTTCCGCCGAAATCGGCCGCGGCCATCATCGCGTAGTGGTGGTCGATGGTGGAGACGGCGTTGAACAGCGCGGCCAGCAGATAGGCTTTCACGTTTTTCACGCGGCCCGCGTTTTCCCGGATGCCCTCGAAGACCTTCTCGACGTGCTCCGACGTAATCTTCCGGAACCGCTCCCGCACATACGCCGCGGGGTATTCTTCCTCCCGGCTCAGCCGGATCGTCGGGCTCCGGTTCATGGCCACCTCCAGCATGATCTCCACCAGCTCGTCCAGCTGGACGCGGTTCACCCGGTCACACAGCAGGGCATAGTCGATCTGCCTGCGGATCTGCTCACGCGCTCTCTCGGGAACACACTCTTCCGTCCTTCCGTCCGTCCCCTCTTCGTGAGAGTTTTCCACAGGCTCGTCCATGGGGGCGTTTTCTTCGTCCCCGCGCGCGTTGACGGACGGACTGAATGAACGAACATAGAGAGAGTCCGTAATTGTTTTTTGAGTATTTAATATTTCTTTATTTATTTGTCCCCGCCCGTCCTGTGAAGGAACCTCCTGAGCATGGATTTCCCGTGCAGGCGGAACGCAAAGATCCGCTTCGGTTTCCGGGGATTCGGACGCTTCCGCCGGGTATCCGTCAGGGCAGTCTTCCGGGAGATCTTCAAGACAGTTCTCCGGGGAATCCGGGCAGCAGTCAGCTGGTTCCTCCGGGGCGTCCGGCTGTGGAGAGCGCGACGGATTCAGACGCGGGGTTTCGTAGATGATGTACTCCATCTCGGCGAGCTGTCCCTTTTCGTTCCGTTTCCGGACGCGGACGAGGTAGCCGTGTTCCTCCAGCTCCCGGAGAATGGCGGAGATCGCCGTGACGCCCTCCTTGCAGATGGACGCCAGCCCCTGCGTGGTGTAGTCCCATTCCTCGGGGAGGGAGAGCATCCGAGACAAAAGCCCGCAGGCTTTGCAGGACAGCTCCCTGTCCCGCAGATGGTAGTTGCTCATGACGGTATAGCCCCTGATTTTCGCAACGCGGATAACGGACATGGCACCCTCCCGTCACCCTTCAACGAGGGGA
>JAFPWV010000024.1 GCA_017412675.1 Clostridia bacterium
ATCACGACGCCCATATAGCCGAGATTGCATAGGGAGCATCCTGACCTGGCTGTACCAACAGTATTTGATGCGGAACCGGAAGGGATTCATATGTGCTTTCTTTCTCCGCGTAATCCTTATGACGTATCGCCATGGTGTATCCTCCTTAGGGGGAATGATCTCCCCGCGTTTCCCAATCATGCTTTTCTGGATATGGTTATTATACCCCGGATTGACTTGAAAGTCAACAAGCGTCAGGTTCTTGGAAGAAAAACAAACCGCTGCATTGTGTTTGTCAACCCTTTTGTGTCGAAAAAGGGCTCAAAAAAGTACATAATCCGGTCAGCTTGACTGTTGATGATGAGGGGCGGGAGATTGCCTGAGACGGGTTCCGCAGAAGCCCTTGTTCGACAAATCCGGAGCCCTTTCTAGAAGCCCGGAGGCGTCGTAGTTCTGTTTTTTCAGGAGCCTTTTTTCGGCACTTTTGGAGCCCTTAGTTTAACAGTAAACTATGCAATTCCGGAGCCCTTTTTCGGCAATTCCAGTTTACCACAAACACCGCTGCATACACTTGTGGCGTATGACAGCGGTGATGGATGTTTGTGCGATGAGATGGGCTTTCCGGTTATTCAGAATTCTTTTGCTTTATTCCTTTGCGTATAGAGCAATATCCCGGATTCCATAATCTCCCGCCGATTCATCGACGATGAATTCGAGCGTTTTAAAGCACAGCCCGCTCAGCGGCACGATGCGTCTGTGTCCAATACAATGCCCGGCTGCTATCTCATGTCCGTCTGCAAAAAACCGGAACGCCCGGATATGCTGTCCCCTTTCAATGTTCTCCCGGACAGAGAGATATGCCATAGGCGTCTTGCCATCCGATGTAATCATGATGCGGCCCTCAGCAGACAAGGGTTTTTCCAGCAGAATCTCTGGAGTGCCGAAAGTCTTCATGAGAAGCTGCCCAAACCGAACGAATTGTTCCTCGTCCTCAAAATCCCCATCTGTGGATATCGCCATTCCAACAAGGAGGTTTGAATTCCGGCCGACAGAGCGGACAAAACAGTCCAGCAGATATTCCGGGGAAAAGACGTGATCCTTCTCGTTCGCCCCCCATCCCCAACCACCGCCGAACGCTGCGTGATCGCGGTTTGGCATATCGGTTTCCGCAGGCCAGTAGTATTTCCCGTCAGGATCTCCAACTCCTGCCTGTTCGTCCGGAATGGAACCATCATACCGCGCTTCCCCGGCGTTCGTCGTCGCCCAGCAGTCCGCGGGAGCTAGCCCGTCTTCGTTACCGACCCAGCGTGTGTTGTGCGGCCAGTCCTTCGGCCCCTGAAAACAGATAGCGTTTGGCTGATACTTATTCAGAAGCGGGATCAGGTCCGGCCCGCCCTCTTCCGGGGGGATGGTTCCTCCGTCAAACCAGATCTCAAAAAGCTCTCCATACCGCGACCAAAGTTCTTCAACTTGCCGCTCCACACAGTGGACGTAGTTCTGATACATTTCGCCCTTGTAATCATACTTCACGCCGTTGTCAATCCCGTAATATCCGTTGCATGTGGGATGATAGTAAAGACCCGGAAGCAGCCCGTACTTTTTGCACGCAGCGATGAACTCTCCGACGATGTCTCCTTTTCCATCCTTCCACGGCATGTATTTGCAGGAATAGTCGTTCACGTCCGTCGGCCAAAGAGCAAATCCGGTCCCGTGCTTAGCAACGAGGATGGCGTATTTCGCTCCCATTTTATACGCCGCGCGGACCCATTGCTCTGGGTCAAGACGAGATGGGTTGATCGAGGACGGTGGGATCTCCTTGGCAATGGCCTTCTGCTTCTGATGACAGTCCGGCTTATAGATATCCATGACGTAATGGATCAGGACACCCAGTTCAAGGTCCTGCCAGCGCAGTATTCTTTCAGAAGGAACAGCAACGTAAGACATGAGTGCCTCCTTGTTTATCTGAAATTCTCTAAAGCTTTCCTGAAATGATTACAGAAACAGCCTATCGCCTCTGCTGCTGGCTCCTTGTCAGGCTTCAGCATATCGAAGGCGTGCATATCTGTGTGGAAGACGTCCGCTTCTGCCTCCACCCCGGCATTCTTCAGATCTTGCACATATTTCAGCGTTTCCGCATAGAACGGCTCACCGTCGCCCACGAATGTGTAACAGGGCGGAAGGCCTTTGTAATCCGTCTGCTGCGCCGGTGACGCATAGGGAGACACAGCCTTCTTTGCTTCTCCCCGCAAATACATATGCCAGCCAAGATGGTTACGTCCGGTGTTCCAGACCCTGCCATGATTATTGCGGCTGCTCTCAGTATCGATATTGCTGAGCATCGGGTACAGCGGCATCTGAAATGTCACATGGATTCCGCGGTCTCTTGCCATCATACAGATCGCTGCACACAATCCTCCGCCTGCGCTCTCACCGCCGACCATGAGCCGGTCAAAACCAAGCTTGGATTTATGTGTGTTCATATATTCAAGGACCGCAAAGCAGTCATCCACTGCAGCAGGATACGGTTTTTGCCAGGCAAGTCGGTATCCGGGAGAGAAGACAGTCACTCCGAACTTCTTTACAAGGTCCATGGCCCTGCCCATGTAGACCATTTCCTTCATACCGAGCATGTAGCCGCCGCCGTGGATCCATAGAACACCGATGTCAATTTGCGGAACCATTGTCGGACGGATGATCAACGTCGGCACACGGCCGATCCGAACCTTTTCCACCCGAATGTCGTTATCCGGTTTCAACTGATATGCCATAAACACTACTTTCTGATAAACTGCGCATCTGCGGGATTGTCTTCTGCGCTCACATAGTCTATTACTATGTCGATGAGAATGGTAAGCGCAAACAGAAATGGGAGAGCTTTAAGAACGCTAACGAAGCTAAGAAACGTCAGGCTGAGATAACTTATAAAGAACAAATCGGGACTTTTGTTGTTCCGAAGTCCCCTCCCGTTGCACCGTATGTACTGATCAGGTATACGGCACTAATTCAATTACATCTTATATTTCTTTGTCGTTTTTCGCAAGAATGTTACCAGAAAACCAAACGGATCAGCGCGGTCCTGAAATCGACGTCTCCCGGCACGGTTTGATCGGCTCTCCCCGGGCGATTCGGTCTTCGACATGCGCTCTGATCTTCGCGCACCATGCGTCCGTCCTGCGGATATCCCGGCAGTACGCCTCCAGGATTTTACCGCATTCTGCCAGCGCCGCCTCGTACTGCTCTTTTGACAGTTCTCCCGCGGAACAGGCGGCGTCGAGCTCGTCCCGGTCGTCGATCTTCACGTCCCCCTCCGGAGTAACGATCACGTCGAGGTATTTGTCAATATAGACCGCGATGCCGTCCTCATCGTATTCGATCCCGTCGGTGATGTCGACATACCAGACCGACGGCTGATACCGCCGGTCCGCGGGGACGGGATAGAGCGTCCTCTCCGCGCCGTGAGTCCCATCCGGGAAGTATTTGACCGTAACGACCCGGTTCGTGCCGTCCGGGATCAGCTCCAGCCAGGTCATTCCGGCACCCGTCACCTGAATCTTTCCCGCTTTCGGCATCTCCCAGAAATTCTTTTCCCCGTCCGTCAGCCTGATCAGGCAGACCAAGCCGCGAAAAAAAGCACAGTCCACCCGCATCTGGTAATACGGGTAGTACTGAAACCCCCACCCGTCCCGGTTCAGGCGCTTGTGCTTCATGGTTTTCCTCCGTGCTCGGATGCAATCTCGCAGAATCATTATACACTTAAAACACCCGCACTGTCAAGAGGTGGATGGCCCGCATGAGACTCTTTATGGATGCGCTTCTCTGCTTTTCCAGACGTACTTGACGCGCAGGGACGAATGTACTATGACTCCGGCCGTAGCCATTTCTTGCGGTAGTGGAAATCATCGGCAAAAAGGGGTAAGAAAGCTGTTCATCTCTCCTTTAACCAGGATACTAAACACTACCTTTCCCCAAATTTGAAGAATTACCAAAATGAGCAGATAAATGCGATTAGAAAACAGTCTGAATATGTTGGAAAAATATCGAAGTTTCTTCTAATATCGATTAGAGAAAATAACAAGGTCCGAAAACGTAAACGTTATTCGAACCTCGTAAACCACCCTGAAGCGGATTCGAACCGCTGGCCTTCCGCTTAGGAGGCGGACGCTCTATCCTGCTGAGCTACCAGGGCAAGTCTCTATTTCGTTTTTTTCTCTGTTTTTCTCGTTTTTTCTCGTTATTTCGTTCGGTTGATCTAAGCTCAATATTTCCAGTTTCTGGAATAAACTACTAATTGAAACCAATTTTTAGAACCACATCGAGGAAATGATACATGGTACCAACGATAGAAAAATGACCGTATTTTACTCAAATCATATTCTGCTTAAATCAAAAGACAAGTGGTGTGCCGCAGTCTTAGGAGGCGGCTGCTCTATCCAGCTGAGCTACGCAGACATATTGACGGTGAGTATTATAACACAGATCGCGCCGGAATGCAAGAGGTTCGGAGGAAAATCATAATGCCCTTGCGTCCCGGGCTGTTTTGTGCTATACTGATAAAAAAACGGATCAGAGTGGAGGCAGGCATGGACGCGCGGATCATCGTCTGCGGGCTGAACGGAGCCGGGAAATCGACCTTCGGCGCCGCCCTCGCAGAAGCCCTCGGGTTCCCTTTTTTCGATATCGAATCGTATTACTTTCCCATCCAGCACGATTATACCCATCCCCGGACGCGTGAGGAAGCGTATGCGCTTCTGCGGCGGGACACGGAAACTCTGTCCTCGTTCGTCCTCGCGGCGGTTCACGGGGAACCGGACTGGCCGCTGACGCACGCGATCCTTTTGGACGTCCCGGCAGAAGAACGTGCCGCGCGGGTGCGGATGCGGTCTCGGGCAAAATTCGGCTCCCGGATGCTCCCCGGCGGCGATCTCTGGGAATCGGAAGAACGGTTCTTCGCGTTCTGCGCCGCACGGCCGGAGACGGCTGCGACCGACTGGATGCGGGCCTCGGCCATCCCCTCCCTTCGACTCGACGGGACCCTGCCGACCGCGGAGAACGTCCCTCTCGCGGCAGACTGGATCCGGAATACGCCGACATCTTGATTTTTTATTCGGGCTGTGCTATAATGAGAACAGCTTTCAACCCGCAAGGAGATGAACACCCCATGGCTCATGAACTGACCGCCGGCGAGATCGCCAGCATCAAGGACGAAATCCACCACCGCGAATCCGTCGTCACGCCGCAATGCATCGCCGAGGTCCAGCGGACCCGCGCGTTCGGCGACCTCTCCGAGAACGACGAATACCGCACCGCCAAGCGCGAACTCAACCGCAACTACTCCCGCATCCGCTATCTGAAAAATCTGCTTCAGAACGGCGTGATGGTCGAATACACCTCAGACGGCGACGAGATCGGCCTCTTCGACAAGGTGACCCTCTGGGACGAGGACTACGAGGAGGAGCGCGTCATCACGCTTGTGACGCATCTGCGCGCCGACGTGCTCAACGACCGCATCAGCAAGGATTCCCCTCTCGGACGCGCCCTGATGGGACACCGCGTCGGAGACCGTGTCACGGTCGAAGTCAACGAAACGAGCTCCTACTCGGTCGAGATCCGCGATCTCGAAAAGGGCGAGGACGACCGCTCGTCTTCCGTCAACTGACGCCTCCGGCATTCTCATTCAGAAAGGCGACATCATGAAAAAGCTCTCAGCATGTCTTCTTGCCGCGCTCCTCTTTCTCGCCGCCTGTACGTCGGAAGAGAGCGCCCCGGAACCGCCTCCCGCATCGACCTACAAGCCTCCCGTCACCGAGCCGTACGTCTCTCCCGCTCTCCCGGAAGAATGGGGGGATGACGCGCAGAACCTTCTCTCCGTGCCCTGGACCGTCGTCTCCTCCGGAGCGGCAGGCGCGCTCACGTTTGACGGAGAACGTGTCCGCTGGGAACTATCCTCGCCGAACGGTTCGGCAGAGGTCGAGGGCGTTCCGGCGTTCGAGGACGGCGTTATGACGGTCGACGGGCAGGAATTCCGCTGGAAGACCCTCGCGGCCTACTGCCTGCTCACAACGGGCGGCGAAACGTGGCGGCTCACCCGCGCGGACAGTGTGGATGAGGCCCGGCGCGCCTTTCGGCTCGTGAACGGGACCTGGTCCGGCAGCGGGATGACGCTCTCCTTCGAGGATCAGATCGCTTCGCTCTCGCTGGGGGATCGCTCCATCCAGGGCGGCTGGACGCTCTCGAACGACGGGACCCTGAAGATCTCCAGCAGCGCGGAGGGCTTCAACCTCGCCAAAGGCGCAAAAGTCAAGGCGGACTCGATCGAAACCCTCGATTTTCCGCCGGAGCTCGCGTTCGACGGCGACTTCTCGACCCGATACTCCTCGGCATACAACGATCCGGTTACCGTGACGGCGGATCTCGGAAAGACCAAGACGATCGGCTGCGCGGTCCTCTATTTCGAGACGGCGTACTCTTCGGAATTCAAGATCGAATACAAGAATGCCCAGAACCAATGGGTCGAGGCCGCACACGTCAAGCGCAACTCCCAGAGCGGCGTCGACCAGCCCGTGACGGTCCCCTTCAAGAATGCCGTCGAAGCGCGGGAGATCCGGTTCGTCGGGCTGAAGCGCGGGACGGACTGGGGCCATTCGTTCTACGAGCTCGAGCTCTACGAGAACGTCCCGGGTACCGCCGAAATGAAAGTCTACGCGGAGGGGGAGGAAATGGTCGTCCTCTTCGAGGGGCTGACCTACCGGCTCACGAAGGGATCCTGAACACAGCGAACAAAGATAAAAGCTGCCGCTTTTCGTGCGACAGCTTTTTTGTCGGAAAACGGTCAGAGCGTCCAGCGGGTCCATTGGACCGACGTGAAGCCGTCGCCCTCGACGCGTTGATAATAGACCGTGAGAAGCGCATGGTCGGGCAGCTCGACGGTCGCGGGATAACCGAGGTCGCCGGGCTCCGTCTCGTGCAGGATGTATTCGTCCGGCCACGTCAGGCCGCCGTCATGCGAGACCAGCGCGCGCTCGCCGAAGGGGATCTCGCGGCGTCCGAAGGTGCAGATCACCGCGCCGGAGGAGTGGACGAGAAGATGCGGCGGGGAGCCGGAGATGCCGAGCGATGTCATCGGGGACCAGGTGAGGCCGCCGTCGTCGGAGTGCGTCTCATACATCGTGAAGCCATGCGCCACTTCCCCGCCCTGCGCACGGATCATGCCGAGGAGCCTGCCCCCGGGAAGCTCGATCACATGCGGCTCATGGAAATTGTCCGGGACCGTGCCGTCCGGGATCGCGAGCTCCGAGAGTTTCTCCCAGGTGCGCCCGCTGTCCGTGCTCCGATACGCCGCGACGGTTCCGGGTTCGAGTTCGTCGGTGTACATCGCCTTGCCGAGATAGAAGAGCGTTCCGTCGCGGAGCACATTCGGACCGTGCGGGGCGGAAACCGGGACCTTGTAGGTCTCTCCCCAGGTCTCGCCGCCGTCCTCCGAGATGCGCACGAACGAGCCGCCCGCCGCATATTCCGCGGGAATGCCCGCAAACTGATCGAGCAGTCCGGACGCCGCGGGACCGAGAGAGCGGATGCCCTCGGCATATTTGTTGAGATACGATTTTGCGGGATGGCAGAACCAGGTGACGAGCAGCCGTTTGCCGCCGAGGGACACGATGCCGGCGTCGCGGTCGTCGAGGAAGGTGTCGTTGACGATCATCGGGATGCTCCACGTCCGGCCGCCGTCATAGCTCCGGTAGAGGCAGGTCTTGCCGAACGGACAGACATGGCTGACGCGGAAGCCGGAATCGACGGCATAGAGGACGCCGTCCGGATCGATGGCGACGCTCGGCCAGCCGTGATAGCGGAAAAAGGTGTTGGGGGACCGGTTGACGATCCCGTGTTCTGTTTCGGGACGGATCAGCATGATGACGCTCCTTTCGGATCTCCTTGATTTTCGGGTTCCCTTCTCCGTCATGATAGCACGTTTTCGGGCCTCTGTCAAGCAGTTTTCAGAGGATCTTGCGGATGCGGAACATGCGGTTCAGAAGCGTCCAGAGCGCGGGAAAATAGCGCATGACGTTCCAGACACCGAAGCCGCCGAGGCCGTATTCCGCGCCGAGCAGAAGCTTTTCGCGCACGGAGCGGGCGTTCTCGAACCAAACGACGTGCTCAACGGCATCCTCGTAGGTCTCGGGGCGGTCGAAATAGGTATAAAAGGGGGAGGCGGCGCGCTCGTCGAAGAAGATCTCGGCACCCCGGTCCGCCGCACGGTTCACTGCCGCGACATTGCCGAGGGATTCGGCCTTCGACTGCCCCGGAACATAGGGGAGCGCCCAGTCGTAGCCGTAATTCGGCAGGCCGAGGAGGAGTTTTGACGGCTCGATCTCCGTCACGGCGTAATCGACGACCCGGCGGACCTCCCGGATCGGCGCGACCGCCATCGGGGGGCCGTAGGTATAGCCCCACTCGTAGGTCATGAGCAGCGATCCGTCCGCCGCCGCGCCGAGGAGGGGATAGTTATGCCCTTCATAGAGCAGGCCGCCCTGATCCGCACGGACCTTCGGCGCGAGGGAGACAAAGACCGGGATGCCCTCCGGGAGCCGCTCTGCCAGAATGGAGAGAAAGCTCGCGTAAGCCGCGGCAAATTCCGGGGGGATGTACTCGAAGTCCGAATCGACGCCGCCGTAGCCTTCGCGCCCGACCGTCTCCGCGAGGTTGTCGGCCAGCCGTTCCGTGAGCGCGGGGGAGGCGAGGATCTCTGCCACCAGCTCGGAGGAAAATGTGCCGCCCTCGGTGAGCGAGGTGAGCGTCAAGAGCGGCGAGGCGGCATAGTCCCGGGCGAGCGCGATGAGCTCCGCTTCGGATTCCGGCGGGATGAGCGAGGCGTCGGGACGAAGTCCGGTCGAGAAGACCGAGAGGTAGGTGAGGTACGGGAGCGTGCGCTGCAGAACCGTGCGGTCGATGAACGGATAGGCATACCCCATCGTCACGGCCTCCCCGTATTCCGGCGGCTCGTAGGCGATGTTCAAGACCTGCCCCGGATAGATGCGGTCGGAGCCGTCGAGGACCGGGTTATTCCGCAGGATGGCGAGGCGGGAGACCCCGTAGCGCGCGGCGATGGCGGTGAGCGTATCTCCGCCTGCGACGGTATGGGTGACGGTCGGGTACTGGATCAGAAGATCCTGTCCGACAGCGAGGCGTCCGGGTTCTGAGAGGAGGTTGTCGGTGATGATGCGCGCGGGCGGGACGCCGGTTTCCCGGGCGATCGACGTGACCGTGTCCCCGCGTCGGACGGTACGGATGAGCATGGCGGCACTTCCTTTCGGTGATTCTCTCGGGGATCTATATGCGAAACGCGGGAGAATATGACCGTGGGTAGCCGGCTGCGTGTCAGAAAAAAACAGCCGCGGGGATGAAGCCTGCGGCTGCTGTGATGGAAAGCGATGGGATTTGGTTTATTGATGCTCCGCCAGCCAGATGGACACCCGCGACTGGATCGCGGACGCGCAGGTTTCCGCCGTGGACTTGCCGCCGAGGAATGCGGAGATCTCTTCTTCGACGATCTCTCTGACCTCTGACGGAAGACGTTCTGCAATGCGGGTGACATGCCGTGAATCAAGATCCTCTTTCAGGCGCGCGGCGTCCTCCTCCGTGAACTCGAAGACATATCCCGGTTTATCAAGCGTTTCCGATGTCAGAGGCGGTAGTTCGGGATCTTTCATGGCTAATGTCCCTCCACCTGAGAAATAGCCGACGAGGTAACTGTTGTAATACTCTACGCAGAGTTCCTCATAAACGTCTTTGAGGACTGGGATGGTTCCGCCTCCGGAGGGACGGCCGTCCGGGTAGCGGATCGGTTCCATGCAGGCGGCAATGAATTCCCACGCAAGGTCTGGGGCAGAGGCGTCTTTTCCAATCATGAAGGTATCGCTAAAAGCCGGGACCAAAGCCGCCCCTTCCGTCCCCGCATAACCGATGCGCGTGAAGTCTTTCGTGCCAAATACGGCGGGATCGCGGACCATACTGTACAAATTGAAATAGGCAACTTCCTGAAGGGCGATCTTGTTGTTGTGGTAGAACTCATACTGCTCCTCCGGGTCAACCTGTGCGAGAGGGGAGGTTTTGACGTATTCACTCTGATCCGGCAGCGCATCGAGGAAGTTCAGCCAGCGCAGGAAGTCCTGGCTGTCGAAAGAACAGGTCCCCGCTGTGAGATCGACGAATGATAGATAGCCGTTTTCACCCAGCAGCGTCAACTGTCCCATTTCCTGTGTGACGTCCTTCAGTATAACGCCGTCCGGGAGGCTTTCGGTGAAGTCCAGCATCTCCCCGACGGTCCAGCCCGCCTTTCCGGCAAGGTCTCCGAGCAGCGCGTCGTTCCCGAGAAGGGTCTGGGCTGCCATCACGTCCGAGAGACCCCAGATCTTATTGTCGGACGTTGTGAAGGATTCGAGGACCGTGCCGAAGACGTTGTCGAGATTGATGTGCGGGTCCTTTTCGAGATACGGGGTGAGGTCGCTGTACAGCCCTTTTTCCATCACGGTCTGGGCGACTTTGTTCGTCCCCTTCGCCGCGATGATGACATCCGGCTTGACACGCCCGGTTGCCAGATCGAGCGCGAGCTTGTCCGCTCCGGCAAACGGATCGAACCGGGTGTTGTACGTGGAGTAATCGAGGACCGCGACGGTGATCCCGTGCTCTGCTTCGATTTTCTTGATGTTTTCCTTGATGTCCGCGTCAGGGTCTTTGGCATAAGCGACGATGAAATCCGCGTCGTCCGGAACGACGGGACCTTCCGCCTGATTTTCTTCTTGGGAGGAAGAGGCGGTACCGGACGCGCTTTCTCCTGCTTGTTTCTTCCAGCACGCAGGGAGAAGGAGAAGAACGGCAAGAAGGATTGAGAATAACCGAAGAAATCTCTGGTTCATGATGGTTCTCCCTTTCATAAGCGGTTATGTTTACGATCCGAAGCCGAAATCTGCTTTTGTGATTTCTCCGGTCTTTCGGTCGATGCGGAATGATGCGACCCGTGATTCCCTGTCCTTTTCTGTGAATCCCTCGGCGGCTTTCTTCTCCCCGACTGTCTCGATCCCTGTGCAATCCAGAGCGTCAACCACGACCCATTCCTCGCTCACGCCGAGTGTGCCGTATGAGATCAGATTGTCGAGCGCGAGTTCCCCGGCGGATGTCTCGCTCTCCGTGTCGATCAGGCGGATTTTGCCGCCGGAATAATCGTACACATAGATACGCTCCTCCTCCGAAGACTTTTTGGTGGGGAGATAGGAGAAGACGAATTCGGAATCGGCGGGATTGACTGCGAGGCAGCGATCAAAGAAGAAGAAGTTACCCCAGATTTTTTCGGTGACCGGGATCGCTTCGTCCTCCCCGCCGTCGATCGGCATCCGCCAGAGATCGTACACGCGGAGGCGGCTGTTGCCGGGGTCGGGCGCTTCGGGGAACTGTTCGACGGTATTTTCGTTGTTGCGGGCGAGATACAGATACCCGCCGAATACTTCGGTCACATGGTCAAACGTCTTCCCGTCGCTGAGTCGGCGGAGCGGTCCCGTATCTTCCGCCACATACAGAATACCGTCGTCCACATAGAACTGCCGAAGACCGTCGATTCCCTCCGGCGTCAGGTCTTCCTCTTCCGTACCGTCGAGAAGCACGCGCCGGATGTGTGTTTTCCCATCTCCAGTGGACGACCACACCGGGTACCAGAGGTATCCGTCCGACACGCACCACCTCCATCCGGTCTGCTCATCCGGTTCGGCGAGACGCGCTATTTCCGTAAGAACCTGTTCGGTATAATCGAAAGCGTACCATGCACGACGGACGCCAACGGGTGAAAACTCCGTGCAGAAGAAGCACACAGTATCCCCGACAGCGGCAAGACTTGTGATTTGTTTCCCGGCAAGCGGACAGGCCGCGGCATCCGACCCATGGGAGCAGTTCGGATCTGCGTGCAGGGATCCGTTTTCCCCCGTAGCGGGATCGTACCAGCGGACCAGATCATAGCCTGAATAGTTTCCTGCGTCGCGGATTTTCCAGACCCTGCCGTTCGCCTGTGCGGAAGTGGATGAATAAACGGTTTTGGGCAGGGTTTCTTCCGATTGCTTTTCCCCGCACGCCGGGAGAAGGAGAAGAACGGCAAGAAGGATGGAGAATAACCGAAGGAATCTCTGGTTCATGATGGTTCTCCCTTCTATAATATGACACAATTATATCATATCCTTTTTTTGATGTCAAGTCCCGAAGGGATACGCCTGTTGTCTTTTTGGGATCGCAGATACCCTCTTTTCGCTTCCGTGATGCGGAGCGCGAACGTTCGGCGGGATGCTTTTTATATGATAAAGAAGTTTTGGTGAATATTTCGCTGTATCTTTTTTCATCACCGCACCGCCGGGCCTTGCAATCCGTCGTCGGATGTGCTATAATATTGGGAAACAGCGATTTCAGACAAGCGGAGACTTCTCATGCATAAAGAATTTCTGATGGGCAACGAGGCGATCGCACTCGGCGCGCTTGCCGCGGGTGTCCGGGTCGTCGCAGGCTATCCCGGCACCCCGTCGACCGAGGTGCTCGAGACCGTCGCGCGGCGCAATCCCGGCGATGTGTACGTCGAATGGTCCGTCAACGAAAAAGCAGGTCTCGAGGTGGCGGCCGGTGCGGCTTATGCCGGAGCCCGTTCCCTCGTCACGATGAAGCAGGTGGGCCTCAACGTCGCGTCCGACCCGCTCATGAGCCTCGAATACATCGGCGTGAAGGGCGGCATGGTCGTCCTCGTCGCCGACGATCCCGGCCCGATCTCCTCGCAGACCGAACAGGACACCCGCACCTTCGGGATGTATTCCAAGATCCCGGTTTTCGATCCCTCCTCGGTTGCGGAAGCGTACACGATGATCGGCGACGCGTTCGCGCTCTCTGAAAAGCTCGGCTCTCCCGTGATCCTGCGCCCGACCACCCGGATCGACCACGGCTATGCGGACGTCGAGGTGAAGGACGAGGACGAATATGAACGGCACGAGCCCGAAGGCTTCGTCAAGGATTCCTCGAAATGGGTGATCTTCCCCCGTCTCTCCGTCGTCAATCACGCGAAGATCGAAGCGCGCAACCGTGCGCTGACCGACGCGTTTTCCCATCATGAAAGCAATCCCCTTCTGCCGGAAACCGGCGTTTACCGCGGAAAGAGGATCGGCGTCGTCTCGCAGGGCATCAGCTGGACGTATGTGCAGGATTTCTTCGGGGACGGCGATCATCCCCGCCTCCTGCGCGTCGGAACGCCATTCCCCTTCCCGGACGAGCTTGCGGCGCGGTTCCTCGAAGGACTCGACGAAGTCCTCGTAATCGAGGAGCTCGACCCGGTGATCGAACGCGCGCTCGTATATCTCTGCGGGCGTCGCGGGATCCGGGCGGTGATCCGCGGGAAGGAAGACGGGACGGTCAAGTCCGCCGGAGAAAACACCGTCGGCGAGGTCGCGGCATGGCTGTCCTCCTTCTGCGGGACGGAAAAGACGGCGCGGAGCGCGATGCACGGCGATCCCCTGCCCCCGCTTCCCGTCCGCCCGCCCGTTCTCTGCGCGGGATGTCCGCACCGGGCGTCCTTCTACGCGGTCAAGCAGGCGATGAAGGGCAAAAAGACGATCTTCTGCGGCGACATCGGCTGCTACACGCTCGGCAACGCGAAGCCGCTCGATATGTGCGACACCTGCCTCTGCATGGGCGCGGGCGTGAACATCGCACAGGGCGTCTTTCACGTCGAACCGGATACCAAGGCCTTCGCGTTCGTCGGCGACTCGACGTTCTTCGCCTCCGGGATCACCGGCGCGCTCAACGGGTTCTACAATCAGGCCGACATGACGCTCGTGATCCTCGACAACTCCACGACGGCGATGACCGGACATCAGCCCCACCCCGGCACGGGCCGCACGGTGATGGGCGAGGCGGTCGATCCCGCGGACATCGAATCGATCCTTCGCGGCATCGGCGTGAAAACGGTCGAAACGGTCGATCCGCTCGATCACGCGAAGGCCGTCGAGACGGTGCGCCGCGTCGCAGAAGAGCCTGGACTCGGAGCGATCATCTTCCGCTCGCCGTGCGTGGTGAAGTGGAAGCCGAAGGGCGTCCGCGCGGCTGTCGATCCCGAAACCTGCATCGGATGCAGGCGCTGCGTCCGGGAACTCGGATGCCCCGCGCTGCTCTTCCGCGACGGCAAGGCACAGATCGACGCGTCCCTCTGCACGGGCTGCACGCTCTGCGAACAGGTCTGCCCGGTCGGTGCGATCGGCGGCGGATCGATCCCGGCTCCCGCGAAACAGGAGGAAGGCTCCGCCTCGGCGAAGAAATCCTCGCCCGCGGTGGTGACGGCCGGAAAAGCCATCGATCCCGAGACGTTCGGCCAACGCAGCATCGTGCTCGCGGGCGTCGGCGGTCAGGGGACGATCCTCGCGTCAAAGCTCGTGGCGGCGGCTGCCATGCGCGCGGGGCTGCCCGTGAAGACGGCGGAGACCATCGGCATGGCGCAGCGCGGCGGATCGGTGTTCAGTCACCTGCGGGTCGGCAGCGGGATCCATTCCCCGCTCATCGGCCCCGGCGGCGCGGATCTCATTCTCGGCTTTGAGCCGGCGGAAGCCGTTCGGATGCTGCCCTACCTGAAGGAAGGCGGCACGGTCGTGACGAGCACGCGCGCCATCCAGCCGGTCAGCGCCATGATCGGCGGCACGCCCTACGATCCCGGCGAAATGCTCGCGGTTCTCAAAGCGCATGCCGGACGGGTGGTGACGGTCGATGCGGACCGCGCCCTCTCCGAGATCGGAAACGACAAAGTACTCAACGTGCTCTTACTCGGGATCGCCGCCGAAACCGGTGCGCTCGGGTTCGACGCGGTTCAGCTCGCGGATGCGGTGGAAGCCGTCCTTCCCGCGAAGCTCCATGAAATCAACAAAAAAGCCCTCGCTTATGCACGCGAAGGAATGACGGGAGGATTCGGATCATGAGAATCAACGACGAACAGCTGAAACAGGTCGACCGGCAGATCAAGAGACTGATCGCGGCGGACAATTTCTACGGCAGGATGCTGAAGGACGCGGGCATCGACGGCGTCGCGACGGCGGAAGACTTCGAGGCGCTTCCCTTCTCGCAGAAGCAGGATCTGCGCAACGCATACCCGCTCGGGCTCTCCGCAGTCCCCGAGGAGGAGATCGTCCGCATCCATTCCTCCTCCGGCACGACGGGCGTTCCGGTCATCATCCCCTACACGAAGAAGGACGTCGAGGACTGGGCGAAGATGTTCGCGCGCTGCTATGAGTTCGCGGGGATCACGAAGAAGGACCGCATCCACATCACGCCCGGCTACGGCCTCTGGACCGCGGGCATCGGTTTCCAGGCGGGCTGCGAGCTCCTCGGCTCGATGGCGATCCCGATGGGCCCCGGCAACACGGAAAAGCAGCTTCAGATGATGCAGGACCTCGGCTCGACCGTGCTCTGCGCGACTTCGTCTTACGCGCTGCTCCTCGCAGAGGAGATCGAAAAGCGCGGCATCCGCCAGAACATCAAGTTGAAAAAGGGCGTCATCGGCTCCGAGCGCTGGGGCGAGAAAATGCGCGCGCGCATCCGGGAGATCCTCGGCATCGAGCTCTACGACATTTACGGCCTGACCGAGATCTACGGTCCCGGCATCGGCATCAACTGCAAATACGACACCGGCATGCACATCTGGGACGACTTCCTCTATCTTGAGATCATCGATCCCGAGACCGGGAAGAACGTGCCGGACGGCGAATGGGGCGAGATCGTCCTCACGACGCTCGTGAAGGAAGGCGCGCCGCTCATCCGCTACCGGACGCACGACATCAGCCGCATCCTGCCCGGTGAGTGCCCATGCGGATGCTCGTATCCGCGGATCGATGTGATCGCGGGCCGCAGCGACGACATGATGAAGATCAAGGGCGTCAACGTGTTCCCGAAACAGATCGAGGAAGTGCTCGCGTCGTTCCCCGAGCTCTCGAGCGAGTATCAGATCCACATCTCCCACCTCGACGGGCGCGACACCATGCGCATTTACGTCGAGACGAACGGCTCGGTCGACTTTGCCGAGATGTCCAAGAGAGTCGCGGAGCGCGTGAAGTCGAAGATCGGATTTACGCCGCTCGTGAAGGTCGTCGAGATTGGGATCCTGCCGAGAAGCGAAAAGAAGAGCAAGCGCGTGTTCGACGAACGGTACGATTGAGTCAAAACGAAAACCCGGGTTCCTTCGGTCGGAGGTTCCCGGGTCTTTTTCTGTGTTCAGCGCGGGACGGAAAACCATGTGTCGGGGCTTTGGCGTGCCGTCCGCGCGGTCTCGATCACCGAAACGATCTCAAGCGTCTCCTCACGCGGAACAGGGCTGACGCCCGACGTGAAGAAACCGAGGATCGCGCGCATGAGATTGCGGTAGAAATTCCCGTCGTCGCTCACGAGCCGCCTGCCGTTCGTGCCGCATCCGTCTTCGGTCACCATGAAATTGAATTCCGCCCACGGCTGCGGGGTCTGCATGAAGGAGGCGAGACGTCCGTCGCCGTAATCGAGGATCAGCTGGGTCACGCCCTCCCCGGCCGCGAATGCCTTGAGTCTTTGTATGCCCGCGCCCATCAGCGCTTCGATCACCTCGAGCTGGTGGACGGCGTAGTTGTCGAGCGAATGCGGGCCGACCGTCGAGACGAAGAGCGGCTTTCCCGGGTGCGCGGCCTTGTATTCGATCACATCCTCACAGTACCGCTGCGCGGAGGAGGAGAAGACGGGCGTTCCATGGCTGTCCGCCAGCTCGTACATTCTCTTCGCCGCCGCAAGATCCCACGCGAAGGTCTTGTCGATGAAGCACGGCTTGCCGGACGAGAGCGGGATCCGCGAGACCTCCTCGTGCGTGCGGGAATCGTCCGCGGCGATCACCAGGATCGCGTCCACGCTGTCGACGAGCTCCTTCATGCTGCGGCAGGGGATCATCTCGCGCGCCCGGCACCAGTCCTTGTTCGTCACTCCGGACGGGGCGGTCCTCCTGCCATAGGCGTGGGTCACCTCCATGTCGAGGCCGCATTCACGGATCGTGTCGCGCAGAAAACCGGGATAATAGTTGCAATGCCAGTTGTCGAGATAGTCATCCGCAAACCCGATCTTCATTTTCTTCATTCGGTCCCCTCCCCGGCACGGGTACCGGCTTCATCCGCCTCGCGCAGACAGAACGCGTCCGAGGTCAGGCGGGCATAATACGCGTCGGCAGCGGTGAGTGCGACCGCCAGCACAAAGCGCGCCTGCTTCACGGTTTCGGGATCGTGGCCGAAGAGGGTGTCAAAGTTCCCGCCCGGCCGGAAAAGCTCTTCTTCCGTCGTTTTCATCAGAGATGCGAGGTCAAACCGGTTCATATCGTGCTCCCAAGCTTCTGTTCTTCTATTTTGCCCCATTGTATCATACAATTCCCCGTCTGTCAATCCGCAAGGCGGCAATCGGCAAGATTCTCCAATTTTTTTAGAATTCTCATCGGAATTTTATGCCATGTTCACAACAAGATCACAATTTTGTGGTAAGATAACATTGCAAGCAAGATCGGAGGCACACCATGAACGTACTGATGCTGCTGACCCCGAAGAGCGAGGTCCGCTATTTGAAAGACTCGGCGAACGTCCGCGCCGCGCTCGAAACCATGAAGCACCACGGCTATACCGCTCTGCCCGTGGTGACGAAGGAAGGCGCTTACGCGGGGAGCGTGACCGAGGGAGATTTTCTCCGCTACATTGTGGAACACGGAACGCCCGCGGACTGGGAAAACGTGCGGCTGCGCGAGATCCTGCGTCCGGCGTTCAATCCCGCGGTGACGGCGTCGGTCCCGACGGAAGAGCTGATCCGGCGCGCCGAACAGCAGAACTTCATCCCCGTGACGGACGACCGCGGCACCTTCATCGGGATCGTAACCCGGAAGACGGTGATCGAGACCTTCTGCGAGCCGCAGATCGACCGGGAGAGACGGATGAGAGCGTAAAATTTCGGAAGATATGAGAAAGAAAGCCGCCTTTTGAGGGGCGGTTTTCTCTTTTTATTTGTGTTCCGCCAGCCAGATCGACGCTCTCGACTGAATCTTCTTCGCACAGTCTTCGGGTGTGCCCATCCCCGCGAGGTATTCGTCAATCTCCTCCTGCATGATTTGGTTGATTTCCCAGGGGAATGCGCCGGTGAACGGTTCGCCCGCGCCGTCGATGAACCCGCGAAGATAGGAAAGTTCCGTCTCGTCGAACGGTTCGAGATACCAGGGGGAGCCGTGAGCGGTCATTTCCGCCTGCTGCTCGACAAAGTCGGGATCCGTGCCTTCCTGGAAGGTAATGAACGTCCCGTCGCGCACGAGCTTGACGAGCGGTCTCCGAGTCAGCGCTTCCATCTCCCCGTCATACACCGATTTCAGCGCGGGCATTTCGCAGCCACCCCGCCCCCGCCAGCGGTCCGAATCCGTCAGGCCCGGCTCTTCGAGGCAGGCCCGGATAAACGTCCAGCAGGCATCCGGGTGTTTCGATCCCGTGAGGATAACCATGCCTGTTCTGGATAAAAGATTGACGCCCGAACCCGTCTCGGACGGTTGGCCGATCAGCGCGTAGTCCTTTCCACCGGTCGTATGGATATCTTCCGTGATAACATCTAATACATTCGACATGCCG
>JAFPWV010000025.1 GCA_017412675.1 Clostridia bacterium
AAGAGATGAGCAAAACGCACGTTTGAAATGAAGCGCACGACCAGGCGGGGGGAAAAAGAGAGCGGCGGAAAGTGAGACCTGCATAAGGAGGCAATAAGAAACCAAGCCCAGCCACTGTAAGCTGTGCGGCGGTATGAATTGATGGAGAGTCAACCAATCCGTTTCAGCTGCTTCAGACTGCGGTAGGAGTGATGAGATTTAGATTCGACAGCCGCAAGCGCCACGGCAAGCGCGGTAATGTGTGCGATCGTGTTGAGATTGGCGGCGCTGTTGCCGTTTCTGACCCAAAGTCTTTCCTGACCGGTTCCCTTGAAACGAGAATTGTATCGCTCGCACTCCGACCTCAAAGCGTAAAGACGTTTGAAACGGAAGCATTCTCTGTCAATGGACATCCGGTAATCGTCCGGGATCGACTTGTATTTCGTGCAGCCGCGGTTCTTCTTTCCGTTGTTCCAGTTCTTGTGATTGCAGGGACAGCAGCTTGTCTTGGACTGACGGAAGGGACAGCAGTATTTCTGCCGGATACCTCCGTGACCATCCTTGGTTCTGCCGTCTTTGTTCATGGCAAGCCCCGCCTCACAGATCGGGTTTCCGACCGGAAGGCTTTTCGGGTTCTTCATATTGCGCTTGTTCAGCGGGATGACCGCTTCGCCGTGATAAACGTCCCGGATCAGGTTGTAAATCGCCTTGACGTCATATCCTTTGTCCGCAAGAAAAATACACTCTTCAAGCGGGAGCGTCTCTGCAGCGGCTTTCAGAATCTTCTCAACTACGGTTGAATCCATGACATTGGCAGGCGTAGTCAGTTCGTACAGCGGGAGACCGGAGATACAGTCGACCAGAACATGGCTTTTGTAACCCCAGTAGAATTCATAATTCTTCTCGTTGTACTGGTTGGACGCCGTATGAACGCCGAGCGCGCAGTCAGGATCAGAGGATGGATGGTTTTCATTGCTGAATCTGTTCTTCTGAAAAGACTTCGGGTTGTTCTGCGCGGTGTTGGCCATAACGGGTGTGGAATCCAGCCCGATGAAGGAAGCGTCCACGATTCCGCGTTCATAAAGCTGTTTCACAAGTCCGGCCATAACCTCTTTGAGGTCGCCATTTTCAATACGCCTGAGGAATCTGTCATAAGTCCAATAAGACGGTAAGGACTTCATGATGTTGAAACCGCAGAAATGCGCGATGATCAGATTGTTTTCCAGATAGTCCGCAAGATCTGTGATCTGACTGAATCCTTCACACTTCATGACGATAAAAGCGCAGACCATGGCTTCTTTCGGATACCCTTTACGTCCGGTGTCAGCTCGCGGTAATTCAAAGTCCAGCGTACTGAAAAGGTTGTCATAGAATTTGACAACGCTTTGGGATGTGAACAGGCTCACATCCTGAATCAATTCCTGTCGGTAGATTGCGGTCAGCCCCTTTCCGGTTGGTTTTGCTTGGTAACTTAATTATACCAGATTGGGGCTCCGCTTTCTATACACTTGAGTGATTTTTGAGTTCAGCCATGCTCTGAATCGCTTGTCTTTATTCGTTTCTTCCGGTTTTACTCATGGCTGCAGAATCTTCCGGAAAGGAGGTGTCCCGATGGAGAGGCAGATCCACCTGTTTGAGGAGCCGGCCCCCGATCCGCGTCCGCCCGAGACGGTGACGTGGAATCTCTGGCACGGATGCACGAAGGTGTCCCCCGGATGCGCGCACTGCTACATGTTCCGCCGGGACGAAGGGGTGGGACGGGATCCGCGCGTTGTGTCGAAGACGCAGGCCTTCGATCTCCCCGTCCGCATCCTCCGCGCGGGGGAATTCCGCGGCCGGTACCGGATCCCGGTGGGCTCGCACTTCTATACCTGCTTTTCCTCGGACTTCTTCCACGCGGACGCGGACGGTTGGCGCCCCGCGGCGTGGGACATGATCCGGGAGCGCGCGGACTGCTCGTTCTTCATGATCACGAAGCGCCCCGAGCGGATCGGAGACCATCTTCCGCCCGACTGGGGAGAGGGCTGGGCGCACGTCACCGTTGCCGTCACCTGCGAGAATCAGGCGATGGCCGAGAAGCGGCTGCCCGTCTATCTCGCCCTGCCGCTGAAGCACCGCGCCGTCATGATCGAGCCGATGCTCTCGGCGGTGGACCTGCGGTCGAACGGCATCGCGCGCATCGAGAGCGTCAGCGTCGGCGGCGAATCGGGCCCGGACGCGCGGCCGTGCGATTTCGCGTGGGTGCTGGACGTGCGGGAGCAATGCGCTGAAAACGGCGTCGCGTTTTCCTATCATCAGACCGGCGCGCGGCTCGTCAAGGACGGACGGGAATACCGCATCCCCCGCGCGAAGCAGCACGAACAGGCGCGGCGGGCCAACCTCGATCTCGGCGGGACGGATCGCCTCGGAGAGATCCCCGGCGAATGAGATCCCGGCGGCCCCGACCGGATTGCAACATTTTATTCACCGGGCATTCACAAAATATGCAAATACGGATGATATACTTTTCATATCCGAGCAGAATAAATCCGAGGGAGGAACGGTTTTCATGGAATCCTCCCGGGAGAGCGGCACGAAAGGATGAAGTATGAAGAAGATTTCTTGGAAAAGGCTGTTTTGCATGGCCCTGGCGCTTCTGATGCTGACGCTGGTCTCCTGCAGCGAGAGCAGCAACGCGAAGGAAGACGAGAAGGTCCCCTCCGGCGCGGAAACGCCCGCCGCGGATGCGGAAATCGTCCAGGAGGACGAGACGGAGGAATCCTTTGATCCCGGCGTCCCGGTGAACGATTACGGCGGCTATAC
The DNA here is from genome assembly GCA_017412675.1 of Clostridia bacterium. Classification (GTDB taxonomy): domain Bacteria; phylum Bacillota; class Clostridia; order Oscillospirales; family CAG-272; genus UMGS1696. Next base: position 2,782 of record JAFPWV010000025.1, read on the forward strand.
CTTCACGTTCTATATCCGCAAGTGCGGCTCGAACTTCTGGACCGTCAAGGACATCTGGGTCGAGGAGCTGAGCGGCGACGCGCTGAACGACGCGATCTACAACCGCAACGACTACATCAACAACACCTACAACATCGAAGTCGCGCAGGAATACATGGGCGACAACGGCGCGTGCTCCTCCTACGTCGCCAAGATGGTGACGGCCGGGGAGAACATGGACGCCGTGATTTGCAACGGCAACGACACCACCTCCATCGCGGGCAAGGGACAGCTGTTGGACCTCAAGGACGTCCCGTATCTCAACCTCGAGCAGAAGTGGTGGGACCAGAACTCCATCCACGACCTCTCCCTCTGCGGCAAGATCTTCTTCGCGGCGGGCGAGCTGACCGAGGCGGACAACAACGCCGTCAACGTCATCGCGTTCGTGAAGGACAACGTCACGGACTACCACCTCGACGACCCGTATGAGCTCGTCCGCGACGGCACCTTCACGATCGACAAATTCGTCGAGATGTCGAACGCCGTCCTGACCGACAAGAACGGCGACGGGAAGTACAACGAAAACGACGTGATCGGCTACCTGTATTTCGGCGACTCCGGCCAGACCATGTTCAACGCGCTCGGCAACATGTGCGCGGTGCTGGACGACCAGGGCGAGCCGCAGATCACGTTCCTGACCGACCGCTCCGTCGAATCGTGGACCAAGCTCATCTCCTTCATCCAGCAGGACTGCACGCTGTCGATGTCCACCGAGCTCAGCATGTACAAGGGCATGGGCGACTACGACGTTAAGGTCAAGATGATCGAGGGCAAGAACACGCTGTTCTCCTGGGTGCACATGCGCGACATCGAGAACCTGCGCGAGGTGGAATCCGACTTCGGCATCCTCCCGAACCCGAAGCTCGACGAGGCGCAGGAGAACTACTGCAACGAAAACGACCCCTATGGCACGGGCTTCTTCTCCGTTCCGATCACCTGCGCGGATCCGGAACGCACGGGCATCCTCATCGAGGCCTTCTCCGCGAGAAGCATGCAGATCGTTCTGCCCGCCTACTATGACATCACCCTGCAGGGCAAGTACATGCGCGACAACGATTCGCTCGAGATGCTCGAGATCATCTTCGACAGCGTGATCTACGACATCGGCCGCTATTACAACTGGGGCAGCATGTACGGCACCATCTCGAACATGTGGAACAATAAGGCGGATACCTTTGCCTCCTCCTTTGAGAAGAGCGTGAAGATCGTGAACAAATCCATGGAAAAGACCCTCAAGGCCTACGGTCTCGGAGACTGAGCCGGAACACCGCAGCCGGAGGATACGATGATGAAAGCGTTATCTGAGAAAAGAGCGGTTTCCCTGCTCCTCGCCGCGATCCTGCTCCTCGGCGCCGTGCTTTCGTGCGCGGGTTGTGCGGGGAGCAGCCAGGAGGGCTCCGATCCCCAGCCGGACGCGACGGCCTCGGATCCGTCTGCTGACATCGGCGCGGCGGAGCCGGAGGAGACCGCGCTTGAACTGGGCCTTGACGAAAAGACGTTCGGCGGCTATACGTTCCACATCTACCAGCATTATGTGTCGAACGGCTGCCACCTCGATTTCATGGCGGAGGAAGTCACCGGCGAACCGATCAACGATGCGGATTACGAGCGCCGCACCTATACGGAGGATTTCTGCGATGTCGAGATCGTGCCGATCCGCGTCGATACGGACGCATGGAACGGCCACAAGCAGATCGAGATCGCGGTGCAGGCGGGGACGAACGACTACGACCTGGCCGGCGTCTCCTCGTATTCCGCCGCGAACGCGCTGGTGTCCGGCCTCCTGACGGATTTGAACACCGTCGGGAATCTGGACCTCGACAAGCCGTGGTGGGACGCCTACTGCAAGAAGGAGTGCACCTTCCGGGATTCCGTCTACTTCATGACGGGGGATCTCTCCATCAACGACAACCGGGCGACCTACTGCATCTACTTCAACAAGAACCTCGCCGAGCAGTATCAGCTGCCCAACTTCTATGACGAGGTCAAAAACAAGACATGGACGATCGACCGCTTCCGTTCCTTCGCCGAGGCCATCCCGACGGATCTCGACACGGACCAGGACGGGAACCATGTCAACGACACCGACGACACCTACGCGATCTGGATCTGGGACGATATCATGATGGGGATCGTGAATGCCTCCGGCGTGAAGTGCGCCACGATCGAGCCCGACGGCAACATGGTCCTGACGCTGAACTGCGAACAGCTCTACAACACGTTCGATAAGTTTGCGGAATACGCCTTTGACAAGGGGATCACCTGCCAGTATCAGCGGTCCGGTTACGATCAGGAATACGGGCAGATCGGATTCCGGGAGGGCAGAGGGCTCTTCCTGATGTCCTATCTCTACGACGCGACCGCGCTGCGCGATATGGACGACGACTTCGGGATCCTGCCGATGATGCTGTACGACGAGGCGCAGGAGCGGTACTGCAACTCCGTCGCGTCCTACCCGTCCAGCTTCTATGTCATCCCGATCTGCTCCTTCAGCGAAGACGAATACGCCCGGACCGGGTACATCACGCAGATGCTGGCGTACAAATCCCTTTTGACGATGACGCCCGCCTATTACGAACAGACCCTGCAGAACAAGGTCTCCCGCGACGAGGAATCCGCCGCCATGCTGGATCTGATCTTCGCCACCCGGAGCTACGACTTCGGCTGGTATTTCGAGGTCGGCAGCTATACCGGCACGATGATGGACGCGCTCAGAAGCTACAACAAGAACCTGGCGTCGAGCATCAAGGCCTCCGAGAAACTCGCGGGGAAGCTCCTCGAAAAATGCAGCCAGAAGATCCGTTCGTTCGCGCCGTAACGCGTGTGCGGGGATCTGACGGAAAACGCTTTCAAAACGACACGGTGCCCCATCCGGCGGTGCCGTGTTTTCTTTTCCCCGCCGGACGCCGGGAGTTTTTTCGGGAGAACCCTTGCGCGGTTTCATTGCGTATGGTATAATATTCCGTAAGAGAAATGAGATACGCCGAGACGATCAAAAAGATTGCGAGGTTTCCATGAATCAGGAAAAGGCATCCCCCGGCAGACGGGCTCTGAATACGGTTCTGCTGCTGATCAACATCGCCCTGATCGGCTGGATCGTCGTATCGTGGCGCGGTCAGGTCAAGGTACAGCCCGCAGCGGACGAATCTTCTTTCCTCGGCGCTTATGACGTCGACACGGCAGCGCTCTCCGATCCGATACCCGCCAACGAGGCAGATCCAAGCCCGGTCCCGGCAGAAGACCCGGGCATCACCTCCGGCGGCAGCGGCATGGACAGCTGGATCCTGAACGCAGACGGCAGCGGGCAGACGTCCGTTCCCCAGGACGCGGTGCAGAGGCCGTCCTTCGAAGAGCTTGAAAGCTGGAAGCAGACCATCGGCTACCTCCCGCCCGACGCCCGCGACCTCACGGATTTTGACGACATCACGGGATCCTGGAAGGGCTTCGTCCAGTACGATGCGGCGGAGGAGATGGTGAACGTCACCGTTTCCGGCTCGGCGTCGTCTCTGACGCTGACTGTGGACTGGTATATGATCCACTATTTCGGCGACGGATCCTGGGAAAACGAAGAGCAGATGGAGGACACGGCGCTGACCGGCTCGTGGTCGAACGGCGGGATGACCGTGACCGGGGCGGGGGAGATCACCTTCTATGCGTTGTTTGAATCGAACGGACAACAGGCCGCGTTCGGCGAATGGACCCTGCCCGACGGCTCGGTCGCATTGCTCGGCATGGTCAGACCATAAGGAAGGAGCGCGACATGGCAAAATACTGCAATAAATGCGGCGCGGCGCTGCGGGATGATGCGCGGTTCTGCGAATCCTGCGGGTCGAAGGTCCCCGAAGCGGCGCCGCCCAGACGCTTTTGTTCCTCCTGCGGGAAGGAACTGCCCGCCGATGCCGCCTTCTGCCGGTTCTGCGGCGCACAGGTGCAAAACTCTGCCCGCCGATCCTCCCGAAACGATACGCCCGCGGGTCAGACCGCCGTGAACCGGCCTGCGCAGACCGCCGTGCCGCCATATCGGGAGCCGGTTCCTCAGACCCAGCCCGCCAAGACGAAGCCGAAGAAGAAGGGCCGCGGGCTCAGCCTGTTTCTGTCTCTTGCAATCGTGGTCGAGTTCTGCATCGCGGGGTTCAAGTACCCGGGATTTCTCCGCAAGGAAGGCGGATGGATCGAAAACGTGATCGAGGGCGTGTCCGGCGGTATATCCGGCGGGGGCGATTCCGACGGGGAAGCGGACGACGCGCTGCCGCTCTACTACACGAAGAAACAGATCGACAACGCGCCCGCACAAAGCCTCGGCGTCTCTCAGCGGGAACCGGCGGCAGATTTCGGCCGGGTTAGGGTGGAGATCGACGCCTGGAACCTCGACGAAGAGGACGACACGCTGACCATGCGGGAGCTGCCGGAGCTCTCCGAAGGGGAGGAAGGCTGGGCGGTGAAGGCCTACGACTTTTCCCTCGCCTCCGGGCAGCATGAATTCGTCACCGACGTCATGATCTCCATCCCACGCACGTACACGGACGTGCTCTCCGGGTGTGTATGGTTCAACGAAGTGAGCGGCGAGTGGGAGGACGTCTATTACGAAGTGAGCGAGGACGGGGCGAGCTATCGCGTCTTTGCGGATCATTTCAGCCTCTTCGGCGAGAAAACCTACCGGTTCAGCGCAGACGCGCTTGCCTTCGTCGAGTTGGACGGTCCCTCCGTCGGTCTGAACGACGGCGTTTTTGTGGAGGTTCGGAAGCCGGACGTAAACCGCATGAACTGGCCGGTGAAGGTCGATTACGACCGCCTGTGGAATCTGTATCAGAAGAAGACGGAGGAGGATATCCGGAATCTGGGAAATTCTATCCAGGCCGTCATGCAGCACAGCGACGACATCGCCGCCTCCAAGGCCGCTTACGATAAGCTCGACAACATACAGGACGTATTCGGGGATGTGAGCGGAGCCGCAGGCGCGCTCGGGCTTCCGAATGACCTTGCCGAAGGCGTTTTGAACATGACCGAAGAAGCGGACGATCTGATGGGGGATTTCATGGATAACCTTGATATCCTTCTGACGGCGCTCAAGATCTGCGAGGAGGCTAAACGCGGCAACTACACCTTCGGAGAAGTGCTCAAAGACCTACCCAAGGCGACGATGAATCATATGGACGATATCGCCAACATCGGCGTGAGCACCCTCGCGGGCATTTATCTGGCGCCCTGGGCTGCCGCGCTGGTCGGCACGACGATGTGGGTCACCGGGAAGCTGTCCGAAATGGATCTCGGGAACGGCAAGTACACCGATCCGAAGCTCGAAACAATCCACCAGTATTTCTGCACGCTCCGCACAACGCAAATGGTCTACGGCGACCCGATCACCGACAAATATACGCTGGAACACTATTTTGATGGCCAGAGAAACAGCAAAAAGAAACAGACAGTCCCCATGCAGAAACCTGCCTCGATGACGGAGGAGGATTTTAAGATCCTGAAGGAAATCGTCCAAAAGAACCCGCTCAACCGCTCCCTCAAGGGGACGTACAACACCGCGACCGGCTGGTACAGCCACATGACCGCCAAAGACGAAGAAGCGGAAGTGATCTATTCGAAGGGTTGGGCGGAGGCGTTTGAAGCCATACTGACGATAAGCGCCGACGACGGACCGGAATATCTGAAAACCGTTCTCGACGAGTTTTACTGGAGTTACGCCTATGCCTTCTGGGGGCTGGATGAGGAGTATATCCTGAATCCGATCTGCAGCCGGTTCTGGTCCACGGCCAAGGAGGGATCGTACAGAACCATCAAAGAAGTGAACGACGGCAAAGAAGTGAAAGACAAAGACAAAATCCGGTGCACGACGGATTTCGTCAATCTTCTGAAACAGGAAACCAAACCGATCCTTCTCGGGATCCTCGAGGAGATGAGGCGGGACAGCTGCACAGCCTTGAAGCGGGAAATGGAGAAAAAACTCCTCCCGCTGCTCAACTGCGAACTGACCTTCCATGTTGTGGACGAAAACCTGCCCGCCGGCGCGAGCTTCCAAAACTCCATGTACTGTAAGGATTGGACAACCATCAACTCCAATCAGTATTATGTCAGAAACTATGCGGACAAGGGCTTCGATAAGAAGGAGTTCATCACGCCCATGCGCTTCGACGCGGCGAAAGAGGCGTGCTTCCTCCCGCTACTGCCTTCCTATAAAGTGACGGAAGAAGCGGGACTTCTCGTCAAAAACTCCGTCAAGAATTACTATCCCTACACGACGGATTTTATCCCCCGGCCGGAGAAGAAAGGCGACGTGGTGTACCGATGTACCTATTACCACTATCTGATGATGGGTGCGCCGACTGTGATGTTTTTCAAGGACGTGAGAAAAATGAGCGCGGCTGCCGACGAGCCGGAAATCCCCGGCAAGATCGTGATGCCGGAGCTGACTAAATCCGCAACCAGAACCATCAAGGAACCCTATACCGGGGAAAAGCGCCGGATCACCGAACAGATCCCGATAAGAAAGGCCGACGTTCAGGTGATCGTCCCCCGGAGCGTGGGGACAGTTTTCAAGTTCTTCGATCTGAACCATTACTACTTCGACAGCGGCAGCGACGCCGCGACGATGATGCTCGTCTATCTCGAGGAAGCGCTCAAAACCATGGAAATCACCCTCGCGGCGGACGGGAGCTTCTCCGTGACCGGAAGCACGCTCTATGAGAACAACACGCCCCGGCACGACATCAACGACTCGATATTCCCGGAGGTGGAAGTCCTGTACGGGGAGGATGTATTCGATCCTGTCTGGGAAGAGTCCGGCATCTATGACAGTCTCCATGCGGATCTGAACGGGAAAGTTGATCTGAAATCGGGCACCGGCTCCGCTTCACTAACCGCGAACCTTTCCGGTTCTTCGTATTACCGGATGGGAGACACGAAAGGCAAGGTGGAGTCCTCGAGCACCTCCACGAGCGCCTCGCTCGAAGGCGTGACGCCGTACGTCACAGTCACAGATTCCGGAAGGGAGCTCACCATCCGGTTCGTGAGCAGCGGGGAGGATCGGCTCTCCTTCTCCTATACCACCACGCATTCCTCCTCCCCGGCCGATTCCGGGAAGGAAGACTGGGACCTGACGATCGTTTATCGATCCGTCAAATAACCGAACCGAAAAAATCCCACCGTCAATCATATCAAAGAAAGCGAGGAAACATCATGCAGACAAAACCCATCGAAAAAACGGGCAAGAAATTCCACTGGCAGTATGAAATGAGCCTCTTCAAGAACCCGACGATCTTTCTGGCCACGGCCAAGGCGATCCTCATCGCGCTCGCCATCACCGTCTTTATCATCGGCCTGATCACCCTGATCGGGGACGAGTTCTCGGCGGACGCCTTCGCGTTCATCGGCAAGCTCATCCTCATCCTCTTCGGCATCTTCGCCGTCCTGCTCTGCCTCGGCTACCTGCTCTACGCTGCGATCATGGGCGGGATCTACAGCGTGGACTTCGAGATGGATGAGAACGTGTTCGTCCACACCCAGAACCCGAGACAGGCAAAGAAGGCGGAGAAGATCGGCACCGCCACGATGATCATGGGCGCGATCACGCATACCCGGGGCGCCGTCAGCGCAGGGTACAATTCGGCGGTCCGCATGTCGTCGACGACGGAATTTGCCCGCGTGAAGAAGGTCGTCGTCGACCGGAAGCACAGCGTCATCAAGCTCAGAGAGATCGGCTGGAACGAGGCTTATGCCGACGGGGACGACTTCGACTTCGTCGCGGACTGGATCCGGAACCACATCCCGGAGACGGCGGAATGGGTGGTGAAGGAATGAAAACCGGATTTTTGAAAAGAGGACTGCTGATTCTTTTGACATTGCTGCTTTGCACCGGCTGCGGTCTCTTCGGCGGGGGAGGAGAGAACTTCCCCTACGAGCCGGACACCCCCGCGCCTGCGCCGCACGACGGCGTCTTCGTCTCGGAGCACGGCTCGATGCGGTTTGACGGGGACGGCAAGCACATCACCGTCGATTTCGACGAAGAGCTGGCGGAATGGTGCGCCCTGCCCGCGGGAGAGCAGGAGGGGACGTATGTCTTTCTGAGCGGGAATCTGCCGCCGCACGGCTCCATGCCCGTCCGCTACGACGTGGCGCACGAGCTGGAGATCACCGTCGGCGAGCAGACCGTCGTCATCCAGCTCGGGATCGCGGCGGAGGACGGCAGGACCGCCTCGTCCGGCATGGGCATCGTGACGCCGGAGCGGATCCCGCTGCTGTTCTCCGGCGAGCTCCTCTTCTCCGTCGAATTCTTAAAGGACGGGGAATGAGCGGCGCGTCCGGCGAAGAAATCGGATCACGGAAGGAGAGGAACCACATGTTTTGTCCGGAATGCGGAAAGGAGCTGCGGAGCGGAGCGCGCTTCTGCGCATGGTGCGGCGCTGTGACGACGGGTGAGCCTGCCGTCCTGGAAACGCGATTCTGCCCGGCCTGCGGCGCGGAGATCAAGGATGGCTACGCGTTCTGCGAGAAATGCGGCGAGCCGGTCGGGCGGGACGGGGAGGTGCCCAAGCGGGCGGATCTCACGCGGGTCCCCACGATGACGATTGCGGCGAACCTCGCCGTCGAGCGGAATCCGACGGGGGAATGGAGCTACTGGGACACCCCGGATGTGTTCACCACAGGCGCGAAGAGGCTGCTGCGCTTCTCTGAAAAGGAAGACCGGAGGCTGGCTTCCGATCCGGAGGGGGCGTATGTTTACCTCGTCTCACCCGGCGGCGCGATCGGGCACATCTTCACGGATGACGGGGGCGAGCGGGTCCTGGAGTGGGTCTACTTCACCGAAACGGACCGGCCGGACACCCTCCCGATGACCGCCGCGGAATGCGAATGACCGCTTCCCGTCCTGCGCGGGAACAAACATAAAGGGCTGCCGCAGGATCCCCTCGAGACGGAGAGAGGCGGCAGCCGGTTTTTATCGTGCGTTTTCTTTGTGCTTTTTCATAACCCGAAATCCGTCAGAAAGGGTCCTTCCCGGGACACCGCGGTGAGAGAACGATGCTGTTTTCATCCCTGGTATTTCTGTTCCTGTTCCTGCCCGTCTTTTTCCTGTCGTATCACGCGGCGAAGAAGCGGCGGACGCGCAACGCGCTTTTGTTTTTGTTCTCCCTCTTGTTCTATGCGTGGGGGGAGCCGGTCTATGTCCTTTTGATGCTCCTCGCCCTCGGCGTCAACTACGCGCTGGCGCTTCTGATCGAGGCGTGCGGGGCGGGAAAACGCCGGACCGCTCTGATCGGTGCCTGCTGCTTCGATCTTCTCCTCATCGGCATCTTCAAATACGCCGGCTTCTTCGTGCGGGCGGTGAACCTCCTCCCAGGTCTCGATCTCCCCGTCCCGGCGCTGCCCCTGCCGCTCGGGATCAGCTTCTATACCTTCCAGATCCTCTCCTACGTCGTCGACGTGTACCGGGGGGACGTGAAGGCGCAGCGGGATCCCGTCACACTCGGCGCGTATCTCTGCGCGTTCCCGCAGCTGATCGCAGGACCGATCGTGCGCTACCGGGACATCGAGGCGGCGCTCACGGACCGGAGGGAGACCCCCGAGGACACGGCGGCCGGGATGCGGCGCTTCATCGCGGGGCTCGCCAAGAAGGTCCTCATCGCCAACGTCATGGCTGAGACGGTGGACGCGCTCTGGGCGTCGGACCCGTCCGGGTACGGGATGGCGGGGGCTTGGATCGCGGCGCTTGCGTATGCCGTGGAGATCTATTTCGACTTCTCCGGCTATTCCGACATGGCGATCGGGCTCGGCCGCATGATGGGCTTCCGCTACGCCGAGAACTTCCGCTATCCATACGCCGCGCGCTCGGTCACGGATTTCTGGCGGCGGTGGCACATTTCGCTCTCCTCCTTCTTCCGCGATTACGTCTACATCCCCCTCGGCGGGAACCGGGTCTCCCGGGCAAAATGGGTGAAGAACATCGCTGTCGTCTGGCTCCTGACGGGGCTATGGCACGGCGCCGGGTGGAATTTCGTGCTGTGGGGCGCGTATTACGGGCTCCTTCTGATCCTCGAAAAGCTGGTCTGGCCCGGCCTTGAGAAGATCCCCGTGCTGAACCGGCTCTACACGCTCTGCGCGGTGCTCTTCGGATGGGTGCTGTTCCGCGCCGACGGCGTGACGGGAGCGGGCGCGATGTTTGCCGCGCTCTTCGGTGCCCACGGTGTCGCGGGGACCGGGGGACGGCTCCCGATCCTTTTGCAGGGCGCGGGCTTCGACCTCGTCTTCCTCCTCGCGTTTGCCGCCGGATGCGTCCTGTCCGCGCCGGTGTGGCCCGCCGTGAAGGACCGGCTCGAATCGACAAGGTCGGGCCGACTCATCCGGGACGCCGCAGCCCTCGGCACGCTCACCGCCTGTATCCTCGCGCTCGCGGTCGGTTCCTACAACCCGTTCATCTATTTCCAGTTCTGAGAGGAGGGGAGACATGAAACCGAAAGTGTTCGTCGGCGCCGTGAGCGTCCTCGTGCTCTTTTTCGCGGTCTTCTGTCCCGTGCTGCGGCTGGCGGAGACCCTCGGCTGGGTCGAACTCCCTCAGATGGGCAATCTCCGCGAACCGGCGAAGGAATGGGGCGTCCCGTTCCTCGATGCCGCAGAGCGGTTCAAGGCCGGCGCGGAGGACGTGTATGTCAATGACCTGCCCGGCTACGCGCACGTCGTCACGGCGATGTCGACAGCCCGGGTCGATTTCAGCCGCTCCTTCAACGCGCTCTTGACAGCGGGCGTGAAGACCGGAGCTGCCCCGACTGCCGCGGAACCTGACGTGACGGGATCCGCGGAAACGGAGCCTGCCGGGACGTCGGAATCGTTCGAATCGCCTCCCGCCCAGACGGAGCCGGAGGAGCCCGCGCCGGAAGAGCCCGTCCCCGAGGAGCCCGCCGTCGTGTCGTGGAAATCCCGGTTCCTCAAAGCGTCCGGGGACGGTGTGAACCTCTACGCAGTGGACGCGGTGCTCTCCGACGGCGAAACGGTCGGCCTCATCACCTCCGCGTTCAGCACGCCCGAGCGGGTCTATACGAAGCGCATGGAGACGACGGCGGAGCAGATCAACGCGATCGCCGCCCTCGCGCCGGACGTGAAGCCGTGGGTGTACGTCTGCTCGCGCCTGCAGGACGCCGCGTGCTTTTCGGAGATCATCCCGGGCGAGCCGTCCACCGGTCCGCTCGTGGAGAAGTTCTTCAGCCTCCTCGACGAGGGGATCCGGTACGACCGGCTGAAGATCGACTCCCTCGACGACAGCATCAAAAAGCTCTTCCTCACCGACCACCATTGGAACGCCTACGGGATGTACGAGGCCTACTGCGACATCGTGACCATGATGTTCGGGGAGGACGCGGTGATCCGTCCGCTCGGCGTGCGGTACGACGTGGAAGGCGCGGACTACTACGGCACCTTCGCGCGGACCAGCGGGTACCGGGGCTATCACGACAGCTTTTTCTTCTACGACTACGGCCTGCCGGAGCATGAGCTGATCGCGGACAAGCCCTGCGTCTTCGCGGAGCGCAAGGAGACCTATCTCGCGGGGAAGTTCTCGAAGGATATCTCGGCGGACCACTATGTCCTGTTCTACCCCTACGCGCGGTATCTGAAATACCCGGAGAACCACACCGGGCGCGTCCTGCTCCTGCTCGGGGACAGCTATTCCCGCGGCATCTCGGAGCTGCTCTCCAGCGCGTTCGACGAGGCGTACATCTTCGACTACCGCCGAATCCGTGAGATCGGGGACTACCGGGCCTTCGTCGAAGAACACGGGATCACGGACGTCCTCTTCATGCAGTACTCCCTGCGCGGCGTGTTCAACAATCAGAACGACAACACGCTCGACACCCTCTTGCCGTGACGCCGCAGCCCTCTCCCGGAAGGAGACGCGTTCTTCAGGGGAGAGGGCTGTGTTTTTTCATATTTCCGGTTGACAGGAACGGCCTCCGGGAGTATAATAAATTATTACGAAAAGCAAACGATCTGCAGACTGAGGAGGGCCCCCCTTGAAAAGGTTCAGAAAACTGGTGATCGGCGGGATCGAGAGCAAGATCGTCGTCCTGATCCTCGTCGCGATGATCCTCGTCACCGCGGTCTTTCTCGCGGTCACGTTCGCGCAGAGCAGGATGCTCGCCGGGCTTGCCGAGGAGACCAGCGAGCGCCAGAAATCCTCCATCACATCGACGACGACGGGCGTGGTCACCGCGGTCATCGACGACAGCATGAGCCGGGGTACGGAGCTCCACGCCGAGGTCGCCGACGAGATGTTCCGGGACCTTGTCGTCATCGTCCGGATGATGGGAGAATACGCCGGAAAGCTGTTCGGCGATCCGGGGAGTGTGGCCCCCGCGGCATATCAAAGACCGGACGCGGCGAACGAGGGCGTGCTGTCTGCGCAGATGATCTTCGCGGACGGCGTGGAGGAGGCGGCGATCTCCGACCGGCTCGGGCTCATCGCCAACATGTCGGACATGATGCTTTCCCTCTGCGCGTCGTTTGAGATCGAAGGGGCGTATATCGGCCTCCCGGAAGGCGCGATGCTGTCCGTCAACACCGCCGCCGGGGAATGGGTCCGACAGGACGGCTCCTATGTCACCTTCGACCCCCGGGAACGGTACTGGTATCAGCAGGCCGCGGAGGCCGGGGAGCTGATCTTCACCGACGTGGAGACCGACCAGGCGACCGGGGAGATGTGCGTCACCTGCGCCATGCCGGTCATCGGCGCGGACGGGGAGCTCGAAGCGGTCGTCGGCGCGGACTTCTTCCTCACCGAGATCCAGCAAGCGGTCGCGGAGTCCGCAGGGAAGGGCGGCTATCTCGTCGTCGTCAATCAGAACGGCCATGTGATCCTTTCCCCTGCCGAAAAGGGCGTGTTCCGGGTCCACAACTCTTCCGAGGCCTTCGATCTGCGCCAATCGGACAACGCGAAGCTCTCGCGCCTCGTCCAGGACGCGCTGGAGGGCAAAACGAACATGCGGCTCGTGCGGATGGACAACAACAGCTTCTACATGATCGGGGTCCCGATGAAGACCGCGGGCTGGGCGCTCATCAGCGTGTACAGCGAGGACAGCGCGAGACAGCCGGTCGAGCAGCTCCGGAGCGATTTCGAGAAGACGCAGGAGGAGGCCACGGCGATTTACCGCGAGCAGAGCATCCGGTCCCAGACGATCGTGCTCGCCGTGCTGATCGTTCTCCTCGCCGCGATGCTGTGCGGGGCGCTCGCCGCCGGACGCAGGATCGTCAAGCCGCTCAACACCATCACCGAGCGGATCGCGAACACCAGCGGCGAGAACATGGAATTCAAGATGGAGGATGCCTACCGGACCGGGGACGAGGTCGAGGAGCTGGCGCAGTCCTTCGCCGATCTCTCCCGCAAGACGGTGGAATATGTCGAAGAGGTGAAGCGGGTCACGGCGGAAAAGGAGCGGATCGGGACCGAGCTGCACATGGCGAACCAGATCCAGGAGGGGATGCTTCCGAGCATCTTCCCGCCCTACCCGGACCGGAGCGAATTCGATCTTTACGCGACGATGGATCCCGCGAAAGAAGTGGGCGGCGACTTTTACGATTTCTTCCTCATCGACGGGGATCATCTCGCCCTCGTGATGGCGGACGTCAGCGGCAAGGGCATTCCCGCCGCGCTCTTCATGATGGTCTCGAAGGCGCTGCTCAAAAACAGCGCGATGATGGGCAAGTCCCCGGCCGAGATCCTCTCCACCGTGAACGACACGATCTGCACGAACAACAAGATGCAGATGTTCGTGACGGTCTGGATGGGGATCCTCGAGATCAGCACGGGCAAAATCACGGCGGCCAATGCCGGACACGAATATCCCGCGATCTGTCAGAAGGGCGGCGCGTTCACGCTCTATAAGGACCGGCACGGCTTCGTCGTCGGCGGCATGGAGGGCGTCCGGTACCGGGAATACGAGCTGACCCTCTCGCCCGGCGACCGGCTGTTCCTCTACACCGACGGCGTGCCGGAAGCGACCGATGCGGACGAGGCGCTCTTCGGAACGGAGCGGATGATCGCCGCGCTGAACGGGGCCCTGGACGGTGCTCCCGCGGAGATCCTGGCCGCGGTGCGGAAGAGCGTGGACGCCTTCGTGAGCGGCGCGGAACAGTTCGACGATTTGACCATGCTGTGTCTCGAATACAAGGGGACATGAGCGCACGGGAGCAGTCCCCCGCCCGCTGAAAAATACTCAAACGGACAAACATTTTCTGTACATTTTCTGAAAAGACCGTTGACACTCCAGAACGGCCGTGATATAATATGCATAGATTCAGGCATCCGTCGGCACCGGAACATCCCGGACGGCGGATTTGCCGATTCAAGAAGAAAAGAGGCTGATCTGATGAAACCAATCCTGACACGCGCACTGGCGCTCCTCCTGTGCCTGTGCCTGACCATGCCCTTCGCGGGATGCTCGCAGGGAACCGAGAACGCGTCCGGGGAAGCCGAAACCACGGCAACGGCGGTCGCGGCCGGCGAGATTGAAGGAACTCCCGCCGCAGAAGAAGAGGAGGAATACGTCGACCACCGCTTCGACGACGTCGATTTCGAGGGCCGCGCCTTCCGCATCCAGTCCTCCGCGGACGCGACGGATGCCACCAACGCCAACGAATTCATCGAAGGCTCCGGCTCGCTCAACGGCGAGATCGTGAACGACGCCGTCTTCGACCGCAACGCGAAGGTGGAGGAGCTGCTCAACATCAAGCTCGAATTCACCGAATCCAACTACACCTACTCCAACGCCGAATCCTCCATCCGCACCTTTGTCATGGCGGGCGACGATCTGTACGACCTCATCATCAACGACGACCGCTCGCTCATCGCCCTGACCGACGAGAATATCTTCTACAACCTTGACAAGCACGCGGAGAATTTCGATTTCAACCAGCCGTACTGGTACACGGACACCATGGACGATCTGGTCCTCGTGCCGGGGCACTCCTATGTGATGGCGGGTGACTTCTTCCTCGACTGCCTGGCCTCCGCGCACTGCCTGTTCTATAACAAGCAGCTCTGCGACGACGCGTACGGCGATCCGGAATACCTCGACAACATCGTGCTCGAAGGGCAGTGGACCTACGAGAAGATGACCCAGACGCTCAACGAGAACTATGTGGACCTCAACGGCGACGGCGTGCGGCAGGAGGGCGACCAGTTCGGCATGTACGCCCACGACTACTGGGGCTGCCTCATCGCGTTCGTCGGCTCCGCCGGCATCAACTTCATCGACCGCAGCGGCGACGAGCCCGTGATCTCCTTCAACAACGACCGCTCCGTCGCGTATGCGGAAGCTCTCAACAAGCTCTACCGCTGCGACGGCAACTACATCGGCATCAAGGAGAGCTCCGACATGAACATGGGCCTGAGGAACCTGTTCCAGAACAAGCTCTCCCTCATCTGCCTGTATCAGCGTCTGAACGACCTCTCGAAGATGCGCGACTTCGAGTTCGACGTCGGCCCGATCCCCTATCCGAAGCTCTACGAGACGGACAAATACTTCACCTCGATCCACGACACCACCGAAATGGGCGCCATTCCGGTCACGTCCCCGGACATCGACTTCGACACCGTGTGCATCGAAGTGCTGAACCGCGAAACGTCCAAGCTCGTCATCCCGGTCTATTACGACCAGGCGCTGAAGGTCAAGTATTCCGCGGACCTCAAGGTGGCGCAGATGATCGATCTGATCCACGACAACTTCGGTTCCTCCTTCGTGCTCTGCTACAACAACGCGATGGGCGACTCCATGATCCAGATGTTCACCGACCTTGTCAATGCCAACTCCACCGACTTCGCGTCGGCGTACAAGAGAAAAGAGAAGGTCCTCAAGAAGATGTGCGACCGGATGGTCGAGAGCATCCTCTCGAACGACGAAGGGTGAGGCGGAGATCCTGCCAACTCCGGAAATGAAAAAAGACCGGGTGACTGCGTCATACAGCCGCCCGGTCTTGTCGTATCCAAAGCGATCAGCTTTTGCCCCGTACTCCCGCCTCGTAGGCCCGGATCCTGGCCGCGGTGTCCGGTTTCAGGATCAAGTGCTTGAAGAGCCAATTCCCCGGCAGGATGTCATCGCCGTAAAAGCGGATCCGGCCGACCCGGCGTGGTTCTTGTGGTGAGAGAAGAATTCTCTTGAATCACGAGGTAGACATAAGCTGAATCATCTGATATGATATAAGCACAGGATGTGCAGCCTGATTTTTCAGAACAGGAGACTCAACATCATGAAGCTATATCTCGGAGAAACGATCAAGCGTCTGAGACAGCAGAACGGTCTGACACAGGAGCAGCTTGCCGACAAGCTCGGCGTCTCTTTCCAGTCCATCAGCCGTTGGGAGGGAGGCGCAGGTTATCCGGACATCGAACTCATCCCCGAAATCGCGGGATTCTTTCATGTGACGACCGATGAACTGATGGGGCTGGATAAATCACTGCGGGAAAAGAAATTGGAAGAAGCCTTGCTGCAGTTGGCTGGCAATGTTCCTCTCGAAGAACGCGTCAAAATCCAGCGTCAAATACACAGAGATTTTCCGCACGATTCCGGGGTTTTGTACGGGCTGATTCATACGCTCGGCGAGCTGTGCGAGGAAGGGCAGGAACGCGAATACTACGAAGAACTGAAACAGTTTGCGGAAGAATACCTTACTCTGCCCGATGAGACGACTTATCAGCGTGATTTTATCAAGACGGAACTGATCACCGCTGCGCCGGAGGAAGAAGTGGAGGAGATGATTGGCAAATATGCCAGTGTATTCGATATGAGACCCGGTGCCTTGTTGAAAAAACGGTATGAATACAGAGGAGATCGGGAACGATGTGAGGCGCAGATACAGGCGAACTTGATCGATACGGTCCATAGCATTCTTTTCGATGGGATTCCGGAAGGCACGACGCCGGAGGAAGCCGCCGGGATTCAGACAAAAGCGCTGCGCATTTTGAACATCCTCATCGGTCGGGAAGAGGATGTCCTGATCCCACCGACTCCCGACCTGTGGTGTCTCGAACGCATCTGGATCGGTGTTCGTCTTGCGATGGCTTTGTGCCGCATCCCGGGAAAAGAGGAAGTTTCTCTGGATGTTTTGGAATCGACGGTGACGCTGACGGAAAACGCATTCGCGCTGCCGGAGGGGACGATCCTCACAACACAAGGACTTCCGTTCATCTCAGCACATGTTACCTTCAGCCCTCCCGTGAGACCCTTTCCCTTCCGTCATCCGCAGTTTGTTTATATGAGCAGGGAAAAAGAGTTCGGAATACGCCATGTGGCTTTTCGCTCTCAATGGCTGAACCGTCCGGGTTTTGATCCGATACGCGGGAATCCGCGCTTTCCTTCCTGTGCCGAACGTATCGAAAAGGTATCGTCGGTCGATCGTCGGGAGCCTTACTGAGAAAACGTCGGCATGATGTCAGTTTCATTCAGTTTTCTTTGAAAACATATAGACAAACCCGCCGCGCCGTGCTATACTGGAGCCGGAAGCAATCACTTTTCTCATGCAAGGGAGGCATACGGAGATGAAGCATCTGCCCCTTTTGAAAGAAGCGCAGAAGTCATGCCCCGCGGGGGAATCCTGCCATACCGAGCTGATCCGCTACCGCGCGTACCGGGAGAACTACGGCAAGTCCTCCCTGACGGCGGGAGCGGCGGCGCAGCGGGCATGGTTCGAGACGTTTCCCGTTTACGTCTATGACTGCGACCGGATCGCCGGATCCCGCCGGGGGAACTGGGTCGAGAGTGTCGATCCGCTGGAGCTGAAACGAGCCCGCGCGATCGGCGCCTCCTTTGGACAGCTCGGCTTCTGGACCAATTCCGACCACTTCGCGCCGGGCTATGACCGCTTCCTCCGGGAAGGCATCTGCGGCACGATGGCCCGGATCGACGAATCGCTCCTCGTTCACCGGATGGAAGCGGACAAGGTCGAGTTCCTCCGGGCGCAGAAGGAAGTGCTCGCCGGATTTTCGACCTTCGTCCGCCGCCACGGGGAAGCCGCGCGTGAGACCGCCGCCCGGTGTGACGATCCCGCCCTGAGGGAGGAGCTGACCGCCCTCGCCGCTGACCTGGACTATGCCGCGTGGGAAGCCCCGGTCACGTTCCGGCAGGCTTTGAACCTCGTGTGGCTCGTCCACCTCTCCTTCCTGTTCCAGAACAAGTACGCCATGGCGCTCGGCCGGATGGACCAGTATCTGTACCCGTATTACCGGCACGACATCGACGCCGGGATCCTGACGCCCGAGGACGCGGAGGATCTCGTCGCCTGCTGCCTCATCAAGATCGTGGAGTGCGGCTTCGGCGACATCGTGAATATCTGCATCGGCGGCATCACGCCGGAGGGGGAAGAGGGGATCAACGAGCTCTCCTACGGCATCCTCCACGCCGTCCGCGACTGCAATGTCCCCGGGCCGAACCTCTCCGCCCGTCTGCATGAGGGGATGCCCGAGCACTTCCTCGACGAGTGCCTGCAGGTCATCGGCACGGGCCTCGGCTATCCCGCCCTGATGAACGACCGGGTCAACATCCCCGCGCTGAAGCGCCACGGCTATTCCCTCGAGGACGCGAACAACTACTGCTTCGTGGGGTGCATCGAGAATTTCATCCCCGGGAAGCAGCCCGCGTGGTCCGACGGACGCTTCAACGTCCCCGCCTTCCTCGAAGCCGTCTTTTACCGGGGGACCGCCGCGCTCGATCCGGACGTTCTCGGGCTCGACACCGGCCCGCTCGAGGATCTCGTCACCATGGAGGACTTCCTCGGCGCCTTCGAGCGTCAGATCGCGTTCGCGGCCGCCGAATACGTGACCGTCTTCAACAACGAGAACGGGCGGTACAACTACCGGCACTACGCCCAGCCGTTCATGTCCCTCTTCTGCGACGACTGCATCGCGCGCGGGGAGGACATCAACTGCGGCGGGGCGCGCTATCCCTCGGTCCACGGCGCGTGCGGCATGGGGATCGCGACGGTGGCGGACTCCCTCGCGGCTGTGGAAAAGGTCGTGTATCTGGATCATGCCTGTACCCTGACGGAGCTGCGCGACGCGATGAAGGCCGATTTCCGGGGGTACGAGACCCTCCGCGCACGGCTGCAGAACGCGCCGAAGTACGGCAACAACGACGATTTCGTCGACAAATACGCCGTGTGGTACGTGGAGTTCCTCGACCGGGTGTTCGGTCAGTACCGCACCCGGGACGGCGGCGTCTTCTATACGGCAATGGCCAGCAACACGCAGAGCGTTTCCGCGGGGCACGTCACCGGCGCGACTCCGGACGGGCGGCACGCGGGCGTTCCCCTCTCCGACGCGGCCTCCCCGACCTACGGTATGGACAAGAACGGCCCCACCTCCGCCTTCCTCTCCCTCTGCAAGCCGGACTACCGCCGGGTCTCCTGCGGCACGGTCGTGAACCAGAAATACACGCCGGATATGCTCACCGATCCGGTGAAGCGCGCGGCGCTGACGGCGGCCATTCAGGTGTATTTCAGTCAGGGCGGGCAGGAGGTGCAGATCAACTGCGTCTCCCGCGAAACGCTGAAGGACGCGATGGAGCACCCGGAGAACTACGCCGATCTCGTCGTGCGGGTCTCGGGATTCTCCGCCTATTTCACCGGCCTCTCGCGGGACGTGCAGGAGGATATCCTCCACCGCACCGAACACGCCGAGATCCGGTGAACGCCGAATGCACCGCGCACCTGCGGCGGCACCGACGATTTGCCTGAAAGGCGAAGGAGAAGATCATGAAAACACAGTTCAACATCGACGACGCCCGCTGGGATCTCTCCGCGTCGAAACGGGTCCCGCGGCACGATCTCTGTTTCGGGACGCCGATCAATGCGCCGACGGCCGGGCTGCCGATCGGGGACGGCGACACCGGGACGCTTCTCTGGCTCGAAAAGGACGGTCTGCATCTGTGCGTGAACAAATGCGATCTCTGGCAGGACGCGCCGCCCGGGGTCACCTGGGACGACGAGTGCTACTGCTCGGGACACGAAGAGGAGCTGACCTCTGTGAAGCACGCCGGGGAGATCACCGTCCGCTTTGACGCGCCCGTCTTTGAATATCTCTATCAGAAGCGCTTCACCGCGCGCCTGTCCCTTGCGTATGCGACGGCGGCGGTGGACGCGGAAACGCCCTTCGGCGGCGTGAAGGTCCGGGCGTTCGCGGAGCATGAGAGCGGCGTGACGGTCCTCGAGATCTGCGCCTCCTCCGAAGACCTGTCCGCGCCCGCGGTCACGCTCTCACGGTGGGGCAGCCGCACGCTCTGGCGGTGGTATTCCCAGCAGAAATCCGCGCCGGAGACGGGCCTCGACGGGACGGACGCGCGTCTCGAGAACGGGCGGCTCACGATCACGCAGGAACTGAACGCGACGACGTTCTGCATCGGACTCTCCCTCGTCGGCGAGGTGCCGGAGCCCGCCGTGGTGAACCGGCATACGGCTTCGTACCGGCTTCCCGCGGAGAGGTCGCACGCGTTCACGCTGTATGTCACCGTGAAGACGGGCCATGACGCCGAGGACGCGCGGGAGAAGTGCGCCGCCGCCCTCCGTGACGCGGAGAAAACCGGCGCCGAAGCCCTTCACGAGCGGCACGCGGCGGCATGGCAGGCGTTCTGGGACAGATCCTTCGCCGCAATCTCCGACGACTACCTCGAGAACATCTGCGCGCTCTATTTCTATATCATGAACAGCGAGAGCAGAGGCGCGTACCCGCCGCACTTCACGAGCGGGCTCTGGGGGTTCTATCACGACTACATCCCGTGGGTGTACTACTTCCACTACAACATTCAGCACATGTATGCGCCGCTCGACGCCGCCGGACACGGGGAGCTCGCAGAGAATTACTACGCGCTGCGCAAAAACGGGATGCCCGCCTTCCGCAGATACGCCGAGCGGGTCAAGAAGATGCCGGGGCTTTTCGTCCACGACGTCACCGACCGGTACGGACGCGGCGCGGATTACGATTCGCTCAACTGCACCCCCGCCGCGCAGATCGCGATGGAGATGCTCCGGCATGTCCGCTATACCGGAGACCGGGCATTCCTCGAGGAAACGGCTCTTCCGATGATGCGGGGGGCGGCGGACTTCTATCTCGGGATGCTCCGGGAAGGGGACGACGGCCTTTATCACATCCACGGCACGACCGCTTACGAGGGGAACGCGCCGACGGACGACACGCTGACCGACTACGTCATGATCCGCGCGCTGTTCCCGGCGCTGGCCGAATTTTCTGAGGGGGAGGAGCGGGACCGGCTTCTCGACGTCGTCTCCCGGCTTCCCGCGCCGATGCTGTTGCCCCTCGAGGAGGTGGACTGGGACGGCGAGGTCTTCACCTTCGGCCTCGGAAAAGGAAAAAAGCCCGTCGGAGACGGACGGGTCTTCGGGATCGGGACGCGGGACGGGGAGCCCGTGCGGAAATCCTATGGCGATCCGGCGTGTCCGAAACGCGGGTACGGCTTCCCGGACATCGAGCTCTCCCCCCTCTATCCCGCCGGGATCTTCGGGCTCAAGGACCGGGGCAGTCCGCTGTTTCAGAATATGACGGACCAGCTGATGCTGCACCAGTGCGGGGCGGATTCGGGGCATTGGAACATGCTGCCGGTCTATCTCGCGCGGATGGGACGGGGCGGCGAATTCCTCGAGAACTGCCGCGGGATGATCGAAGCCAATCAGGGCTTTCTGAACGGCTTCAACGCGGAATCCGGCGAGGGAGGCTCTCCCGGCGGCTGGCCGATGTGGTACGAATTCACCGACGTCGGGACGCACGAGCGGCGCATGGTGAAGACCGACGATTTCACGCATTTCGACTTCGAGACCGGGCCGATCCTCACGATGGGGGTGCTCGAATCGCTCCTGCAGAGCCACGAGGGCGTGATCCGCGTCTTCCCGGCGGTGAAGGACGGCGACTGCGCGGCGTTTGTGCTGTACGCGCAGGGCGGATTCCGGGTCGGCGGCGAGATCTCCCCGGAGGGCTGCGTCGTCACGGTGACGGCGTGCCGGGCGGGGGACTGTTTCGTCTGCCTGCCGACCTTCCCCGGGTGGAGAGCATACCGCAGGACGGACGGCCGCTTCCGCGAGATGCCGATCACATACGCCGACACGGGATATGAGACGGCGATCGCGCTGAACGGCCTCGACGAGGGGGACACGGTCCTCTTCACGACCGTGCCGCTCGAGGCGCTGGAATTCGAACCGCAGACGGTTTCCGCGCCAAACGGGGACTGGAAGCGGTGCGGCAGGGTCGCGCTCGGATCGCCGCGGCTGATGTCCCCGCCGGAAGAGGCGAAGTAAACGGATACAGCCCAAACAATACCCGCCGGAACGTCAGGACGGATCGCTTCCGTTCGATGTCCGGCGGGTGTTTTGTTGTTTTGTCCGTGCGGCGCACATCGGCGCTCTCCCGTGCGTTTTCGGGAGCGACACTTATCTCGAACCGAGAGCTCCCTGCAGGCTCCCCAACAGGTTTCCTCCGAGGATCGACACGAGGACGCCGAGGATCACGCTGATGAGCACCCAGATCAGGACGGAGCGGGCGTAGTGCTTGCGGTTGACGTTGGTGTTTTTCGAGAAGGCCCATACGAGGAGCACGATCAGGCCAACGATCGGGATGGCGACGATGACGGGCATCCAGAAAAAGCTGGCGGTGGACAGCGGTGCGGTCAGGGGATCATAAGCGGACGGCACCGGTGCGGAGGCGCGTGTCGGCGGAACCGTCGGCGGCTGCCGGAGAGGGGCGTTTTGTCCCAGCGGCTGTTCCGACGTCAGCTTCTGTCCGCATTCAGGGCAGAAAACGCTGCCGTCCGGGATTCTCGAGGCGCATTTGTTGCAGAACATGACAGATCCTCCATGATATGATTTGCGAAAATGACGGTATCCGTTCAGCGGGACCTCCGTTCCCGGCGAATCTGCCGGATCAGCAGAGCGGCGCAGGCGGCCAGCAGGATCGGATAGAGCAGGGGATAGAAGACCTTCGCCGGCATGGAATAGACGGCTGCGCGCAGGGAATAAAGGGCGAATCGGACGGCGCACACCCAGCCGGCATACGCGAGGAACGGTACGCCCTCCGGCCATTTTTTCTTTTTCCGGAGAAGCAGAAGGACGATGATGCCCGCGAGATACGCGACGCACTCGAAAAGCTGGACCGGCCACACCCGGCGCGCTTCGGGCGGCGTGTTCAGAAGATCGTAGACGACCTCGTGGGCGGGAAACACCATCCCGAGGCGGCTTGCCGTCTGACTGCCCGCGCAGCAGCCGTTCAGAAAGCATCCGACTTTCAAAACGGTCAGCGCGATCCCCGTCCCCGCGGTCAGGTCGTCGGAAACGCGGAAAAACGGCAGATCCAGCTCGCGGCAAACGGCATACAGGACCAGCGTGCCGAGGATCAGTCCGCCCATGAGCGAGAGGCGGTCGTACCGCAGACTCCACACGGGATAATTCTCCCCGTAGCGGCCCGGATTCAGCGCGGCATGCAGAAGCCTCGCGCCGAACAGAGCGGACAGGATGACCGCCGGAGGCAGCAGGATCCGCATCCGGGAGGGAATGTCCCGCTTCATGGCGCACGCGGACAGCGACCAGAACAGGACCCCGGCCGCCGCGGCCATCAGGAGATACGAGGAGAGCGAGCGGCCGAACAGGTGAAGGACGGGCAGCATGTCAGGACTTCTTTTCCACGCTGATGTCGATGATCAGGTACATCTGCGCGTGGGATACCTTATCGAAATTGATGATGACGCCCGTTCCGGTCAGACGGGTCGGACGGCCCTGTTCCTGGATGACGGAGATCGCGGTGGTCCCGTTGTCGTTCTTGATGACCAGCTTTCCTCCGGTGAACTCCGCGTCCACGGGGGCGTCGATGGTTTTGGTCACCCCGTCCTCCGTTTCGGTCACATGGAAGGTGAGGGTGTATTTGCTCCCGTCGCCCGAGCCCTTGCCGATCAGTCCTCCGAGTCCGCCGGAGAGGAGACTGCCGGCTTTCCGGATCGTCACGCCCGTGAGATACACGCCCTCGTTCAGGGAGACGGCGTCGTCGCAGTCACCGCGCTTCAGGCCGAACTGCTCGCCCCAGATCTTGTACCACAGATCGCCGAGATAGACGCCGGTCGGCGTGATGGTTCCCTCGTATTCGCCTTCGATGTCGTCCAGCGCGCCGAAGATGACCTCCACGCCACCGTTCGCAAACTCGAAGGACGCCTCCGCCGCGGATTCGTTGTATTTCAGCGCCTTTTCATCCTTGAAGAGGCGGATCCAGTTGAGCGATTGTTTGTTCTTCTCCCCCGCCTTGATCCAGTTGTAGGCGGTGCACTGGAACTGTACCTTGTCCGAGCCGATCTGGAAGATCCAGTCGTCGACCGTGCCGTACGCGGCGTTCATCGGCGTGGCTTCCTTTCCCGTGCAGAAGGCGGCGATATATCCCTTGTACTGCGATTCGCCGAGCGGCACCTTCTTCGGCTTCCCGTTTTCCTGCGTCTCCGTCACATAGAACGAGAAGCTCGTGACCGTGTTCATCGCGTCCGTCAGCTCCTGGATGGTCTTCTCCGTATTGGTCAAGGCCTCCGCTTTGTAGCGATTGTAGTAATAGTCGATGTTTTTGGTGTTCATCATCGCCAGGACCTGCTTCATCTGGGTCTTGTAGGTCCCGATGGTGCTGGAATCCGGGTCCCGGTAATCAGACACCTTGACGTCCTTGGCAAACTCCTCCCGGAACCCGCGCGGGAGACGCCAGAAGACATCGGCCGCGTTTTCAAAACAGGTGTCGATGCCCTTTGCGAGCTGCGCGGTATCTTTGGAAGGGTAATACGCATATTTGTCGAGATAATTCCCCCACCGGTTCACCGACTTCGTCTCGGAACAGCTTCCCAGCGTTTTGCAGTCTTTGTAGATGTATTTTGTTTTTGAGTTGTTATTCGTGTTGAACAGATAGTCCCTTGATTTCTCCATTGCCTCCGGCATATCGGTGCAGATCAGCCCTCCCGGCCACTTTCCGCTTCCCGCCGCCGTCTCGGAGTAGGCGACGTAATTCTTGGTGAACGTCATGTACACCTTTTGGATGTCGTTGTCGTAGTGCCCGTTGCGGAGGCGGGTGATGTGGCTTTCGTCGTAATTCTCGTAGGTGGAGCCGATCGCCGTCGCCGCCCAGAGTCCTCCCGCAACGACACCGGCGACCACATTGAACGGAGGAGGTGCGGCCAGGGAGATCCCGCCCAGCGCGAGCAGATAAACGTCCGTGGAGTTTTCCTTGAAGGCGCTCGTAAAGCTGCCCTTGTCATACCAGGTCACGCAGAACTTGACGCCGGTCAGCACGACGCCCACGGCGAAGAACTTTTTGGCGAGCGCTTCGGAGGTTCCCGCGGCGATCTTGCCCATCGAGGAGAGGATCTGCTGGATGTTGTCCGTCGCGGTGGCGCCGTTCCCGACAAATCCGAGCGCGACGGCCGATTTTCCCGCGACTGTCGGGTCATCCTGCCAGTTGTTCTCCTGCTTTGCAATGGTTTTCAGGGTGTCGAACTGCGTGGTGATGTTCTTCGAGATCTCTGCGAGCCGGTTGGAGTTGAACGTGACCCGCGTGAGCGCGCCCTTGCCCTCCTGAATGTCCGCCTGGTTGTACAGGAAGGGCTCGTCGTTGTTCCATTCGGCCATCTTCCCGCCGATATAGAACCCGACGGTCGCTCCCGCGGTGCCCAGGAGAGGAGGGGAAACCGCCGCGCCGACCGCTGCGCCTTTTCCTGCGCCTTCGAGGTCAAAGCCCGTGCCGTCCTCCTTGTACTCCTCATACACGGGAGGCAGACTGAGCGTCCCGTCCGAGATCTGCCCGTCCAGCTGTTCCTTCATGAAGATGCGGGATTCGCTGGTGTCGTAAATGCTGTCGAGGGAGAAATGATTCACCCAGAAGGTGATCGTCTTTGCGTCCGTGTCGAATTCGGCGGGGAGCACGGTCCAGGTTTTCGTCTTGTCGTCATAGTGCCGGGCGGTGACGGTGTCCAGCGGATCGTCGTTGTCCGGGTTGTAGGGCATGGTGACGGCGACGTAGCCTTCGGGCTGGGTCTTGCCCCCGTCGAGCCGCAGATCGATCACGCGCACATCGGCGTCTTCCGCATGGTCCTTCCGCATGCCGATGTCCCGGATCTCCAGCGTGTGTTCGCCCTCCAGCACGCCGAGATCGACCGTGATGTCCCCCGCCTCGGCGACGGTCTCGTCCTCACCGACGGTAAAGATGGCGGGCTCGATCGCGTTGACTTCCTTTTTGGTGACCACGAGGGAATCCGTGTTGTATGCCACCGCCGGATCCGCGGGCTTGAAGATGCCGATCCGGCCGATCCACGGCAGCATGAAGCCCGGCTTCCAGAGCCCCGTCACGAGGATGGCGGCGACGAGGATGAGGGAGACGGCACGGATGAAGCCGGAGGATCGCTTCTTCTGGGCGGGCTGCTTTTTCCGGGATGTATCGGCTCGGACCTGCGCGATGGGCTGAGCGGCCGTTCGTGAAGGCGCCGCCTGCATCGGATATCCGCATTTGTTGCAGAATTTGGCGCCGTCGGGCGGGACCGCGCCGCAGATCGGGCAGGTTTTGACGATGTTCCGGGCGACGGCGGGTTCTCCGTTTCCCGAGAGCGCACCTCCGCAGAACCGGCAGAATTTCGTGCCGGGCTCAACCTCTTTTCCGCAATGACGGCAGTACATGGCTGTCTCCTCTCTGGTGCTGTCGATTTCGTTCTTTCCACGGTCTCCATAGCTATATTATACGGGAATCCGTTTGGTTTTGCAAGAGTTTTCTGCAGAATCCGGCATCCGATCGCCGTGTTTTGAAAGAGATCGGCCATCGGGGCGGGGATGCGGACATCCTCACTCACCCCGGACCGTGAGCCGATGAATGAAGCCGATCATGCCCTGCGACGCCGTGATCTGCCGCTTGCCCGGAACGAGCTCGGTGTCCGAATAGCCGTGGATATGGCCGCAGAGCGTCATTTTCACCGCCGGAGCGGTCTCGAGGAAACGCACAAACCGCCGTCCGCCCTCATCCGCCCGCTCGCCGTCGACGGAGAAGTAGACCCCGAATCTCCGCATCTGTTCCCGGTTGCCGGAGGCCGCCGCGGGGATATGGTACAGGACGATCATGGGGATCCCGTCCGCCGCCAGCGATTCGAGACGGTCGAGATCCTCCTCCGAGACGGTCTGCCGCCGGTCGTCCACCGCGACGATGCGGAAGCCGTCGGATTCCATGACGCGCACCCCCGGTTCCCAGATCCCGGCGCAGGTCTCGGATTCGTGGTTGCCCGGGACGCACAGGAACGGGACGCCGCAGGACGGGAGGGTGCGCCTGAGGAACCGCTCTCCGGCGGGATGCATGCATTCGAGGTTGTCGCCGGTCAAAAGAAGCGCTTCCGGCTTTTCTTCTGCGGCGAAGGCGAGGATCTTCCCGAACCCTTCGACGGTCGTGATCCGCTGCGCGTCCGTGAAGGGCTCGCCGAAGCTGTGCGCAAAGGATCCCTTCCCGCGCATCCAGTTGGACTCCCATTTCGCGGCGTTTTCCCGTTCCTCGGCGGTGCTGAGGTCGTCGGAGGAGCAGATGTGGGTGTCGCTGATGTGGAAAAACACATGTCTGCCGCGGACGCCGGGCAGGATCAGTTCATTGTCCAGAATACGAAGATAGGGATCCATGATTCGCACCTCATTTCCGTCGTTCGGCTCGCCGGATCCTCTGCACCTGCGTTCTGCCGCCCGGCGCGATGACCGTCTCCGCGATGCCGCCTGAACATAGTATAGCATCGATCCGTTCGGATTGCAAGGGGTTTCCTCCATCGCGCGCGCGGCCTCCCCCGGGTTTTTTCTGTTGACAGCGCGCCGGTTTTCCTGTATAATGAAATCAAATCCATCCGATTCAGGAGGCAAACGATGCAAACCGACAAAACCTATCAGACGCTCCTCGAACAGCTCTCCCGCGGCGCACGGGAAGTGACCTTTGACTACGACTGTTCCGATACGGTCATGAAGACGTTCCAGCGGATCATGGAGGAACATCCGGAGCTGTTCTGGCTGACCGGATCCTGTAAGTATTCCAAAAGCGTGCGCGGAAACGAAGTCCGGGTGGTCCTCATTCCCCAGATCATGATCAACGACGACGAGCTGCTGCGGCGGCGGAAGAAATTCGATCAGGCGGTCGACGCGTTCGTCGGGACGTGCCGGGGAGATTCGGAATTCGATACGGTTTTGAAGATCCACGAAGCCATCATCGACAAAACCGAATACAATTTCGCCTCGGCAAAGGCGCTGGGCGCGGGTGTGCGGGATAACGAGGCCGCCGTGCGCGGGATGAGCGCCTACGCCTGCCTGGTGGACGGAAACGCGGTGTGCTCCGGGTACGCGAAAGCGTTTCAGGTCCTCACAGGGAAATTCGGGATCCGGTCCTCGAGAGTGCACGGGATCAAGCTCGACGGCGGCGGCCCTCACGAGTGGAACATCGTCTACGTCGACGGCGAGCCCTACCACATGGACGTCACCTGGGACGATCCGGTGTTCGCGCAGGGGGTGAAGGGATTCCGCACCTACGACTATTTCTGCGTCACGACCGAGGAGATTTTGAAGACCCACGGGATCGACCGGGATTCGGAAGCCCCGCTCTGCACGGCCGACGCGAACAATTACTTCGTGAAGAAGGGGTATTGCCTCGACCGATACACCTTCGAGGGGGCGGCGGACATCATCCGTGCGCAGCTCGACCATGAAACGGTGTATCTGAAATTCCCGAACAACGCGGAGCTGACGCGCGCGGCGGAGGAGCTGATCAAAAAGATGAAGGTCTTCGAGCTCGCCGAGATCCGGGAGCGCTACAACTCCCTCCAGATGTCCACGACCGCCTGCGGCACCCTCGCCGTCCGGTTCCTCAAAAAATGAGGACCGCGCCGTGAACGAATTTCTGAAGCATCTGAACCGGATCGAGTTCGTCGTGACCATGGCGTGCACGGGACGGTGCATCCACTGTTCGGAGGGCGACCACGACAACTGCACGGAGCACATCGACACGGAAATCGCCGTCGAATCGGTCCGGAAGATCTGCCTGCACCACCCCATCGCGTCCGTGATGACCTTCGGCGGGGAACCGCTTTTGTACCCGGACACGGTCTCGCCGATCCAGCGGACTGCGGCGGAATTGGGGGTCGGACGGCGTCAGGTGATCACCAACGGCTTCTTTGCCGGGGAGCCCGCGCGGATCGAGGAGGTCGCCCGGTGTCTCGCGGAGAGCGGCGTCAACGATCTGCTTCTGTCCGCGGACGCGTTTCATCAGGAGACCATCCCGCTCGAGCCGGTCCTCTGCTTTGCCGAATGCGCCGTGAACGCGGGGATCCCGGTCCGCCTGAATCCCGCGTGGCTCGTCAGCCCGGAGGACGGGAACCCGTACAACGTCCGGACGAGGGAGATCCTTTCGGCGTTTGAGGTGCTCGGGATCCCGGTCGGCGCCGGCAACGTGGTATTCCCGAGCGGGAACGCGCTGAAATATCTGCGGGCGTATTTTGAAGACCCGGTGACCGAATCGTCTCCCTATGACGAGGATCCCGAAGACGTTTGCACGATCTCCTTCGGCGCGAACGGGGACGTGCTGAACGGGAACGTTTATCAGACGGACATCCTCGAGATCATGAGGAGCTATCGGCCGGATTGACGGGGACCGTGCGCCGGGATCGGATCCGGACACGCCGCATGAAAACGGACCGCCGCGCAAAAAAACGAATACGGGCTGCCGCATCACTCCGTTATCGGGAGCGTACGGCAGCCCTTTCATCTTTCATTGTCATCCGGATCGCGTCATGCTGCGGTACCCTTAAAACCAGCCCTCGAGAAACGCCTTCATACTTCCCTCATAGGACGCTTCCGCCAGAAATTCCGTTCCCCGCTGATTTCCCCAGCTGTAATAGAGGATCGTCCTGCCGTTGAATTCGCAGAGCTCCAGATCGCTGTTGTTGATGTCTTCGGCGTCCCGGATCTGCTTCTGTTCCGCTTCCGTCAAAAAGGGGTTGGCGATCTGTTTGTCCTGTGCCGGTTCGTACATGAGGACGGGATTCAGCGGGCTGTATTCCCAGCTTTTCAGATCCCGCGAGCGGGCGATGCAGTTGGTGTACGTCGGGCCCGGTCCCGCCTCCAGATACAGCACATAGATCCAGCCGTCCCCGACCGTGTAGATCGCAGGGCCGCCGGCATAGCGGTCCTTCTGGAACACGCAGTCGCGCGGGGTCAGCGTCCAATGGACCATGTCCGTAGAGCGGGCGAAGCGGAAGGTGAACGGATGCGTTCCCGCTTCTTCGACCGGCTCCGAGATCTCCATCAGCAGCGTGTAGCCGCCGTCCGTTCTGCACACGCCGGTGTTGAAGATCTTCCATCCGGGAAGGTGCAGCTCGCCCGCGCAGTCCCATGCCTCCAGATCGGTCGAGGAAAAGATGTGAAGCGTGTCGCCGCCCCAGGTCCCGGCCACGCCGACCGCGTACATCACCCCGCCGTCCGTGAACGCGCAGCCAAGATGGTGATCCCTTGCGAAGGACGGCGTCCTGCGTCCCGTCCGCAGATCGATGAAATGAAAGCTCGACCACGGGTTCGGGTTGTCCGGATTCCGGGCAGCCAGCGCTTCGGACTGTGCCGGGCGGCAGTACTCGAACCGGTAGAGATTGCCCCGGAACACGACGGGCGTGGACTCCACCGTGCCGAACTTGATGGTCCCGTGCTTGCGGATGACCGGTTTGTTTCTGTTTTCCATGCTGTTTCCCGCCTTTTTCGTTTTGCTGCCGCTATTGTACCATATCCCGGGGAAGAGCGCAAGGGGAAAAACGGTTCGGGTTCGGCGGGAGCGGCCGTTTTTCCCATCCATGAGGACGGAGCGCGCGCCAAAATCCGTCCTCGACGCAGGGAGCTGTTGAATTGCGGGAACGGGTGTGCTATAATACGGATATCGGATCTGCTGTTTATCGGCGGAAATCGTCAAAGAAAGGGGGGTCACGGCCATGTCGAAAGAGAATCGAAGCACCTGCCTGTTTTTTGTCTTTCTGTTGCTGGGCGGGATCACCAACCTGCTGACCCGGACACACATCTCCGTCGTCGACACCTTCATGTTCAGCGCCAACTTCATGATCTATATCGGACTCCTGATCTACTGGATGATTTCCGTGCGGGCGCGTCTTCTGCCGACCAGAGTGCGGGGCTATATCCTCGCGTCGGCGGTCTTGAATATCGTCTATCTTCTGGTCCGGGTCCTGCGGTTCCGCATCCTGACGGACGTGATCGTCCGGCGCTATGTCGATTACTTGTACAACCTCGCGCCGATCCTCGTCCCGACGCTGTTTCTGATGACCTGCATCCGGATCCGAAAGGGCGGCGACGAGGAGCGGAACGGAAAAGAGCGGCTGTTCTTGATCCCGTCCTGCCTCCTTCTGCTTCTGATCCTGACGAACGATCTGCATCAGCTGTTCTACCGGCGGCTCATCCCGCTGTCGGAATTCCAATGCGTCGTCGGCACCTACACCTACGGCCCGCTCTTCTATCTGATGTACGGCTGGATGGTTGCGACGCTGCTCGCCGGCTTTGTGATCCTGATCCGGAAGACCTGGCGGCAGAGCTTTCGCGCGCTCCTCTCCTTCGGCGCCGTCATCCTCCTCTGGGGAGGCATGAACCTGATCAACTGGCTGGTGTTCACGCCCCTCGACCTGGTCCGGATGTACCATGCGCCGGAGATCAATATCTTCGGGATGCTGGGCCTCTTTGAGATCTGCATCCGGAACCGCCTGTTCCCGTACAACGAAAACTATACCGGCTTCTTCTCCAACCTCGGTTTGCCGGTCCTCGTCACCGACGAGCGTTTCGCGCCGGTCTATGAGACCGATCTGCCGATCCGCGCGTCCCGCCGGCAGCTTTCCGACGCAGCCGCAAGTCCCGTTTATCTGGACGAGGACACCCGGCTCTACGGCATGAAGATCCATCCCGGTTATGCCTTCTGGACGGAGGATGAGCGGGAGCTTCACCGGGAGGAGCGCCGCCTCGCCTCGGCAAACGAGCTCTTGAACGAGGAAAACGACCTGATCGAAGTGGAGAACGAGCTGAAGGAGAGAAAGGCCCTGCTGGATGCGCAGGAGCGGGTCTATGACAAGATCGCGGCGGCGTTTTATCCCAAGCAGAAGCGGATCGAAGAGATCCTCGAGCATACGGACTCGGAATCGGACGGCTACGACGATGCGATGGGTGAGTGCTGCGTGCTCAACGCTTACTGCAAGCGCAAGAGCAACCTGCTCCTCCTCTCGGAAGGAGGACTGGCCCAGCCGAACCGCGAGCTCTTTCTGGCGCTGCAGGAGACTGCGAAATTCCTGAAATGCTGCGGGATCGAGGCGGCGGCTACGGGAGAGGAGTACTCCGATCTGCCCCTGGATTCGATCCACGCGCTCTACGACTGCTTTGAAACGGTGATCGAGGCCGTGCTGCCCGTTCTCTGCCGGATGACCGTGTCGCTGGCAGTCGGAGGCATCCGGCTCGCCATGGAGACGAAGCGGGCCCCGCAGCTGCCCCGGACGGAGCTTCCCGTGACGTGCAAGGAAAGCGACGGGTGCTGGTTCCTGACCATCTATGCGGAAGGAGGTGCGGCCGATGCGCTCGTTTGACACGATCCTCGAGACCCCCGGCGCGTTCGTGCTGCTGATGATCGAACTCTTTCTGACGATCGGGCAGACCGCGTTCTTCCTCCTGTCCGTCCGGGAGAGGAAGAGTCCGCGCCAGATCTTTGCCTCCGCCCTGCACCTTCTCGTCGGTTTTCTGGTGTTCGTGATCCTTTTGGAGGGGTATGACACCGCCAACTACCGATCGATCCCGCGGGACGTGATTCAGACCGGATGGTTCGTGTTCTCGCTGCCGTGGCTGGTGTACGCGTTCTGGGAGGCGCTCTCCGCGGGGATTCTCCTCTGGGTTGCCCGGGAATACAGACACTACCGGACAGCCACGGTGACGTCCGCGGCGATCCGCAAGACCGTCGATCTCTTGCCCGAGGGGATCGGCATCGGTTCACCGGACGGCACGGTGCGGCTCCACAATCTGAAGATGGAGGCCCTGTGCTGCGAGCTGACGGGGGAGCGCCTGTCGGATGCCAATCGGTTCTGGGCGTTTCTCGAGGAAAACGGAGAGGATCAGGAGGGCAAACGCCTGATCCGCACGCCGAAGGGTGAGGTCTGGCTCTTCGCAAACGACGAGCTCACGATCGACGACGCGGTCTTTCGGCGCATCAGCGCCATCGACGTCACCGAGCGGTACCGGATCACCGAGGATCTCCGGGCGAAGAACACGCATCTGAAGGAGATCCGCCGCCGCATGACAGAGGCCTCGAACCTCTCTGCGGAAATGTTCGTGAAGCAGGAGGAGACCAGGGCCCGCACCGCGCTGCACAACGAGCTCGGGCAGGTCCTTCTGATGGGCCGCCGCTCAATCGAGCACCCCGACACCACCGATCGGGCGACGGTCGTTTTGATGACCCGGCAGATGAACCGCATCCTGCTGGGCGAAAAACGGATCCCGGAGACCGCGGCGGAGGACGATGTGCAGCCGGCGATCCGCATGGCGAACCGGATCGGCGTCACCGTCGAGGTGAAGGGAGAACCCCCGGCGGATGCCCGGCTCCGCGCGATCCTTGCCGGTGCGATCCGGGAGTGCGCCGCCAACACCGTCAAGCACGCCGAGGGGGACCTGCTCTCGGCGGAAATCGATGAGAGCGCGGCGGGGACGCGCATCACGCTCACGAACAACGGCATGCCCCCGAAGGGACCCGTTGCCGAGAGCGGCGGCCTGTTGTCCCTGCGTCAGCGCGTTGAGGAGCAGGGCGGGACGATGATCGTACAGAGCGCCCCGGCCTTCTCCCTGACCATGTCTTTTCCCCATCCCTGACTTTCTGCGTTCCCTTCCTTCATCCGGCGGGGAACGCATTTTTCTTTCAAATCTCATGAAAAATGGTACGAATGGGTGATAGACAGACCTTCTGATTTGCGGTATAATTACTTTGTATCAATATGGGGTAGGGGTACTATGCCCTTTTCCCGGCAGAAACGACGGAAAGGAGTGAGGAAGATTGTGTGCCAAAGTGCGGGTTGTCGTGTCGGACGACCAGAACATATCCCGCTGCTTTTTTGAGATGTACATCCGAGCTTCCAGTCGTTTTGAACTCGATGCGTCCTTTCGGACAGCGCAGCAGGCTGTGGACTATGTGGATGAGAACGGAGCCGATCTTCTGATCCTCGACGTCATGATGCTCGAAGGGATCGACGGTCTAACCGCCGCCGGGGTCATCAAAGAGAAGCACCCGGAGGTCAAGATCATCCTCACCACCTCCACCTCGGAAACCACCTGGGAAGACGAAGCCAGAAAGATCGGCGTGGAGAGCTTCTGGTACAAGGAGTACGACGATCACAGCCTGGCCGACATCATGGAGCGCACCATGAAGGGCGAATCGGTCTACCCCACGGGTCCGCCGCAGGTTAACTTCGGAAAAATACACCGCAGCGACCTGACCGAGCGGGAGCTGGATGTGCTGCGGGAACTGACAGCCAGTCTTACGAACGAAGAGATTGCGGAAAAACTGCACATCTCCGTAAACACCGTCAAACGCCACCTGCAAAACATCATGAAAAAGACTGGCTATAACAGCCGTCTTGAACTCGCTGTGCAGGTCCGTCTTCTTGGACTGGTCGTTCATGACAGTAAACGAATCAATACAAGTGAAAGGAAATAAAGCGATGAAAAAGACCTTACGATGGAGCATTCTTTTGAGCCTGGTTCTTATCTGCCTCATGATCCCGGTCATGGCGCAGAGAGCGGAAGCGATAAACTATCATGTTTACGTCGGAGAAACGCTGGTAACGGACGAGAACTGCACCGATGTTCTCGGTGACGAAACGGTAAAGTACGAACCGAAGACTTCTACGGATCCATGGTCAGAGGGCACACTGATCCTGAACAATCCATCGATTGCCAGCAATAATCAAATTGGCTTGATCCAAAGTGACGCCCATAGTATGACTGTGGAGGGAAAGGCGGATTTCACCGCAAGTAATACCTACGGTATCTATCTGAAATCGGACGAGAACTATCTCAATCTGACACTGAGCAATACAGAACTCAAAGTATCGGCAGTATATGCCATCGGATCAGACGGCAATATCATCGTCACTGGCGAAGAGACAAACATCGTTTCCGAAGGCACGCGATACGGAATCTATGCCAGAAAAGGTATTACCATCTCCGGCGGCACGGTCACGGCGATCGGCGGCACGGCTGCTTTCAACGTCGAGCCCGATCTCTCCGGCTACAAGGGCGAATACATTGTCATGGTGAGCGACAGCACGACGGGCGATAACGCGACGAAGTGGGACGAAACGACCAGCCTTACTTCCTACAAGTATGTCAAGATCGGGCCTGTTCCTACCTTCACCGTGACATGGAAGAACGACGACGGCAGCGTTATTGACACCACTACGGTGGAATACGGTGTTGTTCCGATCCATGATGACGTGACAAAGGCTGCCGACGCCCAGTACACCTACACCTTCGCGGGCTGGACGCCGGATCTCGTCGCGGTCACCGGCGATGCCGAATACACGGCGACCTACACCGAAACCGTCATCGAATATACCGTCACATGGAAGAACGACGACGGCAGCGTCATTGATACCACTACGGTGGAATACGGTGTTGTTCCGACCCATGCAGACGTGACAAAGGCTGCCGACGCCCAGTACACCTACACCTTCGCGGGCTGGGATCCGGCCATCACGGCGGTCACCGGCGATGCCACCTACACGGCGACCTACGACAAGACCGTCAACGAATATACCATCACATGGAAAAACGGCGATGTCGTATTGAAGACCGATACAG
>JAFPWV010000026.1 GCA_017412675.1 Clostridia bacterium
CGCTCCTTGAGCTCCTCGGGGTAGTGCTTCATCCCTTTCTTTCCTGCCATCTCTCTCCCTCCTTCATGGCAAAAGCTCCTATGCAGTATTGTACCACATAAGAGCTTTTTTGTCATTGTCCGTTTTTACTGGAGCGGTTCACCCGACAGGGCGTCTTTTTTCCGCGCCGGGTTGACAAAACGGAGAAAATGCGGTATAATAATGGGCGTTGAATGTTCGGGGTGCAGCCCGGGTATAACCCGCTTGGTTGGGTACGGCATGCTGCGTCGCACGAACAGAAGGAGCGGGGCTGGCTGAGCTTCCAGAATTGAATAAGCATATCGGGGTGTAGCCCAGTTGGTAGGGTGCGACATTTGGGATGTCGAGGCCGCGAGTTCGAGTCTCGCCACTCCGACTGCATTTCCCTCATAAAGGTTCCGGTTTCCGGGGCCTTTTTCTTGTCTGCGAATGATGTAAAAAACTTCGAGAAAATGAATGAAAAACACTTGCGAAAACTGGAAAAGTGTGATATAATCGTAAAAAAGAAGAAGCGAACGGATGAGAGACTCACGGAGAGGAGGCGGCGGGATGAAGAGAACCGTCCGACGGATGATCCTTCTCGCGGCGGCGTGCGCGGTCTTGGCGGGCTGTGCGCAGCGGGAGCCGGAGGAGACGCCGGAGCAGAAGAAGAACGAGATCGGCATCGACCGGGACTGGTACCTCGAAGAATATCTCGAACGCGAGGATCAGGAGGGCTACGTCCCTTACGACAGCAAATACGGCTACGATCTGCCGGAGATCTCGAACTACACCGACGGTTTCGTCGATTACCTCGGCTATTCCGTCTCCTTTACCGCGCCGTATGAAGGAACGAGCCCGGATTTCGTCGAGGACGGGCAGGGCGGCGTCTACGTCTTCAAGCGGATGCGCATCCCGGCGAACGGAGAGAACAACTTCCCGGACGGGATCGTCTACTACGACGCGGAGGGAACTCCCTCCCGGATCTGCATCGATCCCGACTGCAAGGTCAGCCAACGGTGCGATCACGGGATGGACATCGCCGAATCCTACGTTCAGTATTGGAAGGGGAATCTCTATTTCATCGGGTACCGTGCGGAGGACAGGATAGCGGAAGGCTATAATCTTCAGGGGATCGCCGGGCCGCCGCTGCGTAGCTACGTCATGCGCTACGACATCAACACCGCGACCTTCCACAAGGTGATCGAATTCTTCGACCGCGTCTGCTTCCTGTTCGTCATCCGCGACGGCGTCCTCTTCATGGAGAGCGGCGAGGACGCGATGAACGGCGGCAATTCGCAGGTAAAGTATCTCAGCTGCGTCGATCTCGAAGCCGGGGAAGCGTGCCGCATCTCCATCGGCATCAGCGACGCCTACGGGATCTGCGACGGGAAGATCGTGCTCCAGTCCGGGGACTACGGCAAGCGGTGGTACGAGGTGGAGCACCGGGTGATCCTCTTTGATCCGGAGCTCGGCACGCGCAGGACCCTTGCAACCTACACGAACGCCTACTGCGGCGCGGCGGGGAAGTATGTGATCTACCTCGGACGCTGGCAGCGCGGGGTCAGCTGCGATCTCTACCGGCGCGATCCGAACGCGGAGAATCCGGAGGTGCTCGGCCGGGACGTCGTGAAATTCCGCCTGAAGGGGGATCGCTGCGTCTGGCTCTGCGCGGACGGGACCCTCTGGCGCACGGACGTCATCGCCTACAAGCCGAAGAAGATCGCGTCGAAGGTCGCGGACTTCCGGATACAGGACGACGGGCGGATCGCGTACTTCTGCGAGAAGCGGTTCCGCGGCGCGAAGGTCGACGGCTTCGGCATCGATACGCTCGGCAGCGGCTCGCTCTGGCTGACGACGGGCGTGACGCGCGAGAAGCTCTGGGACGCGTCCGAATCGGTCCGCTGGCTCGGCAGCTGCGCCGTCGGACAGAACACGGTCTTCGTCACGGCGATGTATGTCGAGCAGCTCTGGCCGAACGACTATGAGTACCGCGAGACGAGGATCATCAAGCGGGAGCTTGACGGCGAATACCCCGAAACGCTCTACCGCCGCACATACAACATGGCGGACGAGGAGTGGCGCGCCCATCAGATCGCGATCGATCAGCATTACCACGAGGAAGGATATTGGACGGTCGGGAATACTTTTCGGTATTATGCACAAAAAATGGAATGAAAATTCTATATCCATACCGGCCGTTCCGCGGTGAATTCAATTACCGAAAATGCTTTAAAAAATAGGAGAACATGCACAAAACCGGACACGCAGGATTGTTGCTTGTTGGGCAAAACGATGTGAGCCGCCGCCGCTTTCGGACGCCGATCGGCGGGACGGAGCGAAACCGACGGTTGAAAACCGCTTGACAAATCATTGTTTTCGCTGTATAATACTATGTATCAATGCAGACACGGATCGGCAAAGCCCGCACCGCGTCCGCACGGACCAAATCCCCAACCGCATCAGAAGAAGGAGAAGAACATGAAACTCAACAAGAGAATTCTCTCGGCGATTCTCGCAGCGATGATGATCCTCATGAGCGCTGCCATGACCGCGTGCTCGAACAACAACGCGGAAACAGGCAAGAACGAGGATACCCCCGGCGCTCAGAACGTCACCCCGACCGATGTTGAAGCCGAACCCGAGGAAGAACTCAGTGACTATGAACTGAGACAGCGCATCCCGGACAACGTCCCCGAAATGAAATTCAACGGCGCGGAGCTCCGCGTGGCCACCACCGACGGCGACCAGTATGAAGAAGAGATCGTCGCGGAAGAGCTCAACGGCGACGCCTGCAACGACGCCGTGTACAACCGCAACGTCAGAGTGGAAGACCGCTTCGACATCAAGATCACCTGCCAGCGCGACGGCTCTCCGTACAGCATCCCCGCGAAGATCGCGAAGGCCGGCACGGACGACTACCACCTCATCGGATGCTATGACTACATGTCCTACCAGCCGATCAACTCGCAGTCCATCCTCAACTGGCTCACGATCCCCTACGTCGATCTCACCCAGCCGTGGCACAACAAGCTGGCGAACGACGACGCGACGGTCAACGGCATTCTCTACACCGTTTGCTCCGACCTTGCCACCACGTCCATGACCTACACGCACTGCGTGTTTGCGAACCTCGACCTTGCGACGAACTACGGCTATGCCGCCTCCGACCTCTACGGCCTCGTGAACGAAGGCAAGTGGACCATCGACCAGCTCTCCACCATGGTCGCGGATATGTACGTTGACCTCAATGGTAACGGCAAGAGCGACATCGCAAACGACCAGTACGGCTTCGGCTACTGCATCGTCAACCCAGCGGACGTTTGGTTCAACGCGTTCGGCGGACACTACGTCGGCCGTGACGATGACGGCGGCGTCGTGATCACCTTCATGGATGACAAGACCGTCTCCGAGCTCGAAAAGCTCCTCGACTTCCACTACAACAACCAGGGCTTCGCAAAGCTCTCCTCCCAGTATGACGAGCAGAAGTGGTTCCTCAACGGCCAGCTCGTGTTCGCGCCGATGCGCTTCTACGCGGCGTTTGCGACCCTGCGCGACATGGAATCCCCGTACAGCATGCTCCCGTATCCGAAGTGGGACGAAGCCCAGCAGAATTACTACACCAACGCGGACGACAAGTTCACCGTGTTCTGCATCGCCACCTCTCTGTACAGCCAGATCGATTTCATCGGTCCGGTCTTCGAGGTCCTCTGCGCCGAATCCTACAAGTCCGTTTACCCGGCGTACTATGACGTCGCTCTGAAGGGCAAGTACTCCACCGACCAGGAGACCGCGGACATGGTCGAGCTCATCATGGCCGGCCGTCTGTTCGACTTCTCCTTCCAGTTCGGCGAGACCGTCTTCCAGAGAATCCCCTACATGATCCGCGACTGCCTCAGCGACAACAACCCGAACATCGCGTCCAAGTACAAGGGCATCCAGAAGGCGATGTCCAAGCAGATGGAAAAGATCTTCAACAAGGTCTACGAGCTCGGCGATTAAGCCGATACGAAACCGAAACCAAAACGGCTGCTGCACTGATTCCTGAAACGGAGGAGTGCGGCAGCCGTTCTCTTACCATAGCGCTATCGGCGTTCTTTTTCTCCTTTATCGAGGAGAAAAAGAACCAAAAAG
>JAFPWV010000027.1 GCA_017412675.1 Clostridia bacterium
AAAGGAGGTTATACCCGAGGCAGGGGTGGAGTCCAGAGGCGGGGAACGCGCCTTTGGGAGCGGTGATTGACAAGAGGGCGGCTCCGGAGCCCTCTTGTCCGCCAGCCGCGCAGGCGAAAAAAACGATGGATTCAGCGTGTACATCCCCGCAAACGTTAGTGCGCAAGCAAAAGAAAAGGCGTACCTTCTTCAGGTACGCACTTTTCATCATTGGTGAGTTTTGTGTCTCCGGGCACTGCCTGAGGTCAGAGCTTTTTCAGCTCTTCTCTGAGCTCGACGAGACGGTCGTGCAGGTATGCGGTGTACTTGTCGGTGTATTCGATGTACTTGTCAAACCCGATGTGACCGGCATCGTATTCCTTCCGGACCAGCTCGAGCATCTCCGTCACGCGGCGCTGGACGTCGTTCATCTCCGCCTCGATGTTCTGGCGGACCCGGTCGGCCGGAACGGCGGTCTCTTCGTCCTCGCTCTCGTCCCCGTCTTCCCAGGCCCAGGCGGCCTCGTCGGCGGAGCGCTCCGTGTCGGATCCGGTCCCGTCACAGCCGTCGCCGGCGTCTCCGAGATCGTCCATCATCGCCTTGAGGTTTTCCTTGAGCTCGCGGAAAGCGTCCTTCAGGCTGTCCCGCGCGGTCTTCGTCTCGCCCTTCAGCCATTCGACCGGCCCGGACGACGCGTCCTTCAGCTCGGCCCAGCCCTTTTTCAGCTCTTCCCAGGCCGTCGTGATCGCATCCTTCGCCTCCCGGCGGATCTCGTCGATGTTCTCCTTCGCCTGACGGCAGAGCTCTTCGTCGAGGAGGGAGCAATGCTCGCCTTCCTCTTCGGCCTTCTTCGCCGCCTCCGCTTCCTTGAACGCGCGCTTCGCCTCCTCGAAATTGGCCTCGGCCTCCTCGAAGGCACGCTTTGCGCTCTCGAACGCCGTGTCCGCCGCCTTCGCGGTGTCTTCGGCCGCTTCGTTCACCGCTTCACGCAGATCGTCGGCCGCCTTGTCCGCCGTGTCAGAAACCTTTCCGGCTTCTTCGGCAAACGCCGCCTTCACGGTTTCCACGACGTCCGCAGCCTTCTCAGCCGCCTTTTCGACGACGCCGCTCGCTTCGACCTCCCGGATGACGTTCTCCGCCTCCGCCGCGGCCTTTTCCGCGATCTCGCGGGCCTTTGCCATCTCGGCGCGGAACCGGGCGATCATATCGTTGATTCTCTGTTCGTGTTCGTTGTTGTATTCGCTCATGGGGTGATCCTCCTGTCTGTTGATGAATAAAGATGAAAAATCGGTCTCCCCGGCCTCGTTCCGGGGGAAAAGAAGAAGATCCGGGCAAATCGCGTCCGGATCCCTTGCGTACGATGATTCGGTCAGCCAGACGGCGCGTCCGTGCTTCACGAGCCCGCGGGCCCGCTTCGGGTAGGTTTCGCCGATCTGACGTCCGTCTGCATCGAATACACGGATCCGTGATCCGCTTCCGTTGGTTGTCATGGGTGTCGTCCCCTTTCGATGTGCGGAAGAAAAGCATGTACAGCGTCTGTTTTTTCGCATGGGTGCCGTCCCCGTCGCTGTGATGCCATTATACCACCGCGGCAGCCCCGTGTCAAGCAATCTGCGATTAAGATTCGATTAAAGCCGCATGAAAGCGCAAAAACCCGGCCCGCCCCCGGAAAAGCCGGAAGAATCGCGGAAAATCCCGGAAAATCAGGCTCTCCGGATGGAAATTTTTCTCATTTCCCTTGACAATGCGCCGTTTTCATAGTAAAATACTAAGAGCTGTGCAAAGGATTTATCAAACGAACAACTTCTCAAGGAGATTCTGAAAACATGAGCCTGAAATCCCAGGAAATGATCGCTGCCAACCAGCGCAAGATAACCTTCGACGTCGACGCCGAAACGTTCAAGAAGGCCATCGAAAAGGTCTACCGCCGCCAGGTGAAGAACATCACCATCCCCGGCTTCCGCAAGGGCCACGCCCCCCGCGCCATCATCGAGAGAATGTACGGCAAGGAAGTCTTCTTTGAAGACGCCGTCAACGAGATCATCCCCGACGCCTACGAAGAGGCCGCGAAGGAGATCACCGAGACCATCGTCAGCCGCCCCGAGTTCGACCTCGTCTCCGCATCCGTCGAGGACGGCGTCGTCCTCTCCTGCACCTTCTTCGTCAAGCCCGAGGTCGAGATCAGCGACTATCTCGGCATCCCGGTCGAACGCCCCGCCGTGAAGGTCACCGAGGATGAAGTGAACGAAGAGCTGAAGCGCGTCCAGAACCGCAACTCCCGCATGATCGACGTCGACGACCGTCCGGCGCAGAACGACGACCTCGTCAACATCGACTTTGAAGGCTTCGTCGACGGCGAGGCATTCGAGGGCGGCAAGGCGGCGGGCCACCAGCTCAAGCTCGGCTCCGGCCAGTTCATCCCCGGCTTCGAGGATCAGGTCGTCGGTCATTCCGTCGGCGACGAATTCGACGTGGTCGTCACCTTCCCCGCGGATTATCAGGCGGAAAACCTCGCCGGCAAGGAAGCCACCTTCAAGTGCAAGCTCAACGGCATCAAGTACACCGAGCTCCCCGTCCTTGACGACGAGTTCGCGCGCGACGCCTCCGAGTTCGACACGCTCGACGAGTATAAGGAAGACATCAAGAAGCACCTCGAAGAGGACAAGAAGAAGGCCGCCGACAACAAGGTGGACGAAAAGCTCATCGACGCCCTGATCGAGAAGCTCGAAGCCGACATCCCCGAATGCATGTTCGAGAACGAGACCGAAAACGAAGTCCGCGACTATGACAACCGGCTCCGCATGAACGGCCTCGACCTCAAGACC
This sequence comes from Clostridia bacterium, assembly GCA_017412675.1. Taxonomy (GTDB): domain Bacteria; phylum Bacillota; class Clostridia; order Oscillospirales; family CAG-272; genus UMGS1696. The sequence goes on from JAFPWV010000027.1 coordinate 2,805, forward strand.
TACTTCCAGTACACCGGCCTCGATCTCGACGCGCTGCGCAAGCAGATGAGACCCACCGCCGAGCGCCAGGTCAAGACCCGCCTCGCCCTCGAGCGCATCGCCGCGAAGGAAGAGATCGCCGTCACCGACGAGGAGATCGAAGAGGAATACAAGCGTCTCTCCGAGCAGTTCGGCATGGAAGCCGACAAGGTCAAGGAAGCCGTCGACCACGATTCCGTCGCCGCGGACCTCAAGGTGAAGAAGGCGATCGACCTCGTTCGCGAAAAGGCGAACGTCACCGAGGTCGAAGAACCCTCGGAAGAAGCGGCAAAGGAAGCCGAAGAAGCGCCCGCTGCCGAATAATCACCGGTCCCGCATTCAGACGCCGCTGTCCGCACCAATTGTGACTGGGCAGCGGTGTTTCCGCCTCAGGCCGCGGATTTCCCGCATGAGCGGCTCCCGGCGCGCACAATACTGATCCACAGCCCCAAAACAGAAACGGAGGTACATGATGGCACTCGTTCCGATGGTCGTACAGCAGACCAATCACGGCGAACGCTCCTACGATATCTATTCCCGTCTGCTCAACGAGCGGATCATTTTCCTCGCGGATGAGGTCAACGATGTGACCGCGTCCCTCGTCGTCGCCCAGCTCCTCTACCTCGAATCCGAGGATCCGGACGCCGACATCTCCCTCTATATCAACTCTCCCGGCGGCTCCGTCACGGCAGGCCTCGCCATCTACGATACGATGAACTTCATCAAGTGCGACGTCTCGACGATCTGCGTCGGGATGGCCGCTTCGATGGGCGCGTTCCTGCTCTCTTCCGGCGCGAAGGGAAAGCGGCTCGCCCTGCCGAACTCCGAGATCATGATCCACCAGCCCTCCGGCGGTTCGCAGGGGCAGGCGACGGACATCAAAATCCAGGCCGAGCATATCCTGAAGATCAAGGACCGTCTCAACCGGATCCTCGCCGAGAACACCGGCAAGCCGATCGACGTCATCGCCGCCGACACCGAGCGCGACAACTTCATGACCGCCGAAGAGGCCGAGGCGTACGGCCTGATCGACAAGGTCATCGCGCACAGACCGTAATCCGGGCAACAGAGGGAGAGCCGGCCGCGCTTTCCCGGAAAGGCTTCCACAAACTATGGCAACTACACGAAACGGAAAGCTCCGCGTGGAGCGCAGCTGCGCGTTCTGCGGACGGAGCGAATCGCAGGTCGAGTTTCTCATCCCGTCCCCCACGGGGCTCTATATCTGCGACAAATGCATCGACGCCTGCAACGACATCATCTTCGACCACCTGAACGACGACCAGGCAGCGCCGCTCTCCGAGCAGAAGCTCCCCGTGCCCGCCGAGATCAAGGCGACGCTCGACGAGTACATCATCGGGCAGGATAAGGCGAAGATCGCCCTGTCGGTGGCGGTCTACAACCATTACAAGCGGCTTATCAACCGCGAGGGCGTCGAAAAGCGGAAGAACCGGAGAAAGAAGGACGGCGAGGAAGCGGAAAAGGCGCCCGAGGAGGTCGAGATCCAGAAGAGCAACGTGCTCCTCATCGGCCCGACCGGCGTGGGCAAGACGTTCCTCGCGCAGACGCTGGCAAAGACGCTGGACGTCCCCTTCGCCATCGCGGACGCGACGACCTTGACCGAGGCCGGGTATGTGGGCGAGGACGTCGAGAACATCCTCTTGCGCCTGATCCAGGCGGCGGACTACGACATCGAGCTCGCGGAGCGCGGGATCATCTACATCGACGAGATCGACAAGATCTCCCGCCGGAGCGAGAACCGCTCAATCACGCGGGACGTCTCCGGAGAGGGCGTGCAGCAGGCGCTGCTGAAGATCCTCGAAGGCACGGTCGCCAACGTTCCCCCGCAGGGCGGGCGCAAGCATCCGAACCAGGAATTCATCCAGATCAACACGGAGAACATCCTCTTCATCTGCGGCGGCGCGTTCGACAATCTTGACCAGATCATCGAGCAGCGCAAGGGCCGGGCGTCGATCGGGTTCCGGTCGGACATCAAGAAGAAGGAAGAGAAGATGTCCGAGGGGATCTTCAAGGACGTGACGGCGCACGACATCGTGAAATACGGGCTCATCCCGGAGCTCGTCGGGCGTCTCCCCGTGATCGTGGGCCTCGACAACCTCGACGCGGACGCGCTCGTGCGGATCCTGACCGAGCCGAAGAACTCCCTCGCAAAGCAGTACAGAAAGCTCTTCGAGATGGACGGCGTGGCGCTCGAATTCACGCCGGAGGCGATGCAGGCGGTCGCGGCGAAGGCGATCGAGCGGAACACCGGCGCGCGCGGCCTGCGGTCAATCCTCGAGGAGACGATGACGGACATCATGTTCCGCCTCCCCTCGCAGAAGAACGTCGCAAAGGTGACGATCACCGAGGACTGCGTGAAATCGCACGCCGAGCCGGTGATTGAGACGAAATAAGCGGAAATGAAAATCAGCCCCCTTTTGGAGGCTGGTTTTTGTTGATGAGGCATTTGCGCCGTGCTCGCATCATTTGTGCTCCGCGAGCCAGATGCCGACGCGGGACTGGATGCGGGCGGCGCAGGAGGTCTCCGTACCGATGCCGGAAAGGAATTCGCCGATCTCCTCCTCCACGATCGCGCGCACCTCGTCGCCCACCCGGAAGGCGAGCGGCGTACCGACGTCGTCGAGGAGGCTTTTCAGGTTTTCGGCATCCGCGGCGGTGAAGAACAGGACGAGCCCCGGTTCCCTGAGATCTGCCGCGGACTGCGGCGCATCCGGGTCGTCGGCGGGGAAGACGTGCCCGCTCTGGCCTTCGTCCGAATAGGTCACGACCATGACGTTTCTCTCCTCCTGCTCCGCGAGCTGGTCGAACAGGGACTTCACGGACGGGATGCCCCCGATCCAGAACAGATCGTCCGGCGCGATCAGCTCCCGGATGAATTCCCACGCCAGAGAAGGCGTTTCGCAGGTCGTGGTGATCACATACGAGACGCCGGGAGATACCTCGATCCCCGCGCCGGGATCCGTTTTGTCCGCCGAGGGATAGCCCGCGAGCACGTAATCCTTTGTGCCGAAAACGGTCTCGAAGCCGATGATGTCATTCATCTCCCCGACGCGCTCCGCGCTGAGCGCCACCTTGCCGCCGAAGTAGTATTCCCTCAGCACGTCGGCGTTCTCCGCCCGGTCGAGCGCAGAGGCCCGTTTCAGATCTTCGTATGTCGCGGGCAGGCTTTTCAGAAAGCGCAGCAGATGGAGGAAATCCGCGCTGTCAAAGGAGCAGACCGCGTTCTCCCGGTCGATGAAGGCGGCGTATCCGTTTCCGCCCATGAGCCACCGCACCGCGCTCTCCTGCCACAGCGCGCGCATCGGAAAGATCCCCTCCGGGAGCCCTTCGATGAAATCCAGCATTTCCCCGAGCGTCCAGCTTTGCTTAGGGAGATACCCCGTCCCGACCGCGATCCCGTTTTCCTCGAGGATCGTCCGGGTGGACAGCAGGGTGTTGAGGCCGAAGCCCGCGCTCATGCCCCACAGCCCGCCGTCCCCGTCGTCGAAGGCGCAGAGGATCCCGCCGAAAAAGGCGTCCCGCGTCAGCGAGGGATCCCTGTCGAGGAAAGGCGCGAGGTTCACATAGTATTTCTTTTGGACGATCTGCTGCATGACGACCGCATCCGCGGGAGCGAAGACGATGTCCGGCTTTTCCGTGCCGGTCGTCAGCTCGAGCGTCATCATGTAGTCTGCGCGCGCTTCCTCGTCGGTGTTGTATTCGCTGTAATCCTTCACCGTCACGCGCGCGTCCGGGTGTGCCTCGTTGAAGTTCACGACCCGCTCTTTCAGAAGAGGCGTCAGGCGGTACGCGGCGACGGTGAGCTCGACATCCCCGCTCTGCGCGGCATCGTCCGAGCGGACATACAGCGCGAGCTTTGCCGGGGAGAAGGGATCGCCTCGCTTCGCAATGAGGATGCGGTCGTCGTCGAGCACGCCCATGAGGGTCGCCGCCGTCAGCTCGGAAAGCAGATAATCCATCACCGGACGGTGGTTTCCCTTCCGTTCGAGGCGCTTTACGCCCGTGCTGTCCGCGAAGTATTCCCGTCCGTCTTCACCGGTGAGGAGCCGCACGAGCCCGGAAGGCAGGGATTCCGTCTTCGCAAGGGTCATCGTTTTCGTATCGATTGCGGCCGCTCCGGACGTCATGAGCGCTGCCACCGAACCGTCGGCGCGTCTGGCGAGTCTGCCCGTGCGGTCCGGCATGAAGACCGAGCCCTGATAGTTCAGCTGCGCGTCAAAGATCCCGATCTCGTTCCACGAGAGCAGACAGACCGTTCCTTTTTCGTCCGCTTCCATGGCGTCGACGCCGTAGTCGAGCATTCTCTCGAAATGGGTCTCGATGTTCTCCGCACATGTCGTCTCGCCGTCTTCGATGGGAATGCGCCGCAGGGCGGTCCCCGCTGTGTTTCGCGTGACGAGCAGGACGCAGCCGTCCGCCAGGGCCGCGGCGAGAAGCTCGTCCCCGTCGTCGAGCGGAAGCGGGCGGTTGTCCGTTACGGAAAGGGCATCCGCGTCGAGCGTGAGGAGCGCGCAGGAGGTCCCGTCCGTGGCGAGGACCAGCACGCCATCCTTCCCGATCTGCGCGGTGGCGGGATACACGCCCCACCCATCCGGGAGCTCAATTTCCGTGCCGCGGAAAAAGCCGGGCGAATCGACGTCCCCGTCTGCCGCCTTCCTGCACGAAAGAAGGCCGACGGCGAGCAGCAGCAAAACCAGGCACATGACGGCGAAGAGGAAGGCTTTTGTACCGTTTTTCATGTTTTGCTCCGAACAACAAGATGGTTTCAAGCGGAATCGAGCTGAAGAGCGGGCTGTCAGCCCCGGAGAGGATTCCGAGGCCGACCGCTGCCTGCTCCCCCTTCGTATCACCGGAACAGCCGCAGGACGGGGAGTCTGCCGTCCCCGCGGTCCCAGATCGCGTCGAAGTCAAAGCCGTCGAAGGTACATTCCGGGTCGTCGCGCAGGTCGTAGACGTAGTACGCGCCGTACTTCACGTGGTTCTCCCGGCAGAAGTCCTCGAAATCCCCGTCGGGGAAGGCCGCGGTGATGATCGTGGACAGCTCCCGGTATTCCCGCGGCTTGATATCCGGATCGAGGACGTAGAAAGCCACCTCGGAGAGATCGTCGGTGTAGAGCGACTGCGCCATATCGAGCGAAACGACGCCCAGAGACCCCTGCCACGTGCCCTTCGCCAGCGCTTCCCGGACCTCTGCCACGGTGCGCTCACAGTAGAACGACCGGAACTTGTTTGCCTGCCAGCCGTCGTCCTGCGGGCTATTCGCGTCAAGATATTCGTTCAGCGTGTCCGCCGTGACGCCCGCCTTGCGCAGGGCTTCGGTCTTGGCTTCGTAGTCGTCCGCGTAGACCTTGTCGGTGAAGACGCCGTTATGATGACTGAGGTTTTCGAGATACGCCATCCGGATCGCGAGCTCATCCATGACGGCGGCCGGGAGGAGGCGCGGCACGTCGTCCTCGCGGAGGTACGCGATCCCCATGTCCCCGGCGTCGGCGGAGATCGTGCCGTCGAAGTACGAGGTCACGCACGCCGAGAGGATGCCGCCGAGCCCGCCGACGAACGGACGGGAGACCGAGGCCGCCTCGCCCGCCCGGACGGTGAGCGCCGTGTTCGCCGCGCAGCTGTCGAGCTGGTACGCGCCGCCCGCGATGCCGCCGATGCTCATGGTCAGCCCGCCGCCGCGGTAGGGTTCCTCCATCGTGATCGGGAAACCCTGCTTCTCCCAGTATGCTGCGTAGGCTGCCGTGTCGTCAGCTCCGGTCCCCGTGATTTCCACGGAGAAGTCCTCGACGACGCAGCCGAGCACGTGGTCGGCATACCCGGCGACCGGACCGGCCCAGAGGCTGACGGAGCGGAACGTTTCTTCGTCCGTCCCATCGATAACGGCGGTCTTCACCGGCGCGTATTCGATTGCCAGCGTGCCTCCCGTCAGGCGCAGGTTCTTCACGATGCCCCCGCCGCCCCAATGCTTCAGCTCCTTCGCCGGATCGAAGATCGTATGCACGCCGACCCCGTCCGCGCGGATGGGCTGGCCGTACTGGTCGAGCGGATCGACGGTCCCGTCGCCGTTGACGTCGAGGTCGTCCACCGCGGTCTGCTGCGTATAGGTTTCCACGGTCAAGTATTCTGCATATACAGCATAGCCGAAGAGGCCGACATACGCGTACGGCCGGCTGCCCGCGCTGTCAAACACGTCGTCCGCCGAGGCGCGGATCACGAGGCCGTCGATTGTATGTCCGTTCCCGTTGAAGATCCCGAAGAACGGCGCGTTGTACGTCCCGATGGGTGTCCATCCGCCCGCAAAGCGTCCGCCGTCTTCAAAATCGCCCGCTTCAAACGCGAGATCCTGCATGAGGATGTAGTTGCCGCCGAGGTCCTCGCGGATCGCGTCGAGATCTTCGATCGTATAGACGCCGATCCAGCCGTCGGGGACCTCTTCGAGGCGCGAAATGCTGTCCTGCTGCAGGGCGCGGGCATTGATATAATTCCGGATCGCCGGGCCCGCCGCCACTGCCGCCGTGAGGACCGTCACGAGGGCTGCCGCCGCGAGGACCGCCGTCCATTTTCTCTTTTTCATGCCGGAAAACTCCTTTCCCGTATAGTGCCGCTGTTCCTTCTGCGCGTCACGCCCGATTCCGGCGCGCACCGCGCTGGTCACCCGCCCGGGATCCGTGCCCACCGCGAGGGACTCGATCGCCTGTTTCAGTTCGCTGTCGTTCATGACCGCTCTCCTTCCGATAGGTATGTTTCCAGTTTCTTTCGCGCGAGCGAATACCGCTTCCGCGCCCATGCCTCGCTTTTGCCGAGCCGTGCCGCGATCTCGCCGTAGCCGCATTCCTCGACGACGCGGAGCCATACGACGGCGCGGTCCGCGGGCTTCAGGCGTGCCATCGCGTCCGCCGCACGGGACGAGAGGGTGTCGTCGCCCGATGGCGGGACGATCTCGGGCTCGCGGAACCGCTTCCGCCGCCGGAGGATGTCCACCGAAACGCGCGCGGCGGTTTTATAGAGGAATGCGGTCGCGGCGGCCACGTTCGGGATGCGGCCGAGGTTCTGCCAGAGCCGGAGGAAGGCCTCCTGCGCCGCGTCCTCCGCATCCGCTGGTCCCGTGATGGCCGCGCAGTAACCGGTGAGCTTTGCCGCCTGTGACGTCAGGTAGGCGTCAAAATCAAATCCGTCGTGCATCGCGCGCTCCTTTCGCCGGAATTTTGATCATGATCTCGGGGGGATCCCCTCGGAAATTTCCGTTTCCATGAGTATAAACGGAGCAGGGGGCCTGTTTTGTGAAGGTTTGGAAAAGATTTTTGAAAAAATTTTGCGGGGGGCCCCCGCGGGCAAAAGACGAACTCGCCTTGGCGCGACATGTTTCTGCGGAATTCGGACAAGCGCGCCTGCGGCAAGTTCGTTCACCAAGATAGGAAGTGCGTGTCTTCTCTGCGCGCATTTTTCTGTTTCCCGTGCGTACGGCGGGCGGGGAGCCCCCGCGGGCTAAAGACGAACTCGCCTTGGCGCGACATGTTTCTGCGGAATTCGGACAAGCGCGCCTGCGGCAAGTTCGTTCACCAAGACAGGAAGTGCCTGTCTTCTCTGCGTGCAATTTTCTGTTTCCCGCGCGAACAGCGGGGAGCCCCCGCAGAGGAGGGAGGGAAAGAAAAAAGCACGCGTTCGCGTGCAAAAAAAAATGCGGAAGACGGGACTTGAATTCTCGCCTGCGGGCTCTGGTCAGCCGTTCAAGTCCCTTTCCGGAAAATGAAAAAAAGAAAAATGCGGAAGACGGGACTTGAATTCTCGCCTGCGGGCTCGGTCGGGGCCGGTTCTGACGGTCCCCCGGACCGTCATTCATTGCCGGCCCGTTCAAGTCCCTTTCCGGAAAATAAAAAAAGAAAAAATGCGGAAGACGGGACTTGAACCCGTATGGAATGCTCCACACGCCCCTCAAACGTGCGCGTCTGCCAGTTCCGCCACTTCCGCATGCCGTGAAACCCTCGCGGGTCCGTCGACGGTGCCTATTATAACACACCCCGGCGCGTTTGTCAAGGGGATTTCACGATTTTTTCGCAAATTTGCTTTCCGCGAAATCCCCCCGCGCGTGCCGTTAGGCCAGCTTCCAGACTCTGCCCTGCAGAAGGATCATCACGATGTCGATGATCCACATGAACGGGACGAAGAGCAGGATGATCGAGACGACGAGGGCGACGGTGTTCTTCGCGTCCAGAGCGGAGAGGATGCGGTAGATGCCCCAGACGATGTCGAGGGCGGGGAGCGCGAGGATGAGCTTCACGAGGAGCGGGAGGCCTTCGAGGGAGTTGATGAATTCTTTCATGGTAAAATCTCCTTTGCGGTTGTTGCCCCTATTATACGCCTCTCTCAGGGAAAAATCAAGAAGAAAACCCATAAACCGCGATTAAAAACAGATGAGAGGGCGGTGAGAAAGATCCGGCGCCGAAAGGCGGGAAGCATCCGCGCCTCTTGACTTTGCGCGCGTCATCGGGTATAATATACCATGACTAAATATGGAGATTCACGCCCATGCGACGATTCCGATGCCGTTTTCTGCCCCTTGCCTGCCTCGTCCTCCTCGTCCCGGTCCTGTTCGGATGCGCGGGGCGGGGGACGGTGCGCGACGCTTCCTTCTTTGCGATGGACACCGTCATCGCGGTCCGCGCCGCGCTCACGGATCCCGCCGAGGCCTCCCGGGTCTTCGGGGTCTGCGAGGATGCCGTGCGGGAAGCCGAAGCCGCGCTCTCCGCCCACGGCGATTCCCCCCTCTTCCGCTTCAACGGGGGAGAGATCGACGCGCTGGCGCTCGACGGGCTGCTCGGGGACTGCATCAGGACCTCGCTCGCCGTGATGGACGCGACGGAGGACGCCTTCGACTGCACCCTCGGACCCCTTGCCCGGCTCTGGAACGTGACGGGCGGCGGTCCGAAGCCCACGGACGACGCGATCCGCGAGGCGCTCACCCACACCGGCAGGGCCTGCTATGACTTTTCCCCGGACCGCGTGACCCGGCTGGATTCGGAAGCCGCCCTCGATTTCGGCGGGATCGGGAAGGGCGCGGCGGCGGATCTTCTGGCCGAACGGCTCGGGGACGATCCCGCGCTCGCATGGGCCGTGTGCTCCCTCGGCGGCAACATCGCCCTGATCGGGACCAAGCCGGACGGGGAGGAGTTCCGCGTCGGCGTGCGCGATCCGATGGATCCGGCGGGCCAGATCGGCGTGCTCACCCTCGCGGGCGGATTTGTCTCCGTCTCCGGGAGCTACGAGCGGTATTTCGAGGAGGACGGCGTCCGGTATCACCACATTTTCGACGGCAGAACGGGCTGCCCCGCGGAATCCGGCCTCGTCTCCGCCGCGGTGATCGCGGAAAACGGCACCCTCGCCGACGCGCTCTCGACCGCCTTGTTCGTGATGGGCGAAGAGGGCGCCGCAGACCTCTATGCCGCCGGGACGTTCGCCTTTGAGGCCCTCCTCGTCGGCGAAGACGGGCATATCGTCCTCACCCCCGGCCTCGCCGGACGCTTCGAGCCTCGCGCGGACGTGAACGTGACCTCCATTTCCATCCCTGATTAAAAAGGAGCCGCCATGGCTGAACAATATATTGAATCCGCCGTCACCGATCCGGAGACCGCGGAGCACCTCTCCCACATCGCCTCCGTCAGGCAGCGTCTCGAAAAAGCCGGACGCACCGGGGACGCCGCGCCGAAGTACTTCATCCAGACCTTCGGCTGCCAGCAGAACGAGGCGGACAGCGAGCGTCTCTCCGGGCTCTGCACCGCGATGGGGTATGTCAGGACCGGGCTGGCGGAGGAGGCCGAGCTCATCCTCGTGAACACCTGCGCCGTCCGGGAGCACGCCGAAAAGAAGGCCCTCTCGATCATCGGCGGCTATAAGCACATCAAGGACAAAAATCCCGCCGTGGTGATCGGCGTCGGCGGCTGCATGGTGACGCAGAAGGCGCGCGCCGACAAGCTGAGGGGCAGCTATCCCTACGTCTCCTTCACGTTCGACACCGGCGCCGTCGACCGCGTACCGGCCCTGCTCGATGCGGCGCTCGCCGGCGGACGCCGTGAATTCGTATTGAGCGACGAATGGAGGATCACCGAGGGCATCCCGATCCGGCGCGAATCGAAGCACATGGCGTGGCTCTCGATCATGTACGGCTGCAACAATTTCTGCTCCTACTGCATCGTGCCATACGTGCGCGGGCGGGAGAGGAGCCGCTCGGCGGAAGCGATCCTCGACGAGGCGCGTGCCCTGATCGCCGACGGCGCGCGGGACATCACCCTGCTCGGCCAGAACGTCAACTCCTACGACGGCGGACCGTACGACGGGCGGCGCGTGGACATCGCGGACCTGATGCACCGCATCTGCGCGCTCGACGGGGACTTCCGCCTCCGCTTCATGACGAGCCACCCGAAGGACGCCTCCGACCGCCTGATCGAAGCGATGGCAACGGAAGAGAAGGTCGTGAAGCACTTCCACCTCCCCGTGCAGGCGGGCTCGGACGAGATTCTCCGCCGCATGAACCGCAAGTACACCGCCGAGGGATACCTCGAGAGGGTGGAGAAGATCCGGGCATCAGTCCCGGACGTCTCGCTCACCTCGGACATCATCGTCGGCTTCCCCGGCGAAACGGACGAGGATTTTGAAGCGACGCTTGCGATGATGCGGGCGGCGCGGTACGATATGGTCTACTCCTTCATTTACTCCCCCAGAGCCGGGACGCCCGCCGCCTCGATGCCGGATCAGGTGCCGCGCGAGGTCTCCTCGGCCCGGATGGAGAGGCTCCTTCAGCTCGGCGCCGAGATCGCGGACGAGCGCAACGCCAGATTCGTCGGCAGGACGCTGCGCGTGCTCGTCGAGGACGTCTCGAAGAACGAGCCGGAGAAGCTCACGGCCCGCGGCGATCCCGTGCGCCCGGTCCACTTCGCCGGGACGAAGGACCTCATCGGGCAGTTCGTCTGGGTGAAGATCACCGAAGCGAAGACGTACTGCCTCGAGGGAGAATTGGAGAATTCAGAATTCAGAATGATGAATTGAACTGGGCCGAACATTTTTCCGCGGCCCCCCTTGCCTCGACGGAGTCGAAAGGGCGAACACGAACCGCTGCATCCACGGCGTTGAGCGAGCCTCAAACGAAACAGAGCCACGCAACATGGTGATGCCCCCTGTTAATCCAACGTGCGGTTTTGCGATAAACCCTTTTATCGCAAAACAAAACAGGCAGAATCCCATTGAGCAACGCTGCAAGAAAATCCGCGGTACGCACGTTGGAGGGTGGATTCCCAAGGCGGGAAAGGCCTTGGGCCGGGGTGATTCACAAGAGGGCCGCGGCCGGTCCTCTTGTGCGCCAGCCGCGCAGGCGAAAAAAACGATGGATTCAGCGAGTACATCCCCGCAAACGTTAGTGCGCAGGCAGAATGAACGCCCCGCTCTTCGCGGGCTTGCGAAGTGAGCCCGCCATGTGTCCCCGCGAACTCCGCGGCGCAAGCGTCAGCGCGCAAGCAGAAGAATCAATCCAGAAATGAATCTACGCGCTTCTTTCGCGCGAAAAGAAAGGAACTCCCCATGAACGAATCCCTCCCCGAGGAGATGCTCTCCCTCATCCATGCGCTCGGCGCACTGGTCAAAGCCGATCCGCGCTGCGCGGAAATCGAAAAAACCATCGACGCCTACGAACGCGCCGAAGATCTGAACGCCCTCGTCTCCGAGTACAACGAACAGCAGAATTTCCTCGCCTCCGCGTATAACCGCCCCGAGCCGCTCAGCGAAGAATTCCGGCAGTCCGTGCAGGACCGCATCGACGCACTCTACGACGAGATCACCGCGCATCCGGCCTACGTCGCCTATGTGGAAGCGAAAAACGCCTTCGACGAGCTGACGAACGCGATCTACGGCGAGCTGCAGTTCGCGATCACCGGACAGCGGCCGTGCGCCCATGACTGCGCGTCGTGCGCGTCGAAATGCCACTGATGATAAGCGACAGGGAATGGACAAAAAGTAAGAAGTGAGGAAGGTTCCCGTATGACCCCGATGATGCAGCAATACTTTGAAGTGAAGAACCAATACCCCGATTTCATCCTGTTCTACAGGCTCGGGGACTTTTACGAGATGTTTTTCGAGGACGCGCAGATCGTTTCGGCCGAGCTCGATCTGACCCTCACGGGCCGGGACTGCGGCGAGGATCAGCGCGCGCCCATGTGCGGGGTCCCCTACCATGCCGCGGAGACCTACATCGGAAAGCTGATCGAAAAGGGCTATAAGGTCGCGATCTGCGAGCAGATGGAGGACCCGAAGCTCGCAAAGGATCTCGTCAAGCGCGAGGTCATCCGCATCATCACCCCCGGCACCCTCATCGAAACCGACCTTCTCAACGAAAAATCGAATAACTACCTCGCGACGATCTACTTCGACGGGGATTCCGTCGGACTGTGCTTCGCCGACATTTCCACGGCGTATGTGGCGGCGACGGCGTTCCGCGACCGGTTCACCGAGGACGCCGTCATCAGCGAGCTCTCGACCTACGCCCCGCGCGAGATTTTGATGAACGTCCCGGCGAAGTCCCTGCCGAAGGTGGCGGAGCACATCCGGGACCGCCTCGGCGCGCTGCTCACGGAGGCTGCCTCCGATTTCTTCGATCAGGACGCGGCGGCGCTCCGTGCGGAGGAACAGTTCGGCGCGGACGCGACTGCCGGACGTCCCCGGACCGCGCTGGTCGCCGTGGGAGCCGCCCTCAAATACATCCGCGACACGCAGATGAAGGACATCTCGTACCTCCGCGAGCTGAACGTCTACGAGACCTCGCAGTTCCTCGAAATGGACCTCGCCACCCGGCGCAACCTCGAGCTGACCGAGACGATGCTCACGAAGGAGAAGCGCGGATCCCTGCTCTGGGTCCTCGACAAGACGAACACCTCGATGGGCGCGCGGCTCCTGAGGCAATGGATCGAGCACCCGCTCACGAACGTCGCCCAGATCTTCAAGCGTCAGCAGGCCGTCGCGGAGCTCGCCGACAACTTCATGCTGCGGGAGGAGCTGAGGGACAAGCTCTCCCCGGTCCTCGACCTCGAACGCCTCGTGACGAAGGTCTCCTACGGCACGGCGGGGGGACGGGATCTGCGCGCCATCGCCCAGACCATCGCCGTCGTCCCGGAGCTCAAATCCATGCTCTCAACCATGGCGTCGGGCGCGCTGTCCGAAATCCTCACCGACCTCGACGACCTCGCCGATGTGTACGACGCGATCGACCGGGCCATCGTGGAGAATCCCCCCTTCGTCATCCGCGAGGGCGGCATCCTCAAGGACGGCTATCACGCCGACGTCGACGAGCTGAGGTACATCATGTCCAACGGCAAGGAGTGGATCAAGTCCGCCGAGCAGCGGGAGCGGGAGAAAACCGGAATCGCCAAGCTGAAGATCGGCTACAACCGCGTCTTCGGATACTACATCGAGACGCCCCGCTCCGCCGCCGACCAGGTCCCCGAGGGCTACGTCCGCAAGCAGACCCTGTCCGACAAGGAGCGCTACATCACCGACGAGCTGAAGGACATGGAGGCGACGATCCTCGGCGCGGACGACCGGCTGAAGGCCCTCGAATACGACCTCTTCGTCGCGCTGCGGTCCGCCGTCGACGCCGAGAGCACGCGCATCCGCCAGACCGCGCAGGCCCTTGCGAAGCTCGACGTCTTCCTCTCCCTCGCCGACTGCGCCGCGCAGAACACCTACGTCTGCCCGACCGTCGACGCCTCGGACGTCGTGGACATCAAGAACGGGCGGCATCCCGTCGTCGAAAAATTCGTCGAGGATTCGTACTTCGTCCCGAACGACGCGTACCTCGACACCGGGGAGCGGCGCCTGATGCTCATCACCGGCCCGAACATGGCGGGCAAATCGACCTACATGCGGCAGACCGCGCTCATCATCCTCATGGCGCAGATCGGCTCCTTCGTCCCCGCGACCTCGGCCCGCATCGGCGTCGTCGACCGGCTGTTCACCCGCGTCGGCGCGTCGGACGACCTCGCATCGGGGCAGTCGACGTTCATGCTCGAGATGAAGGAAGTGGCGTCGATCCTCGCCCATGCGACGAAGAACAGCTTCATCGTCTACGACGAGATCGGGCGCGGCACGTCGACGTACGACGGCATGAGCATCGCGCGGGCGGTCGCGGAATACACGGCGGGGCGGAAGATCGGCGCGAAGACCATGTTCGCCACGCACTACCACGAGCTCACCGACATGGAAGGCACGGTCCCCGGCGTCATCAACTGCAACGTCGCGGCGAAAAAGCGCGGGGAGGACGTGACGTTTCTGCGCAAGATCGTGCCCGGCCCGGCGGACGACAGCTACGGGATCGAGGTGGCGCGGCTCGCGGGCGTTCCCGGGGAGATCACCCGGCGCGCGAAGGAGGTCCTCGCCGAGCTCGAAGGGAAGCGCGCCGCGGGCGGATCGAAGCCTGCGAAGACTGCTTCGGCGGAGGGCGCGGGGAGCATGAACCTCTCCTTCGCCGACGCCGCCGCGGACGAGATCAAGGAAGCCCTCGGGAAAACCGACATCAACACCCTCACCCCGATCGAGGCGCTGAATCTCATATACGAATGGAAAAAGATGCTGTGATCGATTCGCGGCAGGTTCGTTCAACGAAAAGAAGACACAAGCCTCAGAAGCCGGGTGCCGATAACGGAGATGCTGCGCATGACATTGTCACCAATATTCTGCCACCGTCACCCGGTTTGGAGAGATTGCCACGTCAGGCGTTTTAAGACGCCTTCCTCGCAATGACAAACTGAAGTATAGCGGCGGAGACAACCAGCACCAATTTCGATTTGGAAGCCGTTTCGCTTATGAACAGAACATCAAGAAGAAACTATGGGAAAAATCAATCTTCTGAGCTTTGAGGTCGCCAACCTCATCGCGGCGGGCGAAGTCGTCGACCGGCCCTCCTCCGCCGTGAAGGAGCTCCTCGAAAACGCGGTCGACGCGGGCGCGGACCGCATCACCCTCGAGATCCAGCGCGGGGGCGTCTCCTTCATCCGCGTGACCGACAACGGCTGCGGCATCGAAAAGGAGGACCTCATCCCCGCCGTCACCCGGCATTCGACCTCGAAGATCCATACCGCCGCAGACCTCGATTCGATCCTCACCCTCGGCTTCCGCGGCGAAGCGCTTGCCGCCATCGCGTCCGTGTCCCGCCTGCGCATCTTCTCGAAGATCCCGGGGCAGGAGATGGGCGCCGTCCTCACGGTCGAGGGCGGAGAGATCGTCTCGGTCGAGGACACCGGCTGCGCGGATGGGACCACCGTCATCGCCGAGGACCTCTTCTACAACGTCCCGGCGCGGCGCAAATTCCTCAAAAAGGACTCCACCGAAGGGATCGCCATCGGCGCGGTCGTCGAGAAGATCGCGCTCTCCCACCCCGAGATCTCCTTCAAGTTCCTCTCCGACGGCGAGATCAAGTTCCTGACGTCCGGCAGCGGGGACCTCAGAGAGACGATCTGGGCCCTCTTCGGACGTGACACCGCACGCCGCGCGCTTCCGGCGGACCGGAGGGAAAACGGCATCCGCGTCCACGGCTTCGTGTCGGAATCCGATATGACCCGCTCGAACCGGAACATGGAGAATTTCTTCATCAACGGGCGGTACATCAAATCGAAGACCGCGTCGGCCGCCCTGGAGCAGGCATACGCCTCGCGCATCCCGGCGGACAAGTTCCCGTTCTGCGTCCTCAACATCGAGCTCAACCCCGCCGCCGTCGACGTGAACGTGCACCCGGCGAAGCTCGAGGTCAAGTTCGCCAACGAGAAGCTCATTTTCGACGCGGTCTATTACGCCGTCCTCTCGGCGCTGGAAAAGGAAGTGCGCCGTCCGCAGTTCCCGATCGCCGGAGGATCCGAAGAGCAGCCGTTCGTCCCGCCCGCGCCGCCGAAGGGGGAGGATCCCCGCAACGCCTTCCTCCCGATGGACAAGCGTCCCGAGAAGCCGAAGCAGATCCGCCTGTCCGATCTTCCGGCGGGGAGCTCCCTGCCCGCGGGGCTCGGATCGGAGGGGGTTGCGCCCGCGTCGAAGGAGGAGATCGCCGAAGCGCACCGCGCCGCCGCCGGGAACATCCGGGCCGCCTCCGGGGCCTTCGCCGCATACCGGAAGGACCATCCCGACACCGGGGAACCGACCCCCGCCGAGATCGCGTCTGCGCTTTTGCAGACCGGTCCCGCACCGGCAAAGCCCGCATCCGCCGCGCCGGGGAACGCAGAGGCAGACGAGGTGCCGGCCTCCCCGGACGATCCCTACGCCGTCTATGACCGGGACATCCGGCCGGGCGACATCCCCGAATATACCCTCATCGGCGAGGCGTTCAGCACCTACCTCCTCGTCCAGCTCGACGACCGCATCCTCATGATCGACAAGCACGCGGCGCACGAGCGGATCATCTTCGACGAGTTATGCCGCAGACTCCGCCGCCACCTCGAGAGTCCGGACGCCGCGGGAGGTCAGATGCTTCTCACACCTCTGACGCTCGACATCTATACCGCCGAGGCCGACGCCCTGAACGACTACCGCGACCGGATCGAGGCCGTGGGGTTCGCGTTCACGCTCAAAAAGAAGGGCGTCTCCCAATGGACGGCCGAGATCACGCAGATCCCGGAATCCCTCGACGGTCCCGCCGCCCTCGCGCTCTTCGAGACCCTCGCCTCCCGGCTGTCGGACGCCACCGGAACGGTCGAATCGGCCGCCGCGGGCTTCTTCGAGACGAGGCTCTGGCAGGCGTCGTGCAAGGCCGCGATCAAGGGCGGGCGCCTGTATGATACGGCCTCGGTCAAGTGGATCTGCGACCGGCTGCTGCAGAAGCCCGACGAGCGGGGCGCGGTCATCCGGACCTGTCCCCACGGGCGTCCGGTGGCCTTCGAGATCCGCAAGTCCGCCATCGACCGGCAGTTCGGAAGACTGGGCTGAGCCGCCGCGGACGAACCCGGAAAGCCTTTCCCGCCTTCCGCGCAGCCGCTGTCATTCATAATTCTTAATTCTGAATTCTTCATTCTGAATTCCCCTCAAGGAGTCGCCATGTACATTCTCGATAAAACCGATCCCCGAAGCGCAGCCCGGCGCGGACGCCTCCTCACCCCGCACGGCACGATCGAGACCCCCGTCTTCATGAACGTCGCCACCAGCGCTGCGATCAAGGGCGGCGTTTCGGCCTTCGATCTGCGCGAGGTCAAGTGCCAGGTCATGCTGTCCAATACCTACCATCTGCACATCCGTCCCGGCGACACGCTCATCCACGGCCAGGGCGGCCTGCAGCGCTTCACCGGCTGGGACGGCCCCATCCTCACCGACAGCGGCGGCTTCCAGGTCTTCTCCCTTGCGGGCCTTCGCAAGATCAAGGAGGAGGGCGTGACCTTCGCCTCGCACATCGACGGGCGGCGCATCTTCATGGGTCCCGAGGAGAGCATGCGCATCCAGTCCCACCTCGGCTCCACCATTGCGATGGCCTTTGACGAGTGCATCGAAAACCCCGCCGAATACAACTACGTCAAGCGCTCCTGCGAACGGACCGCCCGGTGGCTCGCCCGCTGCAAGGCCGAGCTCGACCGCCTGAACGAGCTGCCGGGGACCGTCAATCCCGGTCAGATGCTCTTCGGCATCAACCAGGGAAGCACCTACGCCGATCTGCGCATCCGGCACATGGAACAGATCCGCGCGCTCGATCTCCCGGGCTACGCGATCGGCGGGCTGGCCGTCGGCGAGGAGACGGAGGAGATGTACCGGATCATCGAGGCCGTCGAGCCGTACATGCCGAAGGACAAGCCGCGGTATCTCATGGGCGTCGGCACCCCGCTCAACATCATCGAGGGTGTCCACCGCGGGATCGACTTCTTCGACTGCGTCATGCCCTCCCGCAACGCGCGCCACGGCAACCTCTTCACGTGGGGCGGCAAGATGAACCTCCTCAACGAGAAATACGCCGAGGACAGCCGTCCGATCGACGAGGCGTGCGGATGCCCCGCCTGCCGCCATCACTCCCGCTCTTACATCCGCCACCTCATCAAGGCGAAGGAGATGCTCGGGATGCGGCTGGCTGTGCTGCACAACCTGTATTTTTACAACGACCTGACCGAGAAGATCCGCGCCGCCCTCGACGAGGACCGGTACGAGGAGTTTTATCAGCATTACCGGCGGATCCTCGGGGAGCGGAATCCGGACTGACGCCGTTTCCTTTCTTCAGTTCAGCGATCGAAAATCGTCCGTTCCCCCTCATCCGGCCCGAACGGGCCACCTTCCCCGCCCAAGGGGGAAGGCAGATGCTTGTTCTTCCGTCCCGGAAGCGGGGCAGGGGAGCTCTCCCATGATATTGCTGACATTCAGAAGCCCGCCGGCAGGGTTTACAGCGAGGTGAGGACAGAATGAAAATCTATCGCGGCATCTCGACCGATCCGTACTGCAACCTCGCGTCGGAAGAAGTCCTTCTCGATACGGAGGACGGGGAGGTCTTCATGCTCTGGCAGAACGGGCGGTCGGTGATCCTCGGCCGAAATCAGAACGCCTACGCCGAGGTCAACCTGCCGTTCGTCGAGGAGCACGGCATCCCGGTCGTGCGCCGTCTGACGGGGGGAGGCGCGGTGTTCCACGATCTCGGGAACCTGAACTTCACCTTCATCGTCCCGCGCGCGAGCTGTCCGGAGCTGGATTTCGCCCGCTTCACGCATCCCATCGCGGAGGTCCTCCGTTCGCTGGGCGTTCCCGCCGAGCTCTCCGGGCGCAATGACCTCGTGGCGGACGGCCGCAAGATCTCCGGCAACGCGCAGTGCGTCTGGCGGGACAGGGTCATGCACCACGGGACCCTTCTCGTCGCCGCCGATCTCTCCTTCATGGACGGCGCGCTGCGGGCGGACGCGGACAAGCTCAAAAGCAAGGGGATCAAAAGCGTCCGTTCCCGGGTGGGGAATCTCTCGGAATTTCTGCCGGGGCTCGACGCCGGAGAACTCGCGCGCCGTCTGGAGGATCGCTTTCTCGGCGGCGGGGCGGAGAGGGCGGCGTTCACCGGGGAGCAGCGGGCGGGGATCGAAAAACTGGCCCGGGAAAAATTCCGGACGTGGGAATGGAACTTCGGCGCGTCCGGGACCTTCGGGCAGAACGTGAAGCGGCGGTTCCCCTACGGATCCGTGGAGCTGTCCTTCGAGGCGGAGCACGGCGTTCTGGTCGGCGTGCGCCTGATGGGCGACTTTTTCGGCGTCCGCCCGGCGGAAGAGCTGGAATCCGCCCTTCTCGGATGCCGCCTGATCCGGAGCGAGCTGACCGGACGGCTCGGGGAGGTCGGGGAGTACATCCACGGCGCGGCCCCGGACGAGATCGCGGGGCTGTTTGAAGCATGACTGCCGACGGGAGAAGGAGCGCGCCATGATCGTATTTCTCAACGGCCCGTCCTCATCGGGCAAGACCACCCTGTCGCGGAATCTGCAGAAGATCTGGCCGCGGCCGCTGTATTACCTGTCCTACGATTCGGTCGACGAGCACATCGCCCCCTTCCGGCACGCACAGCGCCCGTTTTCCGATCCGGAGAAGCCCGGGGAGGCGCTCGACGAGGTCCGCGATTTTCTCACGGTGATGACCCTCACGGCGGCGGCGATCGACCGCTCCGGGAGGGACGCCGTGACCGACAACTGCCTCTTCGACACGGAGGACCTGTACGCCGAAACGCTGCGCCTGACTGCATCGTGCGATACGTTCTGGATGCGGATCGACATCGATCCCGACGAGCTCAGCCGCCGCGAACGGGAACGGGGGGACCGCACGATCGGCAAGGCGGCATGGCAGCGGGCGCATCTAACGCCGAAGGAGGACGCGGCATACGATCTGATCCTCGACGGGGCGGCGCCTTCGGAGGAGAACGCGCGCCGGATCCTCGAGGCGGTACGGAAACGAACTTCGGAGAGAGGGATAACGGATGGAGACGAAGAAAGGCATGGAGGCGGATGTCCCGCGCGCGGATGAGCGGGAACCGGATGCCGCCCAGACCGCCGATCACCGGCACCGCGGACACCGCCGGAGAATGGCGAAGCGGTTTGCCGAGGGAGGCTTTGACGGCTGGCGGGAGCACGAGATCCTCGAGCGGCTCCTGTTCGAGGTCCTGCCGCGGCGCAACACCAACGAGACGGCACACGCCCTGATCCGCGCTTTCGGATCGCTGCGCGGCGTGCTGCTGGCGGAACCGCGGGCGCTCGAACGGGTCCCCGGCATCGGACCGGTCTCGGCGAAATGGCTCGCGGCGCTTTTGCCGCGCTTTACGGGAAATTTGCTCGCGGAGATGAAGAAGACGCGCCTCGACGACGGCGGGCTCCTCATCCTCGCGGACTGGTTCCTCGGGTATCTCGGGCGGCCCGCGCTCTTTCTCTTCCTCTCCCCGGACGGGATGCTGCTCGACGCGCGGCCGGTCGACGCGGATGACGGAGCGTTCCCGGCGGACGGGCGCACGATCCTCGTGATCCGCGATTCGGACGCCGCGCCCCGCCTGATCCGCGCACTCGCCGCGCACCTCGTGCCGAAGCCCGAGCGGATCTTCGCGCTGACGAAGAAGCGGGAATGGAAGGAAATCGCCCCGTGAGCGGGGAAAACGGCAAGGCTGACGCACAGGCTCTTGAAAACGGAGACGTGCGCCGGCTTTTTTTGTCCCGCGGCGCGCGGAGAAAAATTCACACAATCGCGTGGATTTCCGTCCTCCGTTTGGGTTATACTAATGCAGATTGTTTCCGATGAAAGGGATTTTCATGCTCCGGCTCGATTCGATCACCAAGATCTACCCCTCGGGGGACGTCACCGCCCTGGACGGCGTCACCCTCGCCTTCCGTCCGAACGAATTCGTCTCCGTCCTCGGGCCCTCCGGGTGCGGCAAGACGACCCTTTTGAATATCATCGGCGGGCTCGACCGCTACACCGTCGGGGAGCTCTATGTCCGGCACGTCCCGACCGCGCGCTTCGGCGACCGCGACTGGGACGCCTACCGCAATCACTCCATCGGCTTCGTCTTCCAGTCCTACAACCTCATCCCCCATCAATCGGTCCTCGCCAACGTCGAGCTCGCCCTCACCCTGTCCGGCGTGTCGAAGACGGAGAGACGCCGGCGCGCGCGGGAAGCTCTCGAGGCCGTGGGTCTGGGCGATCAGATGAAAAAGAAGCCCCCGCAGCTCTCAGGCGGTCAGATGCAGCGCGTCGCCATCGCCCGGGCGCTCGTCAACGACCCCGACATCCTCCTCGCCGACGAACCCACCGGCGCGCTCGACTCCGAGACCTCCCTCCAGGTCATGGAGATCCTCAAAAAGGTCGCCGAGAAGAAGCTCATCATCATGGTCACGCACAACCCCGACCTCGCCGAACGGTATTCCACCCGGATCATCCGCCTCCTCGACGGCCGCGTGCTCTCCGACACCGATCCCTATTCCCCCGAAGAGGAGGCAGCCGAGGTCTACGGCGCGGAGGGCGGGGAGGAGGCCGACGATACCCGCGCGAGCGAGCACGTCCGCGGCCGGAAGAAGCGCACGTCCATGTCCTTCTTCACCGCGCTGAGCCTCTCGCTCAACAACCTGATGACCAAGAAGGCCCGCACCTTCCTCACGGCCTTCGGCGGATCGATCGGGATCATCGGCATCGCGCTCATCCTCTCGCTCTCGAACGGCATCAACCGCTACATCACGAAGGTGCAGGAGGACACCCTGTCCGCCTATCCGATCCAGATCAACGCGCAGACGGTCGACCTCTCGTCCGTTCTGAGTGCGATGATGTCCGCGCGGGAGGGCACATCCGACGACGAATGGGAAGACGACGGCCTGATCCGCTCCAATCCCGTCACGCTCGAGCTCATGGAGACCGTCTCCACCATCGACGTGCAGGAGAACAACCTCGGGCGGTTCATGGAGTTCATCGCGGAGCGGGGCGGCGATTTCGACGGGTATGCGTCCGCCGTGTCCTACGGGTACGACATCCCCCTGAACCTCTATTCCGTCAGCCAGACCGACGAGGACGGCCTCCCGCGGCAGATCAACCCCTCCTCGCTCTTTGCGGGGATGAGGCGGAACACCGGCTCCGGCGGCGGGATGGGATTCTACGCCGTCGACGTGTGGGAGGAGATGATCGACAACGCCGCGCTCATGGCGGAGCAGTATGAGCTCATCGCGGGCAAGTGGCCGGACGAATGGAACGAAGTGGTCCTCGTCGTCGACGGGCAGAACCGCATCAACGACCTCTATCTCTATTCTCTCGGGATCAAGCCGAAGGAGGAGTTCGACGAGATCATGAAGGCCGTCATGAAGGGCGAGGAGATCGAGATCCCCGGCGAGAGCTGGACGCCCGACGACCTGATCGGGACCGAATTCGCCCTGATGCTCCCCTGCGAGCTCTGCCAGAAGGACGGGGACGGCGTCTGGCAGGATATGTCGGAGAACGAAGCGTTCATGAAGCTCGCCCTGGGACGGAGCGAACGGCTGACGATCGCCGGGATCATCCGCCCCGATCCGGAGGCCGTCGCCACATCCCTGAACGGTGCCGTCGGCTATCTCCCCGCCCTCACGCGGCACATCATGGAGCGCACGGAGGCCTCGGAGCTGTACCGTGCCCAGCAGGCGGATCCCGGCACCGATGTCTTCACGGGGCTCCCGTTCCCGACGGATGATTTCAACAATGACACCCTCACCGAAAAAGAAAAGGCCGCGGCGATCCGGGACGCGCTCTCCGCGATGACGGTCCCCGAGAAGGCGGCTGCCTATACGCTTTCCGCGGCGTCGCTCTCCGATGAGGACGCGGCGGCGATGGCGGCGGAGAGGCTTGCGGCCATGCCGGCGGAGGGCGTGCGGGCGCTTCTCGCACAGGCGATGACGGAGCAGAGCGGCATGGACGAGGCCACGGTCGGGGCCTATCTCGCCTCGATGAGCGACGAGGAGGTCCTGGAGGCCGCCATGCAGGTCGTGACGGAGCAGGTGAAGCAGAACTACGCGAAGGAGCTCGAAGAATCCCTCGGCTCGATGACGAACGATGAACTCGCCGCCGCGCTGGACGAGAACCTCGCCGTCATGACGGACGCGGACACGGTGCGCCTCTTCCGCGACTACATGCCCCCGGTGGTCTCGGATTCGACCTTCGAGGACGCGATGAAGAAGATCGGCGCCGTCGACCGCGGGCATCCGGATTCGATCCGCATCTACAGCTCCACCTTCTCCGGGAAGGACGAGATCGCGCGGCTGATCCGGGAATACAACGCGGAAGCGGCGGACGACGGGCGCGAGGAGGACGTCATCAACTATACGGACTACGTCGCCCTGATGATGTCGTCGATCTCCACGATCATCGACGTGATCTCCTATGTGCTGATCGCGTTCGTGTCCATCTCGCTCGTCGTCTCCTCGATCATGATCGGGATCATCACATATATCTCCGTTCTCGAGCGGACGAAGGAGATCGGCATCCTGCGCGCGGTCGGCGCGTCGAAGAAGGACATTTCGCGTGTATTCAACGCGGAGACCTTGATCGTCGGCTTCACGGCGGGCGTGCTCGGGATCCTCGTGACGCTCCTCTTCTGCATCCCGGTGAACGTCATCATCAAGCATCTGACGGACATCGGGGGGCTGGCGCGGCTTCCGACGGCGGGAGGGGCGGCGCTCGTGGTGATCTCGATGCTGCTCACGATGATCGCGGGTCTCATTCCGTCCCACCTCGCGGCGAAAAAGGATCCGGTCGAGGCGCTGCGGAACGAATGAGAGGGGCGGGGAGCCCCCGCGGGCAAAAGACGAACTCGCCTTGGCGCGAAGTGTGTCTGTGGAATACAGACAAGCGCGCCTGCGGCAAGTTCGTTCACCAAGTTAGAAAGTGCGTATCATTTCGGTGCGCACTTTTCTGTTTCCTGCGCACTAACGTTTGCGGGGATGTACACGCTGAATCCATTGTTTTTTTGTCCTTCCGGACGGGACCCAAGAGGCTTCCGCGGCCAGCCTCTTGGGGATCACCGCCGCCCAAGGCCGTTCCCGCCTTGGGAATCCACCCTGCCTCAGGTACAACCTCC
>JAFPWV010000028.1 GCA_017412675.1 Clostridia bacterium
CGACGAGTTCATCCTTCGTGTCGACCGCGTAGATCTTGATGCTGTGCGCGCCTTCGCCGAGGCCGGAGACGTCGATCTTCATATCGAAGCCGTTCGCGGATTCCGCGATCGCAGCCTTGACGTCGGGTCTGTCGGCGATGAAGTCAGCGGACTTCACGGCGTCGCCGCCGTCGATGGCATACGCGAAGCCGTTCAGGTCGGTGCTGATGTAAGCCCAGCCGCGGACTTCAAGCTCGGAGATCGCGCCTTCGACCTTGTTGTCGTTCAGCCAGCCGTCCGCGCCGCCGTTGACCATCATCTCACCGTCGACGTAGATGTTGTCCCAGGACTTGCCGAGCAGCTCGGTCGGGCCTTCCGGTTCAGCTGCGGCAGCCGGAGCAAGGGTGTAGGTGTTGACCGTGTTGTCCGCGTTGAACCATGCGGAGTCGATGATCAGGCTCTGTTCACCTTCATTTTCTTCCATGACCACGTTGGTCATGCCGAAGACGGTGCCGTCCTTGAATTCGATCGGCGGATCGCTCTCCTGCCATACGGAGACCGGGAAGAACGCTTCGATGGTGTAGCTGAAGCCGTCCTTGGTGCAGGCAGCCACGACATCGGGAACGTCGGAGCCGTCATTGCCGGTACCGTAGGTGAAATGCTCGCCGACGGAAGCGGTGCCTTCGGAGTTGACGACCAGCGACCAGAAGTACATCATGCCGTTGGGGTTGCCGGTGATCTCGGGATCGGGATAGATGTTCATCTGGATACCGTCGCCCGCGTTGTAGGAGCCTTCGCCGGGATCCTTGATGATGAAAGGTTCGGTTTCGTCGATGACATTTGCGAAGAGGTAGAGACCGTCTTCATTCCACTTGTAATAGAAGGTGGCGTCCGGAGCGGTATCGGTGGAACCGAGGATCGCCGTAGAATTCTTGTTGACTCTCATGACGAGCGCGTCGTCCCATTCGCCCGCGGACTTCACGCCGTCGATCGTGGGAGCCTTGTCAGCCTTCGGGATGTTGTAGTTGACGTTGTAGGTCGGGGTGCCGTTGCTGGCGGTCGGCGTCGCGGCCACTTCGGCTGTGCTGTCGAGCTCCGCGCGGAATGCCTTCGCAGCGTCTTCCGTCGGGAAGAAGGCGATGTAGTCGATGTAGATCTCGTCGCCGGAGGTCATGGAGCCGCCCGCGTCGGAACCGTCATTGCCTTCCTGCCACATCGGGTCGAGGCGGATCCAGTCGACCGTGCCTGCCCAGTAGGGCTCGGTGATGGCGTACTGCGGATCCTTGTAGGCGTTGACCGTCTTGACGTTTTCATCGGGGATGTAGATGATGTAGGTGTGCCACTCGTTGTCGGAGGCCACGTTGATGTGCGTGCACTCGGAACCGGTGAGGCCGCGGCCGTCGGTGTGACCGAAGAGCTCGATGGCCGTCGCAGGACCCGGGTTCTTCACTCTGGCCTTGCACCATACGACGTCGGAAACATCCTCGGCGTCGAGGTCGACGGAGACGTACGGGTCATTGCCGCCGGCCACAAAGACGTAGTAATCGTTGCCCGCGTCGTCCTTTTCGCCCCAGTAGGAAACGCCGTTGTTGGAGTTGGCGCCCATATCCTCGGACATCGCTTCATCTTCGTTGAAGTCCCAGAGGATGGTCGGAGCGGCGCCGGAAGTCGAGGAACCGCCGCCGCCGAGAACGATTTCGCCCCAGACGGACGGGTTGGTGGAGGCGGAGTCGGAGACGTCGGACCAGCCGATGCACATCGTTCTGCCGTTGTAGTCGGCGTTGTCGTTGTAGGAAACTTCAAAGCCGTACTTCACGCCGTCCTTCGGCGCATACTGCTCGTTGTAGGCCTTGATGTGCCACACGACTTCGACGTAATACGGCTTGGCCGTCTCGTTGTCGGGGTCGTTTTCAAGGGAGGTGTGGATTTCCATGAACTGTGCGTCGAAGGTCTCGCCGTCATCGGCCACGCCGGCGCCGGAGCCCACGAGCCAGTTGGCCTGGGACGAATAGAAGTCCGCGTAAGGCGTCACGCCCACCCAGGCGTCGGTGGCGGTGTCGATCGAACCGGCAGAGCTGTTCTTCAGCGACAGGCAGATCTCGGAGCCGTCCATCTGCCAGGTCATGGACGGAATGCTCAGATCCTTCGTCCACAGAGAGGAGTCCGGAACCTCGCCGAGATAGTACAGGTTCTCGTCATCATACAGGAAGCGGATGGTGACATGCGTGCCGGTGTCGTCGCCGGAACGGATACGGTCCTGCGTCTGCGCTTCGGTGGTGTCCCAGATATCGTCCTTGACACCGTCGACCGTCGGCGTCCCGCGGGATGCCGTGATGGTGTAGCCCGTGCCGGCATTCGCGGATACGCTGATTGCCAGCGCGGCCACGATGAAGGCGGCAAGGACCAATGTGAGAAGTTTCTTCATGGCAAAAACTCCTTTTGGTGTGATAAATGCAGTATTCCTGATACTGTTCGTGATATTATAACACACTCTTCCCCGCCTGTCAATCGTTTTTTTGTTTATTTTATCCGTTTGGATCCATCAAATATGAAAGATCTCGGGTGTCTTTTTGCCGTTTCTGTTGACAAGCGCCGCGGGAGATGGTATAATGAATTTGTTAAATGCATGAAAAAATCCCGTACGATCATTCCCAAGAGGAGGATATCATGATGAAAAGACGCCTTGCGATCCTCATCCTTGCCGCGCTGACCCTCGGCCTCTTTGCCGGATGCTCCACGGTGACGACGGACGAGAGCACCGCCCCCAGTACGCAGAATCCCGCCGCCGTCGAGGAAGCCGCCGAAGCCGCGCCGGACGAACCCGTCTACATCTCCGACGACATGCCGGACACCGACTACAACGGCTACGATTTCCGCATCCTCTCCTGCTACTTCTACAACAAGGAGCTGGCGACGTACATCACCTTCGACGAGATCACGGGCGACCCGGTCGACGACGTGCTCTACGCCTCCCGCGACAACATCCAGAACCGGTTCAACATCGGCATCCGCTGGATCGAGACGGGCGACACCTCCGCCGGGATGAACGCGGCGAAGCAGTCCGTGACCGCGGGCGACGACACGTTTGATATCCTGATCGGCCACGACACCAACACCTTCGGCCTCGGTAAGGACGGCTATCTCTACAACCTCCTTGCTGTGGAGCAATTCAACTTCGAGAAGCCCTGGTGGCCGAAGAACACGGTCGAATCCCTCCGCATCGGGAACAAGATGTACGCGGCGTCGAGCTACCTCTCCTACTGCGGCCTGCATTGGACCCGCGTCATCACCTTCAACAAGGATTTCGCCGACGATCTCGGCTACACGAACCTCTACGACGAGGTCCGCGAGGGCACCTGGACGCTCGACCGCCTGCACGATCTGACCGAGGGCGTGTCGCAGGACCTCGACGGCAACGGCAAATTCAACGTGAAGGACCGCATCGCCTTCACCTCCGGCGGCCAGACCTGGTACTGCATGCAGGAGGCGGTCGACATCCCGGTCTACCGTCATGACGCGGACGGCATCCCCTATCTCGACGTGGACATCGACCGCGTTACGAAATACGTGGACATCATGCGGCTCCTGATCACCGGCGACGATTATGTGGCGAGCGGAGACTTCGGCATCGACCAGTTCAAGAACGACAAGGCGCTCTTCGCCTATACGCAGGTGGGCGACGCGTACGATACCTACCGCATCAGCGAGATCCGGTACGGGTTCCTGCCCACGCCGAAGCTCGACGAAATGCAGAAGGACTACATCAACTGCTGTACGGACGTGCCGTGGGGCATCCCGAAGAACGTCGCGGCGGATCAGCTCGACCTGATCGGCACGGTCGTGGAGGCCATGAGCTGCTACAACTACAACAACGTGCTCCCGGCGTACTACGAGACCGCGATCAAGGCCCGCACCGCCGACGCTCCGGACGATACGGAAATGCTCACCATCATCGCCGACACGCGCACGATCAGCTTCTCCTACACCTATCAGCTGACCTACAACAACATCGTCAACGGGTGCGTGGAGAACAACTCCGAGGTCGCGTCCTATTTCAAGAAGAACGAAAAGATGGCGACCAAGACGCTCGAGAAGATGCTCGAGAAGTACGCGAAGATGGATTGAGAGGTTCACACCTCCCGTGATCCTTCCGGGGACTGCCTGTTTTGAGACGGTCCCCGGTTTTTGCGTTGTTCGGAAGCCGCGTCCGCGTTTTCGCCCTTGACAGGACCCGGGCGGCGTGGTATGATACTGGCAGAAGACATCACACACGGGAAAGAAGGAGCTGCCATGAAGCTCGCCACCACCACCGGGGATTTCGGACGCTGGTTCCCCGACAACGAAAACAGGATCCGCGCCCTGTACCGCGCCGGATTCCGCCACATCGATCTCAGTCTGTACCGTGAAGCGGATCCGAAATCCGTTTTCATGAACGACGGCTGGGAAAAGGAGGTCGATCACCTTCGGGCCGTCGCGGAGGAGCTCGGCATGGACTTCGTGCAGTCCCACGCGCCGGGCGGGAATCCGCTGAACTTCGACGGCAGCTGGGATCTGCTCCTCGCCGCAACGAAGCGTTCGCTCGAGATCTGCGCGATGCTCGGCATCCCGAACACCGTCGTCCACCTCGGCTGGGACCCCGCCCTTCCCTACGAGGACAAGGCGGCCGAAGAGGTCTATTTCCGCCGGAACATGCAATTCATCGGGGCGCTCATCCCCACGATGGAAAAGACCGGCGTGATGGTGCTTGTTGAGAACACGACGCACGCGAACATGGGCAAGAGCTGGTATCTCTACACCGGCGCGGAGATGAAGGAATTCCTGCGCTATGCCGCTCATCCACTCCTCGGCGCGTGCTGGGACACCGGTCACGCCAACGTGGAGGGACATCAGTATTCGGATCTGACAGCGCTCGGCGAGGATCTCTGCGCCATCCACTTCAACGACAACCGCGGGGGCGGCGACGAACATGTGATGCCCTATCTCGGGACGATGAGCGTCGATGAGGTAATGTGCGGCCTCGGCGACATCAGCTACCGGGGCGTCTTCACCTTCGAGTGCGATTCCACGGCGCGCCCGGCGAACTACTGGCAGGGCAACCGGCGCAGATGGAAAGAGGAGCGGATCGCGGAACCTCCGCTCGCATTGCAGGAAGCGCTCGAGAGAGCTCTCTGGCTCTGCGGCGAATCGATCCTCACGGCTTACGGATATCCGGTCGAATAAATCACTTCAAGGAGGCAGACATGCTGACACAGAGACTGGGCAGCAACACCCAGAAGGATCCCGCATTCCTCGATTCCTTTATCCGGGCCGTCCTGGCCCATCCCGGCTGCTGCGACGAGGTATGGCTCGCGACGGATTACGGCTTTCCGAAGCCCGAAACGCACCGCCGTGCGGCAGAGATCCTCGCGCGTCAGGCGGAAAAGCTGCGTGCGGCAGGACTGCGCGTATCGCTTCAGCTCTCCAACAGCATCGGACACGGGCAGTACATGGCTTCCGAGGACTGCTCGGGACTGGTCTACGACGGCTCCCCCGTCGGTCACATGGTCGGTCACGACGGCACGGAGGCCGGGTACTGCTTCTGCTGGAACGACCGGTACTTCCGCGACTACACGGTGAACTCCCTCCGTGAGTATGTGCGGCGCATCCGGCCTTATGCGGTCTGGGCGGACGACGATCTGCGCCCGACGAACCACGCGCCCGTCTCCTTCGGGTGCTTCTGTCCGGCGTGCATCGCCAGATTCAATGCCCGCCACGGCTCCTCCTTCACGCGGGAGACCCTGATCCGCGAATTCGAGCACGGGGATCCCGTCTGGAAGGTCCGGTACACCGCCTTCGTGCGGGACGGCATCGCGGACTTCACGCGGGAGCTCGGCCGGATGATCCATGAAGAAGCGCCGGAATGCATCCTGAGCTTCCAGCACGGCGGCCAGGGCGGCTACGGCGGTCACGACAACCGCTTCATCATGGACGCGATGAAGGAGAGCACGGGTCACGCGCCCGGTTCCCGTCCCGGCGGCGGCAGCTACAACGACCACGATCCCGAGACCTTCATCGTGAAGATGGAGGACCTCGAAGCGCAGAACCGCTCGGAGCCGGACTATGTGACCGAATTCCGCCCGGAGATCGAGAGCCTGCCCGACGTCGTGTACGGCAAGAGCATCGGCGGGACCTGCTTCGAGACGTCGTACTACCTCGCGGGCGGCAACAACGCCATGAGCTACGCCATCCTGATGAACGATTATGAACCGATGGAATGGCACGAAAAGATGTTTGCCGCCTTCGCCGCGCACCGCCCGTACTGGGAACGGCTGGCGGCCAATGCCCGCGTCACCTCCGCAGCGGGGTGGAATCTGGTGCTCGCGGACGAGGGACGGCCCGTTTCCCCGGGATTCCCTGGCGGATACGGCGAAAAGCACTACCGCGTCGCTGAAGGATTGCTCTTTGACGGCTTTGCCGTGAATATGAACCGCCATGCAGCCCCGGACGAGGTGAGCCTTCTGCACGCCGCCAACGCCGCCGAGCTGAGCGACGGTGAGATCGATGCGCTGCTCCGGGTTCCCGTGATCGCGGACGGCGGTGCGCTGCGCGTTCTCTCCGACCGAGGTTACGAATTCCCCGCAAGCGCCGAGGAAATCAGCGTCGCAAGGCTGTACGAGCGCTTCACGGATCATCCCGTCAACGGCTTATCCGCCGGATACCTCTGGGGAGGTCCCTGGGGCAAATCGACGGACTGGGCGCTCTGCCCGAAGGACCCGAAACGCTTCGAGCCGCTGAGCGAATATGTCTGCACGGCGCCCGCCGGTACCCCGGAGGAAGACTGCATTCCCGTCAGGAACGCTGGGATCAAGAAGTATTCCCCCGCCGGCCGCTGCGCAAGCGCGATCCTCACCCTTCCGAGCGGCGCGAAGTGGGCGGTATTCGGATTCGATTTCTGGGGCAGGACCAAGAGCAACGCCAAACGCGTGCAGTATCTCGAGGCGTCCGCGGCGATCTCGGGTCACCGGCAGCCTGCGGAGATCGTCACGCCGATCCAGGCATGTCTGCAGGCGCGGGTCGACGCGGCGGGACGCCTGAAGCAGGCCAGCGTCACCAACGTCACGGTCGGCGACAGCGGTCCCCTGACCCTCCGAATCCGGAAGCCCGCCGGAACACATGCGTTCTGGATGGGTCAGTACGCACCGCTTGAAGAGCTGACCGTCATGCCGGGCTCTGATCCCGACACCGTCGAGGTGACCGTGCCGAACGTGAAGGCGTGGTCCGTCGGAACGGTGTTCTTCGAGGAGTGAGGCATGGCTCCCTACCGAAAGAGGCGGTCCGTGCTCCCCGGCGCCGTCCTCCTCGTCCTGTTGACGGCGGGCTTGATCCTCTATTCAATCCTCACCTCTCCGCGCACGTCGGACGCCCCTCTCGCGCCGGATGAACCGGCTGTCGGCGTCGCACGGATCCCGGCGGACGTTGATCCGATCCCGGTCCGCGAGGAGGAACAGCCGGTCCAGGCCGATGTGCCCGCCTGGGGCGGGATGCTCATATCGCTTGCCGCTTCCCTGCCCGCCGATCCCGCCTGCCCCATCGGGGACTTCACCTCATGTGCCGACCGTCTCGATCCGGCGCGCGCCGAAGCGGTGATCCGCGAAAATCCGGAAACGGCAGCAGCCTTCCGGGCAGCATTCCGCCGCGCCTTCGGCCTCACGCCGCTCGCGTTTCAGGCGGACCCCGACGCGAATCCCGCAGGCGACGGTGCCTCCCTCGTCTTCACCGGGGACATCAACTTCGCCGACGACTGGTACAGCATGGAGGCATTCCGGGAGCTGGGCTCCGATATCACGAAGAACATCCCGGAACCGCTGCTCGGCATCCTGCGCGGGGCGGATGTCTGCGTGATGAACTGCGAATTCTCCATCAGCCGTCGGGGCGCGCCGCTCGAGGGGAAGCTCTACACGTTCCGGGCTGATCCCGATCACGCGGCGCTGTTCCACACGCTCGGGTGCGATCTCGTGACGCTTGCGAACAACCACGTCTATGACTACGGACCGGACGCCTTCCTCGACACGCTCGACACGCTTGACGGGGCGGGGATCGCCCGGATCGGCGCGGGACGGACGCTCGCGGAAGCGAAGGAATACCGCGCGTTCCTCGTCGGCGGGGCGAAGGTCGGCTTCGTCGCTGCCTCGAACGCGGAGGTCTGGCGCATGACGCCCGGCGCGTCGGAGGAGACTCCCGGGATCCTTCTGATGTACGACCCTGCGGAATTCTGCGGCGCGCTCGACCGGGCCCGTGCGGAATGCGATTTCGTCTGCGCCGTCGTTCATTGGGGGACGGAGAATTCGACAGAGGTCAACGATAATCAACGGGAATACGCAGCGCTCTTCGCCGAACACGGGGCGGGCCTGATCGTCGGGCACCACCCGCACGTCCTGCAGCCGATCGAGACGACGGCGGGCATTCCGGTGGCCTACTCCCTCGGGAATTTCTGGTTCAATCTGGTGACGCTCGACACGGGGGTTCTGAGGGTCGACCTCGGATGGGATGACGCGCGCGGGGTCACGCCTGACTTGACTTTCATCCCCTGCGTGCAGTCGGGCGGGGTCACGAACGTGAAGCCGTAAAAGCATGAAAACAAGGCATCGATCCGCCAACCGGTGCCTTTTTGCTGTTTATTCTTATGACTCAATCCGCCGGATCCTCCGTCTTTGCAGTGGCGCGGTTCTTCCAGCGTCCGGAGACGAGGTAGGTGCTCCCGATGAGGAACGGCACGAGTCCCGCCAGGGCATTGCCGTACCAGAAGCCGAGGATGCCGAGTCCGAGCTCGACGCCGAGCAGCAGCGCAAGCCCGATCCGCGCCGCGATGCCGTCGAGGAGCGCGACCGCCAGATTCAGCCGCGAGTTGCCGGAGCCGTTGATGAGCGCGAAGCTCGCCGGACGCAGCGTCGCTCCGAGGTACTGCACGAGCGCGACCGGGACGTAGGTCACCGCCATCGCGAGGACCGCCGCATCGTCGGAAAACAGTCCGAAGAGCCATTCGGGATGGAAGAGCGTGACGACGGCAAAGAGGCTCGCCGGGATCGCGACCACCCAGAGCGCGGTGCCGACGATCTTCGGGACACGTCCGAGCTTCCGTGCGCCGAGGGCCTGGGAGATCATCGCGCCGCCCGCTGACGAGATCGCCTGCGAGATGACGCCGATCATGCTCTCGAGCTTCCGCGCGACGCCCGTCACCGCCACCGCGACCGTGCCGTAGGCGTTGACATAGGAGTTGACGAAGAGCATCGAGAACGTCACCGCCGCCGACTGGATGACCATCGGGATGCCGAGCGTGATCAGCGGCCGGGTCACCTCCGGGTAGAGGCGGAAATGCGACGGATGGAAGTCGAAGCGGATCTGCTCGCGGTTACGGTAGAGGAGCCTCAGGGCGAAGAGAAAACTGAACGCCTGTCCGATCACCGTGGCCAGCGCCGCGCCGAGGGGACCCATGCCCGCCGGGCCGACGAGGACGATGTCGAGCACGATGTTGATGACGGAGGCGATGGCGATGAACTGGAACGGATGGCGGGAATCGCCCATGCCGCGCAGGACGGCGGAGACGAGGTTGTAGCCGTAGATGAAGACGGTCCCCCAGACGCAGGTGATGCTGTACTGCCGGGTGTATTCCCAGATATCAGCCGGGGTGTTCAGCCAGCGGAGGATCCCCTGATAGGAGAAGAGGAACACGACCGTGATGACGGCGGCCAGACCCATGAGCAGGGTGAAGAGGGATCCGACCATCTCGCCGACCCGATCCCGCTCGTCCTCCCCGACATAGCGGGAGATGAGGATCTGCCCGGCGTTCGAGAAGCCCATCGCGACGAAGGTGATGAGCTGGAGCACTTCCCCGCCGATCGCCACCGCGGACAGGCCTTCGGTCCCGACGAAACGCCCGACCACCACCATGTCCACCATATTGTAGACCATCTGCAGAAGACCGGAGAAAAACAGGGGCATCGCAAAGCGCAAGAGCGTCTTCGGAACGCTGCCCGTCGTCAGGTCTCGGATGATCTTCTGTTCTTTTGCCACGGTGACGCTCCTTTGTGTGTCGTTCCCGGATCCCGCCGTGTTGCGGATGGATCGTCTGCGTTTATTGTACCACACCCCGGGGCTTCTGTCAACCGATCCGGCTCCGGAAACAAGTTTGATTTTCTTTTGCGCCGCCGTGCCGTTGATTTTTGCCCCGGGACGTGATATAATGAGACATCACGGAATCTGCACCGAAGAAAAGGAGAATCGAAAATGAAAAACGGAAAGCTCCAGATCGCGCTCACGGTCCTCAGCATTGTGCTGGCGGTCGCGGGGATCGTCCTCGTCCTTCTGTCCATGTTCGCGGGAGACGGGTACGGCTGGGCACTCCCGGCGGCGCTGTCCTGCGTTCTGCTCGGAAACGTGCTGAACCTCGTCCGCTACTTCGGAAACAGGAAATCGTAAGGCAGGCGGGCTATGGCATTTGATTTCAAGAAAGAATACCGGGCGTTTTATATGCCGAAGAGCAGGCCGGAAATCGTCACGGTCCCGCGGGCGAACTTTCTCGCGGTAAGAGGTCACGGCGATCCGAACGAAGAGGGCGGCGCGTATCAGCAGGCGATCGGCGTCTTATATGCCCTGGCCTATACGCTGAAAATGAGCTGCAAGACCGATTACCGGATCGAGGGCTTTTTCGACTATGTCGTCCCGCCGCTCGAGGGCTTCTGGGAGCAGGACGGCACCGATGGCTTTAATGCCGCAGACAAAGCGTCATTCCGGTGGATCTCCGTGATCCGGCTGCCCGATTTCATCGCGGAAATGGACTTCGACTGGGCGCGCGAGACAGCGGCAAAAAAGAAAAAGCTCGACTGCTCGGCGGCAGAATTCTGGACACATGAGGAGGGTCTCTCGGTCCAGATCCTGCACGAGGGGCCGTTTGATGCCGAACCCGCGTCGGTGGCCCTGATGGACGCATACATCGCGGAAATGGGATATGTCAACGATTTCGGCGCGGGCAGGATGCACCATGAGATCTATCTGTCCGACGCGCGGAAGGTCCCGGCAGAGAAATGGAAGACCGTGATCCGCCATCCGATCCGCAAGGCGTGATTCCCAAAAGGAGGGACAGCATGATAAGGATCAGACCGTTCAAAGATGCGGATGCGGCATCGGTTTTCTCCTGGTGCCGTGATGAGGACACGTTCTACCGCTGGAGCGCGGGCGTTCTCGGAGATTTTCCGCTCACCGAAGAAGGATTCCGAAGGACCGGGGATCTCATGCGCTTCACCGCGCTCGACGAACGGAAGCCGGCCGGGTTCTTCTGCCTGCGGAATCCGAAGGACACCCTCGACGAGCTGCGCTTTGGGTTTGTGATCGTCGATCCGGCCAAGCGGAACCGCGGGATCGGGCGCGCGATGCTGCGGCTGGGGCTCGATTTTGCGTTCGGGATCTACCGGGCGGACCGGGTGTCGCTCGCCGTCTTCGAGGACAATCTCCCGGCATGCGCCTGTTACCGGGCCGCAGGCTTTTGCGAGACCGGCAGGACGGAGGTCTATCCCATCCGCGGCGAGGTGCGGACGGCGGTCGAGATGGAATGCCTCGGAAAGGACCGGCGGTTTTCCGGATACGACGCCGCGCTCACCCTGTATGAGCCGATGCCCGAGGAGCTGTGGTTCCGGGAGGCGATGCTTGCGGATGAAGATACGATGGCTTACAACCACGCATGGGGCGGCACGATCCCCTTCCCGAAGGATCGGTGGCATGACTGGTACGAGCACTGGATCGCGCGTCCCGACGGCAGGCGGTTTTACCGGTATCTGAAGGACGCCGACGGGAACTTCGTCGGGGAGATCGCCTATCACGAAGAGGAAGATTCGCATCGATTCCTCGCCGACGTGATCGTTTTCGCAAAATACCGCGGACGCGGTTATGGCAGCCTTGCGCTCGAGCTCCTGTGCGGCGCAGCGAAGGAAAACGGCGTCGCCGTGCTGTACGACGATATGGCGGCCGACAATCCCGCGCGCGGCCTCTTCCTGCGCCGCGGTTTTGAAGAAGAATCCCGGACCGACGACACCGTGATGCTGAAGAAGGTGCTGCTGTGAGTGGGAACAAACGGTATGAATACGACGCCGTCCTGCACGAACTCCCGGATAACGGCGGGGCCTATATTTCCTTCCCGTGGGATATCCGTGAAGAATTCGGGCGAGGCCGCGTCAGGGTCCATGCCTTGTTCGGCGGTATTCCATACGACGGGAGCATCGTCAATATGGGCCTGAAGAACAAAGACGGCTCAGTCTGCTACGTCATCGGCGTTCTGAAGGCGATCCGTAGGCAGCTCGGCATTCACGACGGCTCCACGATCCATGTCGTGATCGAG
>JAFPWV010000005.1 GCA_017412675.1 Clostridia bacterium
ACCATTGCTGGTGAAAGTCTGACGAGGCAAGCTGTATTCTCGGCGTTGAGCGTATTTTGTGCGTCTTTGGCTTCCTAACGCGGAACTGGCCCCTGTAATCAAGAATGGATGAGGCGTTATGCCCCATTGAACGGCGCTTCAGAATGAAAAAGGAGGTTGTACCTGAGGCAGGGGTGGAGTCCAGAGGCGGGGAACGCGCCTCTGGGAGCGGTGATTGACAAGAGGGCGGCTCCAGAGCCCTCTTGTCCGCCAGCCGCGCAGGCGAAAAAAACGATGGATTCAGCGTGTACATCCCCGCAAACGTCAGTGCGCAGGCAAAACAAGGGACCCGCTCTCCGCGGGCTTGCCAACGGTGAGCCCGCCGACTGTCTCCGGGCACTGCCCGCTTAACGTGCGACCTCTTCCATGACGTACGCTTCGAGAATGTCCCCGACCTGGATGTCGTTGCACTTCTCGAGCCCGATGCCGCATTCGTAGCCCTGCGCCACCTCGCGCACGTCGTCCTTGAACCGGCGCAGCGACGAGATCTTGTCTTCCATGATGACGATGCCGTCCCGCACGATCCGGATCAGCGACTGACGCGTGACCTTGCCGTCCTGGACGTACGAGCCCGCCACGATGCCCACGTTCGGCACGCGGATCGCCTGACGGACCTCGATGTGTCCCTGCAGCACTTCCTTGTACTGCGGCGCCAGCATACCCTTCATCGCGGCCGTGATCTCTTCGATGCACTCGTAAATGATCCGGTATGTGCGGATGTCCACGTTCTGACGCTCCGCCGAATCGATCGCGCTCTTGTCCGGACGCACGTTGAACCCGACGATGATCGCGTTCGACGCCGCCGCAAACATGACGTCGTTCTCCGAGATGCCGCCGACCGCCGAATGGATCACGCGGACCTTCACCTCGTCGTTCGACAGCTTTTCGAGCGAGGACTTGACCGCTTCCGCGGAACCGCCCACGTCCGCCTTCACGATGATGTTGAGCTCCTTCACGCCCGCCGCGATCTGGCTGAACAGGTCGTCGAGGGACACCTTCGCGGATGCCTTGAACAGCTCTTCCTTCGCCTTTTCGCGCCGCTGATCCGCCAGCTCACGCGCCATGCGCTCGTCTTCCACGGCGTTGAATTCGTCGCCCGCCGTCGGGACCTCGGACAGACCGATGATCTCCACCGGCACCGACGGACCCGCTTCCTTGAGCGTCCGCCCGCGGTCGTTGGTCATCGCGCGCACACGGCCCACGGACGTCCCCGCGATCACGATGTCGCCGGAATGCAGCGTACCGTCCTGCACGAGGACCGTCGCCACCGGACCGCGGCCGCGATCCAGCTTCGCTTCGATCACGACGCCCTTCGCGCGCTTCTTCGGGTTGGCCTTGTATTCCTTGACGTCCGCGATGAGGAGGATGTCCTCGAGCAGATCGTTCAGACCCATGCCCGTCTTCGCGGAGACCGGGACGCACATGACGTCGCCGCCCCACTCCTCGGGCACGAGCTCGTATTTCGTCAGCTCGGTCTTGACGCGCTCCGCGTCCGCCTCGGGCTTATCCATCTTGTTGATCGCCACGATGATGTCGACGCCCGCCGCCTTCGCGTGGTTGATCGCCTCGATTGTCTGCGGCATGATGCCGTCGTCACCCGCCACCACGAGGATCGCAATGTCGGTGCACTGCGCGCCGCGCGCTCTCATGGCCGTGAATGCCTCGTGGCCCGGGGTGTCGAGGAACGTGATGTCCCGCCCGTTCACGTTGACGCGGTACGCGCCGATGTGCTGGGTGATGCCGCCCGCTTCGCCGCCCGTCACGTTGGTGTGGCGGATCGCGTCGAGGATGGACGTCTTGCCGTGGTCGACGTGGCCCATGACCACGACGATCGGCGCGCGGATCTCCATGTCCGCCTCGTTCGTCTCTTCTTCATTGCCGAACAGGCGCTCCTCGATCGTGACCGTGACTTCCTTCGTCACGACCGCGCCGAGCTCGTCGGCGATCAGGTACGCCGTGTCGTAGTCGATGATCTGGTTGACCGTCGCCATGACGCCCATCATCATCAGCTTCTTCACGCATTCCGCCGCCGTGATCTTCAGCCGCTGGGCCAGCTCGCCGACGGAGATCTCGTCGGGCAGGGTGATCTTCAGAGGCTGCTTCTTCGCCTTTTCGAGGTTCGCCTTCGCCATCTTGTCCATGGCAAAGCGTTCCTTGTCGTTCTTGCGGCCCGTTCCGCGGTTCTCCGGCTTCTGGTTCTGCTTCTTCACCTTCTGCTTCGACGTGCTGTGGTTCTCGTCGATCTCCGGGGTGAAGTTGTCAAGCCGCTCGTCGTACTTCGACAGATCGACCTTCGAGCCGGTGCGGGTGTCCACGATGCGGGTGCTGCCCGTGCGCTTGCGCTCGACGCCGCTCTCGATCTTCGGCTTCGGCTGCGGCGCGATCGGGCCTCTCTGGCTGCCGGAATCCTTGTCTTTGCCGCCGCCGCCCTGTCCGGGACGATTGCCCTGATTCCGACTGCCCTGCTGGCCGTAGGACGACTGCCCCGCGGGTCTCTGCCCGTAGGCGCCGCCGGTCTGCTGAGACGTCTGTCCGGGCCGCGGACTGCCGAACCGGTCTCCCGCAGGCCGTGTGCCGTCGGTGCGGGTGCCGGTGGGCTGCCGGTTGTCACGTCCGGGCTGAACCGTGCCGGTCCTCGGCGGGTTCGTGCCGGTGACGGGTCTCGGCGTCTGGCCGGTCGGCTGCGCGGTCGGCTGCGCGGGTCTCGTCTGCGGATTCGCGGGGCGCTGCTGGTTCTTCTTCGCCTCTTCCTCCGCCTTGCGCTTCGCTTCCGCTTCCGCCGCGATCCGGGCTTCTTCGGCCTTGCGCTTTGCTTCCGCTTCCGCTTCCGCAGCCGCGCGGGCTTCCTCTTCGGCTTTGCGCTTCGCCTCGGCCTCTGCCGCCGCCTTTTCCGCCGCGATCCGGGCCTCTTCTTCGGCTCTGCGCTTCGCCTCTGCCTCTGCCGCAGCCTTTTCCGCCGCGATCCGGGCCTCCTCTTCGGCTCTGCGCTTGGCCTCGGCCTCCGCCGCCGCTTTTTCCGCCGCGAGGCGGGCCTCTTCCTCGGCCTGACGCTTGGCTTCACGAGCCGCCGCGATCTCCGGGTTCTCCGGGACCGTGATGCTCGTCTTGCCGTTCATGTAACCGTCTATGTCCTTGATCCGTGCGCCCGCGGAGAGATGCTCGAACAGAAGATTCACCTCGTCCGGGTCCAGCGTCACGGAATTGCTCTTCACGGTGACGCCGAGCTCAGCGAGGGTGGCGACGAGATCCTTCGGCTTCTGACCGAGGTCCTTCGCCAGCTGAGTTATTCTGAACATCGAGTTCGACTTCGTTGCCATTATCCATCATCCTTTCTGTCATCGCAGCTTTCCTGTGCGCGGGTCTCTGCGGAAAGGGCCTGGCACACGCCCTCCCACGGACCTTTTCCCGTAAACGCGGCAGCCGCGCAGCAAGAACGCTTGCCGAGCATTGCGGCCAAGGCTGCTCCGGTGTATGTTCCGTCAAATACTGTCACATGGTAGTAATTGCATTTGTCCGTGATCTGCTTGCGGGTCCTCGCGGAAGCGTCCGAGGCGAGGAGCACGAATTTCGCACGCCCGCGCCGTACCGCGTCGAGAACGGCATCCGCCCCGACGGTCACGCCGCCCGCAGCCATGCACAGACCGATCCGTTTTTCCGTCATGCTTTCCTTTTCTTCTCCGCCGGGACAGCTCCCCCGGAGATTATGCCGATCGTGCCGGGGATATGCCCGGCCTCCTGCGTGAAGAGCGAGGAATGCAGATTCGTTCCTTTTCAATTCTGAATTCTGAATTCTGAATTCTTAATTCTTAATTCTGAATTCCCCGTTCACGATTCTCTATTCGTTGATTTCCGCCGCCGCGCGGATCTCATGCTCGAGGGCGTCGTAGATCTCCGGCGCGATCTCGCATTCGAGGGACCGCGCGAGGATCCCCGACTTCTTTGCCTTTTTGAAGCACGCCTCGCTGAAGCAGAGGTACGCGCCCCTGCCCGATTTTTTGCCGGTGAAATCCAGCGAGATCAAGCCGTCGGGGGACCGCACCACCCGCAAGAGGTCGCGCTTGTCAAACGTCCCCTGACACCCGACGCACCGCCGCTGCGGGATCTTTTTCTTCACCGCGGGCTGCGGCTTTTTTCTGGTTTCGGCCATCTTCCGGGCCCTCCGTCAGTTCTGGGACTTGATCCCCTTGATGTCGATCTTGCAGCCCGTGAGCTTCGCCGCGAGACGCACGTTCTGGCCTTCCTTCCCGATCGCCAGGCTGAGCTGGTCGCCCGCCACATGGACCGTCGCGCACCGTTCGCCGTCGAATTCCACGTCGATCACCGACGCCGGAGAGAGCGCCGCCGCGATGTATTCCTCGGGCTTCTCGGAGTACTGGATCACGTCGATCTTCTCGCCGTGCAGCTCCTCCGAGATCGCGCTCGAACGGATCGCCCGGTTGCCGATGCACGCGCCGACCGCGTCCACCGCGGGATCCCGCGACAGGACGGAGATCTTGGTCCGCGAGCCCGCTTCCCGCGCGACGCCCTTCACGAGCACCGTGCCGTCCGCGATCTCCGGGATGTCCGTCTCGAACATGCGCTTGATCATGCCGGGAGCGGTCCGCGAGAGGTTCGCCACCGTCGCCGTGTCTTCCGCGGAAACGTAGTGGTTGACCTCGGTCACATAGACGCGGATGCGGTCCCCGACGCGGAGATCCTCGCCCGGGATCTGCTCGCTCTTCGGCAAAAGCACGCCCTCGCTCGCGCCGGTGTCCACCCAGACGTCGCCGGTCGTGTCGTCCCGCTTTGAGACGAGCGCGGAGATGACTTCCTCGCGCTTCCGGTCGTATTCGCGGGTGATGTTGTTCTTTTCCGCCTCGCGGATGCCCTGCACGATCACCTGCTTCGCCGTCTGCGCGGAGATGCGGCCGAAGCTCTTCGTCTTCAGCTCTTCGTCCACCGTCATGCCGAGCTCGTACCGGCGGCTGATCTCCTGCGCGGCTTCGAGGGAGATCTCGGACTTCGGATCGGTGACCTCCTCGACCACGGTGCGGCACTTATAGACGCGGATATCCTTCTTTGCCCGGTCGATGTCGACGCGGCAGGGGATCCCGTTCAGTTCCTTCCGGCACGCGGAAAGGAGGGCGGCCTCCACCTTTTCGAGCATATAGTCCACCGGGATGCCCTTGACCTTTTCGAGGGCTTCGAGCGCCTCAAACAGCTCTGCGTTCATATCAAACAGTCCATGCCTTTCGATAGTTTCTGTTGGTTCTTAAATGTTCTGCCAGTCAAATACCGTCTCGCACTTGGCGACGGCCTTCGCGGGGAACCGCTTTTCTTCCCCGTTCACCGAGACGACGATCTCGTCCCGCTCCTCGTCGTACCCCTCGAGGGTCGCCCGGAGGCTCTTCGATCCGTCGACGGCGGCGTAAAAGCGCAGATTGACGTCCTCGCCCGCCATCCGCCGGAAATGCAGCGGCCGGGTGAGGGTCCGCTCCACGCCGGGGGAGGAGACGGCGAGCATATACGCCTCTTCGATGGGATCGGCCTCGTCGAGGATGGGATCGATCGCGCGGTGCAGCTTCTCGCAGTCGTCGATGGTGATGCCGCCCTCCGCGTCGGTGTCGATGGTGATGCGCAGAATCATGTCCGCGCCCTCCCGGACGTACTCGACGTCCCAGAGGATGTACCCGAATTCTTCGCACAGCGGTGCGGCGAGGTCCCAGACGACTCCCGCGATGTTTTTCTTCTGTTTCATGTTTTTGCCTGTTTCGTCTGTTTCATAAGAAGAGAGTGGACTGTCTGTCGCCCACTCTCCATCATCAATCTATCTACCGTTTCCTAT
This sequence comes from Clostridia bacterium, assembly GCA_017412675.1. Classification (GTDB taxonomy): domain Bacteria; phylum Bacillota; class Clostridia; order Oscillospirales; family CAG-272; genus UMGS1696. The sequence continues at coordinate 5,864 of JAFPWV010000005.1, forward strand.
TATAACACAATTCGGGAACCTTCGCAAGAGGCATCGGCTGTCGTAATGCACAATCTTTCCGGGGCGCACTCCGCGATCCGGGCCGTTTTGCACAAGAAAGACGCGCCGGGGCCGGATCCCGTTCAAAAAATCCCCATCTGCCGGGCAAAATCCGTGAGGGTTTTCGCGGTATAGTCCATGCCGGTGACGTCCGCGGGGCACGTTCCGTCGGGGAGGCAGGGCGGGTAATTGACGAGCGCGCCCGCGATCCCGGCGTTCTTTCCGGCCAGCCCGTCGATCTCGCGGTCCCCGACCATCACGCATTCCGCGGGGTCGAGCCCGTTGCGTCCGATCAGCGCGAGGACGGCGTCGGGGGCGGGTTTCGCGGGGAAGCCCTCCTCGGCCATGAGCAGATCGGCGAAGAGATCCGCGAGGCCGTAGGTTTCGAGGTACCACCGGGCGGTCTCGTTGCGGTGGGTATAGAGGTAGTTTCGGCCTCCCCGCTTCACGACGGCGGCGAGGACGTCCTTCGCGTCATCGAACGGCACGGCGCGGGGGAGGACTTCGGCGTCCCCGACGAGGTGGGAGCGCGCGACGAACGCGGCATACACGTCGTCCGGCATCCCGGTGTAGCGCTTCATGGTGGCGAAGGATTTGAGAAGGCAGCGGTACGTCATGTCCCAGTCGAGGGAAGCGGCGAGCCCGGCGTCCTCGAGGGCGTCCCAGCAGCACCGCATGACGTGGAGGTAGGAATCGAAGAGGGTGCCGTCGAAGTCCCAGAGAAAATTCCTATACAGCATTTTCCGTGTGCCTTTCCATGAATCTTTATCGCATGTTCTGCCTGCGCGGCTTCGCTTGCGGGTAGTATGCAGCGTTGCATTTCATGCAGGGGAGACGAGGAAGAAAGCCCTTCGGGGCTTTCAGGGATCGCCTGCGCGGCTGGCGGACAAGAGGGCTCCCCGGTTTCACGGGGTGAAACCGACCGGCCATCTTGTCAATCACCGCCGCCCAAGGCCTTTCCCGCCTCTGGACTCCACCCCTCAACGTGCGTACCTCGGCGCAACTGCACCTTTGCTCCATTTCATCTGGCCCCACGGCGGATGGAACAAGTTCCATCTCGCCTTTCGCACGTTGGATTAACAGGGGCCATCCCCAAGATGAGTGGCTCTGAATCAAAATGGCTCGCTCGCGCCATATTGTGTAGCTTTCCGTGTCCGGGCTTACGACTCCGTCGTGGCAAGGAGTACAGCTGCATGTGTTCGGGCTTACGACTCCGTCGAGGCAATGGGTGCAGCGGTTCGTGTTCGGCCCAGCCAATTCTGAATTCTTAATTCTGAATTCTGAATTCGCCCTCAGCCTCTCATCCGCGCTTCCTCTGCAGCTTTGCGATTCCCTCCGCAAGGCCTTCGAGCAGGGCGTCGACGTCCTCACGCGTGTTCGAGTGGTCGAGGCTCACCCGGATCGTCGAGTCCGCGTCGGACGCGCTCACCCCGAACGCCTCGAGCGCGAGACTCTTCTTCTTGCTGTTCGCCGCGCACGCCGATCCCGCCGAGACATAGATCCCGCGGCCCGACAGCTCGTTGAGCATCGTCTCGCTCCGGATGCCGGGCAGGACCACGCTCACGATGTTGTCGATCCCCTTCGCGGGCCGGTTCAGGCGCACGTCGAGGCGGGAGAGGCCTTCGTCGAGGGCCCTGCGCAAATCGGACGTCCGGGCGATGTGCTCGTCGAGGCGCGCGTATCCCTCCTCCGCCGCTGCCGCGAAGGACCGGATCGACGCGAGGTTCTCCGTCCCGCTGCGGAATCCGCCCTCCTGACCGCCGCCGGGCATGACCGCCGTGATGTTCCGGCGCTTGACGGTCGCGGCGTTCACATAGAGTGCGCCTGCGCCGCGGACCGCGTGGATCTTGTGCGCGCTCACGGTCAGCGTGTCGACGCCGAGGGCTGCCGGCGTGAACTTCATTTTGAGATACCCCTGCACCGCGTCGCAATGGACCACGGCGTCGGGGAATTTCTTTTTCACGAGGGAGGCGGCGGACCGGACGTCATACACCGCGCCCGTCTCGTTGTTGACGAGCATGAACCCCGCGAAGATCACCGGGGCTTCTGCCTCGTCGAGGGCCCCCGCGAGGAAATCGAGGTCGAGCGCACCCCCGGCCGTCGGGACCCGGACAACGGCATAGCCCTCTTTTTCGAGCAGGAGGGCCGGATTTTCGAGCGACGGATGCTCCCCCGCCGAGAGGATCACCGTGCCCGGGCGTTCGGGATCGCGTTTTTTCGCGCGCGCGCAGCCGAGCAGGGCGATGTTGTTCGATTCGGTGCCGCAGGAGGTGAAGATCAGGCGGTCCTGCGAGAAGCGCGGCATCCCGAGCGTGCGTCCGACGGCGATCCTCGCCTCGCGCAGTTCGTTCGCCGCCCGCTGTCCGACGGCATGGACGGACGACGGGTTCCCCCATGCGGCGGAGAGCATCGCTTCGACGGCGGCCTCGGACGGCTTGGTCGTCGCGGACTGGTCAAAATAGTGTTCGGTCATCGTGTTCACCGCAGCAGGAGATACCCGAGCATAGCGTTCACCTCGTCGAGGTGCTTTTCGTAGTTCTCCTCGATCGAGGCGTAGGTGAAGAGGTACACCGACGTCCCCTTGATCGCGGCGACCTGCTGATACCGGTACGCGTACCCGCCGAGGGAGGCTGTATAAACGAATTTCTTGGCATACTGCCCGTCGACGGTGGTGTTTTCCTCGGATTCGAGGTTGAAGTCGTCGAAGACCTCCTCGATCTCCGCGCGGTTGAGCTCCCACCACTCGTCGAGGGTGGTGTCGGCGTGCGGGAGCTCCCATGCCATGACGGACACGGAGGACGGATCGGCGGCGGAGAAGTAAGCGCCCGCGGCGCCGGTGGAATAATCGACGGTCCACTTGTCGGGGACGTAGAAGTGGAAGTCGGCCTTTTCGTCGGAGGCGGCCTGATACCCGGCGGGCGGCGCGAATTCCCCGCGCTTCGAGCATGAAGCCATCGGCAGGGCGAGGAGGAGGACGGCGAGGAGCAGCGCGGCCGGGCGGCAAAGACGGGAAAGTTTCATCGGTTTCATAAAATAGCACCTTTCGTGAGAAGGACACAGGTTTTCTTATAGTATAAGGAAAACACAGGCGGGTTTTCAAGCGGAAAATGTAAACAAAAGGACGCACGCCAGAGGTGCGCGCGGAGAAAGGACGCGGTCCTTTCGTCCTGCCTGCGCCGGGCGGTGCCCGGAGACAGCGGGGAGCCCGCGGAGAGCGGGGCGTTCATTCAGCTTGCGCCGTTTCTCTTTCTTGCGCACTAACGTTTGCGGGGATGTACACGCTGAATCCATCGTTTTTTTGTCCTTCCGGACGGGACCCAAGAGGCTTCCGCGGCCAGCCTCTTGGGGATCACCGCCGCCCAAGGCCG